>CAMHQD010000131.1 GCA_946187345.1 uncultured Porphyromonadaceae bacterium | reverse complement strand
AGATCCCCTCCTTTAGGAGGGGCGGGGGGAGGCCTCTAATTACTGATTTATGCTGAAGTATCTTATACATAAGGAGTTTCTCCAGATAAGGCGCAACGCCTTCCTGCCGCGGCTCATCGTCATGTTTCCCATCATCATCATGTGCGTCATGCCGTGGGTGATGAACATGGAGGTGAAGAATATCCGCGTCGATGTGGTCGACAACGACCGCTCCATGGCCAGTCAGCGGCTCGTACACTCTGTCGAGGCCTCCAACTACTTCATCTTCAACGGACAGAAGGCCGACTATCGCGCCGCTTTGGCCGAGATAGAGAGCGGCAAGGCCGACGTTGTGCTGGTCATTCCTCGGCACTACGGCAGCGACCTCGCCACGGGACGGCAGCCACAGGTGCTCATCGCCGCCAATGCCGTCAACGGCACCAAGGGCAACATGGGCTCGGCCTACTTGTCGCAAATTGTCACGGCCGGCGTTATGCCTGATGCCGGCGCGTTGCAGTCGAGGGTGTCAACACTGCTGCTCTATAACAAGCACCAGAACTACAAGTTGTTCATGATCCCCGCCCTGCTGGCCATCGTGATGATGCTCATGACCGGCTTCCTGCCCACGCTGAACATCGTGGGCGAGAAAGAGGCCGGCACCATCGAGCAAATCAACGTCACGCCGGTGTCGAAGTGGTCATTTATCCTCGCCAAGTTAATCCCCTACTGGCTCATCGCCTTGTTTGTGATCACGGTGTGCCTGCTGCTGGCGTGGCTGGTGTACGGCCTCACTCCGCAAGGCCCGGTGTGGCTCATCTATTGCCTGGCCATGCTGTTGGCGCTGTTCTTCTCGTCGTTTGGACTGATTGTGTCCAATTATTCCGACACTATGCAGCAGGCCGTGTTCGTCATGTGGTTCTTTATCGTGTGCATCATGCTGCTCAGCGGCTTGTTCACCCCCACGCGCTCCATGCCGCAATGGGCCTATATGACCACCTACGTCAACCCGATGCACTACTTTATCGACGCGGTGCGCACCGTCTTTGTGCGCGGCGGTGGCTTGCCGGCCGTCGCCCACCAGTTGGGCGCCCTGCTCGTCATCGGCTCGCTAATGGCCACCTGGGCCGTCACAAGTTACAAGAAAAACAGTTGACCGCTGATATATTTTAATTCCGCTGGGCTCTCTCTCGAAAATTCCCGAAAATTATTTTATCCCGTGAATTTCCGTGAATTATCGTGAATAAATTTTGATGATAAAACAGAGTAAATAAAATATTCACGAAAATTCACGGGAGATAAAGGTTGGTTTTGGTGGGCAGTGTGAATAAAAAGTTGTAATTTTGTGCCGTTTTTCAAAACAACAGACTTTGGTAATGACTATCGACAAGATTATCCGTCCGAATATCGCCATCGTGTGTGGTGGCGACTCTGCCGAGTATGAGGTGTCGCTGCGTTCGGCTCGCGGCCTCTACTCTTTCTTTGACCACAATCGTTACGCGGTGTACATCGTGCTCATGCACGGCACCGACTGGAACGCGATTGGCGATGGCAACGAGGCGCCGCGCCCGGTGGACCGCAACGACTTCTCGTTTACCGACGCCGACGGCCGCCATGTGCGCTTCGACTACGCCTACATCACCATCCACGGCACGCCGGGCGAGAACGGCATCCTGCAGGGCTACTTCGACCTGCTGCGCATCCCCTACAGCACCAGCAGCGTGCTGGTGGAGGCGTTGACATTCGACAAGTTTGTGCTCAACAACTTCCTGCGCCCCTTCGGCGTACACATCGCCGACAGCGTGCTCGTGCGCCGTGACCAGCCGCGCGAACTCACCAACGAACAGATTGTCGCGCGCCTGGGGTTGCCGTGCTTCGTCAAGCCGGTGGCCGACGGCTCGAGTTTTGGCGTGTCGAAGGTGAAGACCCCCGAGCAGTTGGCCGAGGCCCTCGAGTTTGCCTTCGGCTATAGCAACGATGTGATGGTGGAGGCGTTTATGGATGGCATGGAGGTAACCGTGGGGTGCTACAAGACGCGCGACAAGAGCGTCGTGTTCCCCGTGACGGAGGTGGTGACCCACAACGAGTTTTTTGACTACGACGCCAAGTATAACGGCCAGGTGGACGAGATCACGCCGGCACGCATCAGCGACACCTTGCGCGACGCGCTGCAGCAAGAGACGCTGCGCCTCTACGACCTGCTGCACTGCAACGGCATCATCCGCATCGACTACATCGTCACACGCGAGGCCGATGGCAGCGACCGCATCAACCTCATCGAGATTAACACCACGCCGGGCATGACGGCCACCAGTTTTATCCCACAGCAGGTGCGCGCCGCCGGCCTCACCGTGGGCGACGTGCTCGCCGACATCGTCGACAACCAACTCCGCCGTTAATCGCATCCAACCTCTCGTCTATTTTCGTCTATTTACGTCTATTCTTATTATTCCGTTTAAATAAAATAAAGATAGACGGAAATAGACGAAAATAGACGAGATAATTTTTTTTCGGGAATTATCGGACCCTCTACAAAACTCTTGTTCTCTTGTCTAAAATTTGTGGATTGGAGAAAAATTGTTATCTTTGCCGTTGATTTTCTTTGAAAATCAACGGCACCATAAAAGTGACTGACTATGAGAACTCATTCTTTACTTAT
>CAMHQD010000130.1 GCA_946187345.1 uncultured Porphyromonadaceae bacterium | reverse complement strand
AAGGCTACCATCGACGCCGTGCTCGACGCGCCGGAGCACGACTACATCTATATGTGCGCCAAAGAGGACTTCAGCGGCTACCACAACTTCGCCGCCGACTACGCCACCCACAGCGCCAACGCCCACCGCTACCAGGCCGCCCTCAACGCGCGCAACATCCACTGAACTTAAGCCAACAACTCGCGCAGCCGCGCCACACCCTCGGTAGCCACCATCGGCAGCACAGTCACATTGGACGGCACGGCCGCCGGACGTGGGTCGATATAGTAGATGGGCACGCCGGGACGCACGTAGTGCAGCAGCGACGCCGCCGGATACACCACCAACGACGTGCCGATAACCACAAACACGTCGGCCTCGCTCGCCAACCGCGCCGCCGCGCCCATATTGGGCACATCCTCGCCGAAGAACACAATGTGCGGCCTCACGTGGTCGCCATACGGGTCGAGCGTGTCCACAGTCGTCGTCAGTCCCTTGTCGCTCAGCCGCTCACACGGCAACTGATACACCCGCTCGGGGTGCGTCATCGACCGCACCTTCATCAACTCGCCATGCAGGTGCAGCACGCGGCTCGAGCCGCCGCGCTCGTGCAGGTCGTCAACGTTCTGGGTGATAATGTGCATCTCGTGGTCACGCTCCATCTCGGCAAGCCCCACATGGGCCGCGTTGGGACGGATCTGGCTCACGAGTTTCTGCCGCATATTGCTATAGAACTCGTGGATTAACGCCGGATTGCGGCGGAAGCCCACATCGCTGGCCACCTCCATCACCGGATAGTTCTCCCACAGGCCGCCCGCGTCACGATAGGTGGGCATGCCACTCTCGGCGCTCACTCCCGCGCCGGTGCTCACTACAATCTTCATCTCCTTCTTTTTTTATAACCAGTCCTAATGCCAATACTTCGGTAAATATTAAAGGTTAGCGTCTATTTACGTCTATGACAACGTCAATTCACGTTTAAAATTAAAAAATTGACGAAAATAGACGTCGTTATAGACGAAATAGACGCTAACCCAATAATTTACCAAGTATTGTTAATGGATATTCGTGTTAAATTTTTTTCCGTCATTCGTCCTGCTCGTAGTAATAGGAGTAGTCGACACCTTTCATGAAGGTCTCGCGGTCGGCAATCCGGTCGGTGAGGGCTCCGTGGAGCAGCGCCCGCAACCGTGACGGGTCGGCAGCACTCAAGATCATCGCGTCCATGTAGTCACGCTTGGCGATGCGGCTCCAGTCCACGCAGAGCCCGAGGCGGTTCTTCATCAGCAGGTCGAGCCACATGCGCGTGCTGCGGCCGTTTCCCTCCATAAAGGGGTGCGCCAGATTCATCTCGACATATTTTGCCACAATCTCGTCGAAGGTGTCGTCCGGCATACGGTCGATATCCTTCAGCACTCCCGGCAGATAAGCGGCCACGCAGAAGATGGTGTTGCCCTTTGAGATGGTTTTGGTGCGGATTTGCCCGGCGAAGTCATACAGCCCGCCGAACAGGTAGCCGTGGATCTGCCGCAAGCCGCGCGTGGTGCCAATCTCCACCGTTTCCAACAGGCCGCTCTCCCACATGGCGTAAGCCTTCTCGCGGCTCTTGCCGTCGATGCTCTCGCTGTCGGCGGCAAACCAGTGCACAAAGCGGGTGGCGTTGGTGTTGGGGATGTTTTGGGCAAGCAGCATCACGCCGGCGTAGTCAAGCACGTCGGTCAGACGACGCTTGCCATCCGGAGCGAGCAATTTCAACTGGTTAGTGACACTAACCACTTCACTGCCCTCCTTGCGCAATTTCGACTTGAGGTACTTCCAGTAATTGCGGGTGCGGGTGTAGTCGCTCTGCCCGTTGATGGCCCCCACGATGTCGAGCACCGAGAACCACCACTTGCCGCGCTCGTCATCCCAAATGGCGCGCACCTCGCGGTCATCATAGAACCGCACGGATATTTTCTGCATTGTCGCCATAGCCGGTCAGCAGTTGTAGATTTTGTACACTGTTCCCTTGTAAAGTGTGGACTAATTTCAGCCCGGAGGGCGTTATTTATATAGCCCCCAACGCCAGTTGGGGGTTGCAATAGCACGTAATGTGCCTCTGGAAGAGGCAACGACTGCCGTGACAGTGGCCTCTTCCAGAGGCATCTCATTGCCCACCTCACCCCCGAGCATACGCTCGGGGGCTATATAAATAACGCCCTCCGGGCTGATAAATGAAAACATACTTATTTCTCAGCGGTAGAGGAAGCGCTTGATGCTGCGCTTGGGCGTCTTCTCAAACTCGCTGGCGATCAACTCAATCTTGGTCACCTTCTCATAGGGGGCCACCAGTTTGTTCAACTCGTTGCGCAGGTTCTCCATGTGGGCCGGCAACTGGTCCTGGGTCATGCCCAACTGGTCCAGCGTCTCATAGTCCGGATAGACCAGCGCCACCAGTTTGCCGTCGCGGTCCACCACGAGGCTCTCGGCCACACCCAGCATATTGTTCAGTTTGGCCTCAATCTCCTCGGGATAGATGTTCTGGCCGTTGCTGGTGAGAATCATCGTCTTCAGGCGGCCGCGGATTGAGATGGTGCCGTCGGCGCTCAACGTGCCCATGTCGCCCGTGTGCAGCCAGCCGTCCTCGTGCAGCACCTTGTCGGTGGCCTCGCTGTTGTGGAAGTAGCCCTGCATCACGT
>CAMHQD010000129.1 GCA_946187345.1 uncultured Porphyromonadaceae bacterium | reverse complement strand
TAAAGGAGGGGATCTTGCAGTTGCCGCAATATGGCACCCCTCCTTTAGGAGGGGGCGGGGGAGGCCAATTTCACTCGAGACGTCTTTTGAATTTAGCCAGCGCGATGGTGAGGAAGAGCACGGTCATGCCCGAGAGCACGGCGACCTCCTTGGCCACGCCGGTGATGTCCACGCCCATAATCATCAGTTTGCGCATCGCGTCGATATAGTATCGCGGCGGCATCACGGCGGCCACCCATTGCAGCGCCGTGGGCATCGACTCCACCGGGAACATCATGCCCGAGAGCAGCACCACGGGCATCAGCAGCACCATGGCCGACACGAGCAGCGCCACGAGTTGAGTCTGCGCCACGTTGGAGATTAGCAACCCTAATGAGACTGCCATCAGAATATAGATCATACTCACAGCCACGAGCCAGAACAGCGAGCCGGCGAGCGGCACATCGAGCACGTAGCGTGCCATTAGCAGAATCACAACGAGGATGGTAAAGGCGAGCACCAGATAGGGCACGGCCTTGGCGATGATTACCATCAATGGGCGCACCGGCGAGACGAGCAGCAGTTCCATCGTGCCGCGCTCCTTCTCACGCACAATCGAGATAGACGTCATCATGGCGCACACGAGCATCAGCAGCATACCCATGATTGCCGGCACAAAGTTGTAGGCCGAGCGCATCTGCGGGTTGTAGAGCATCTTGCTGTTAACCACGGCGGCCGACGGGTTGAGCAGCACCTGCCGGGCGTAGGTGGTCCATTGCTGCGCCATATTGGGGTCGGAGCCGTCAACAATAAACTGCACGCCCGAGCGTTTGGAGGCAAAGTCGGCCGCAAACACGACGGCCATATCGGCCTGCTGGTGCCTGATGAGCAGTTCCGCCTCGCGTGGAGTGGCCACGGTGGCCGTGACGGTGAAGTACTCCGAGGTGGCGAGCCGCTCCACGGCAGTGCCCGTGAGATGGTCCATTTGTGAAGTCACAACCACGGTGCGCACGTTCTTAACATCGGTCGAGATGGCAAAGCCAAAGATGAGCATCATCGCCGTGGGCATGCCAAAGAGGATGAGCATCGTGCGCTTGTCGCGCAAGATGTGGCGGGCCTCCTTGATGACAAATGATATAAACTGCTTCATATCTTTATCTTTAGTAATCTAATCGCTCGAGCGGGTCGCCCGGCGCGCCAAGTGGGTGAACACATGATCCATGTCGGGTTGGTTGAACTGCCGTTTGAGACCGTCAGGCGTGCCTAAGGCGCAAATCTTGCCGTCAACCATGATGGAGATGCGGTCACAATACTCGGCCTCGTCCATATAGTGGGTGGTGACAAAAACGGTGATGCCACGGTGGGCGGCGTCGTAGATGAGTTCCCAGAACTGCCGTCGCGTGGCCGGATCCACGCCGCCAGTCGGCTCGTCGAGAAACACCACTCCCGGCTCGTGGAAGATGCTCACCGAGAAAGCGAGTTTCTGTTTCCAGCCCAAGGGGAGTGACGCCACCAGGTCGTGCTTGTGCTCGGTGAAGCGCAGGCGCTCCAGCACTTCGTCGGTCTTGCGGGCGATGGTGGCGTCGTCCATACCGTAGATGCCGGCAAAGAGGCGGATGTTCTCGGCAACGGTCAGATCCTCGTAGAGCGAGAACCGCTGCGACATATAGCCGATGCGCTTCTTGATCTGCTCATGCTCGGTGCGGATGTCAAAGCCACAGACTGTGCCGCTGCCGCTCGTGGGCTGGTTGAGGCCCGTGAGCATGTGCATGGCTGTGGTCTTGCCGGCGCCGTTGGCACCGAGGAAACCGAAGATTTCGCCTTTCTTGACCGTGAACGAAATGTCGTCCACAGCGTGGAACGACCCGAAAGCCTTCACCAAATGCGAGACCTCGATCACATTCTCGTCTTGCGCCCCGGTGCCCTTGTCATGCTCGATGCCCGGCGGGTTGAAGACGTCGCGGAAACGCTCGAGAATGACCTCGGGCGTGTCGATGCCGCGCACGCGGCCGTTGTCGAGAAACGCCACGCGGTGACAGCATCGCACCTCGTCGAGATAGGGCGTAGAGGCCACAATGGTGATGCCACGCTCCTCAAGTCCGCCCAGCAACTCCCAAAACTCCTTGCGGCTCACAGGGTCGACACCCGTGGTGGGTTCGTCGAGAAACAGCACGCTGGGCGAGTGCACCAGCGCGCAGCATAGCGCCAACTTCTGCTTCATGCCGCCCGACAGGGCTCCGGCGCGGCGGTTCTTGAAACGCTCAATCTGCGAGTAGATGGCGCTGATGTTGTCGTAGCCCGCCTCGACTGTCGTGCCGAAGAGCGTGGCGAAAAACGTCAGGTTCTCCTCGACGGTCAGGTCTTGATAGAGTGAGAAGCGTCCCGGCATATAGCCCACGCGGCGGCGGATTTCTTTCATCTGCCGCACCGTGTCGTAGCCGTCCACAGTGGCCGTGCCGCTGTCGGGCAGCAGCAGCGTGCACAGGATGCGATAGAGCGACGTCTTGCCGGCACCGTCAGGGCCGATGATGCCAAACACCTCGCCCTTGTCGACCGTCAGCGACACGTCCTGCAAGGCCTGCACCGTGCCGTAGCGCTTGCTCACGCCATTCACTTCGATGGCCTTCATCACAGTTTCAGTTCGCCGTACATGCCGATTTTGATGTACCCGTCGCTGACGAC
>CAMHQD010000128.1 GCA_946187345.1 uncultured Porphyromonadaceae bacterium | reverse complement strand
GTCAGGCTCTTATAAGTTCCGAGGAAACGCACGCGGGCGTCGCCGTCGGCATGGTTGTCAAAACTGTTGTCCGTCGCATCGATGGTCACACCGTTGAATACGGGGCTGGCAAGGCAGACGAGAGGGTCGCTGCTCTCCCATTTGATAATATAGGGAGTACCGGCCTCGAGCGTTGTCACCGGATCATCAAAGGTCAAATTGAGTGTCGAACCGCTGATGGAGGCATCGGTGAGCGGTCGGGCCTCGGCTCCGTCGAGCGGACTGTCGCTGAGGGTCACATCGAATGGCAGGCAGATCGTTTTCCACGTGCCGTCCTTGTAGATGTTGCGATCTTGAAGCGTCACGTCGGCTAAGTGGCCGTTGGCGTCACTGATGGTAGTACTATTATCGGAAAAATTGGGCAGGATGATGTCGAGAACGGGTCTGTAGTATATCCCGTCGTAGAGGAGGCCGTTCTCGTATGCCTTCACCATGCCGTAGTCGTTGATCAGAGAGCCGAGGTCGTCGGGGGCTGTTGGGGAGACTATGGCGCGCAAACCCTGTGCCGAGCCCATGGTCTCGGTGTAGTAGCAGTTGTCTTTCACTGTCGGGTTGTTGCCACGCACGAAAGTGGCGCCGTTGTCGATGGGACTTTCACCCTGGGCGACAGCGATGTTGGCATTCGGGGCGTATAGCGAATGGTTAACGGTAACGGTGTTGTCACCACTCCATCCCACGAGACCGCCACAGTAGGAGGTGTCGTGGGTGCTCAGCAGGCGACCGCTATACACACAACCGGCGATGTCGGTTTTTGAGTCGCTTGCCGGCATGGCCACGATACCGCCGTGGGTGCCGTCGCCACTGACGCTGCTGTGAATGACGGTGCTGACCACGCAGTTGGTGATGGTTGTCGTGCCGGAATTGCTGGCGACGAGGCCTGCCGCGTACTTCTGTGAGGTGTAAATGTCGCCTGCCACCTTCAGGTTCTGGATGGTGGCATTGTCGACATAGCGGAACGGAGCGCAGTTCTCCTCGTCGAAAGCGGTCTCGGACGTGCCTCTGGTGAAGGTGAGCGTGTGTCCGCCGCCTTCGAATGTGCCGCGGAACGCGTTGCTCCGGCTTGTGCCCGCCATCCTCGAGACGCTGATGTCCTCGGTCAGTTGCACGGTCTTACCGCTGTAGTCGACTCCACTATTGACGAGGTAGGTGAATATATCCCATTCTTTGGTGCTGCTGATGACGCTGAGCATGTATTGTTTATCCACTGTGGTGGCCGAGCCGCCGATGGTGGCTGAGCCGCAGCCGCCTCCGTTGCCGCCGGCGGCGCGGTGGTCGACGCCGTTGTACCAGCCGGCGTTTTCATAAGATTTGGTATCGCGTCTCCTTTGGCCCACATTTGCTCCTCTGTCGCTGGTCATCAGCGTGCTCTCACCCGCATCGGAGAGGGTACCATCCGCATTAGCACCGCCCCCACCTCCTAAGGCTCCTACTTGATAAAATTTCAGGTCCCCTAAAGGGTTTCTATATTGAATGCTTCCGGAGGAGCCTCCTCCGCCACCGCCGCCGCCGGGGCCACCGGTGCCGATGTCGCTGGCCGGGCCGCCGAAGCCGCCGGCACCGCCGCCACCGCCGCCTCCCAGGCTCCAAATATTATAAACATCCCATTCACCATCAGAATTTTCATCATCTAAGGCGTGGAGACCTCCGTAGCCTCGCAAGCTCCAAGATCTGCCGCCGCTGCCTCCATGAATCTCTGTCGTTGGGGCAGGCATCTGGTAAATATAGAGCGTGCCCATTTCGGCAGCGGTACCGCCGGCGGCACCATCGCGACCCACATCGCCTGTCGTGTCATTATAACCTTCTTTTGCCGCGCCGCCGGCACCGCCAGCGCCGCCATTCCCGCCGCGTGTGCCGATGCCCGCACCGGCACCGCCGCCGCCGTCTCCGCCGCGACCACCGTAACCGGACTTTATCCAGTGGGTATGCTCGAAAGATGCCCATCCGCCATTCTGGCCATGGCTGCCATTGGCTGCGTTGCCGCCTGTTGCGACGAGTTTGCCCCCACCAATGAGATAGAGCGTGTTGCCCGCCGTCAGTTCAATGCCGGCGCCGCCACACGAAGTCCCGCTCGCATTGGCTCCTGTGCAGGTAAGTTGCTCGCCGATGGGGATGTAAAGATACACTGTGCCCAGGATGGTCAGGCCACTGCCGCCGAGATTTTTATTGGCGAATGTGAGGTCTCCCGTGGCGAAATAATACGTTGTAGATTCCGGCGAGCCAATTGTGGCCCCATTATGGGCTCCAAAAGGCAGCGCGGTCCAGTCGCTCTGGCCGGTATTCGTCTGAGAACAGACTATGTCCCATTCGCCTTGGTCAGGCATTTTCACCGTCACAGTGATGGGCGTATCGCCGATGGTGGCATTGCCTGCCGTGCCGCCGCTACCGCCGGTGCCTGTAGGCTGACTGCTAACATAACTGTCGTTATTGCTCCAACCTGAAGAATTGGAAACGACCTGGCCGTTGTTGATGCCATTATAATTCAGGATACTTTCAGCGCCATTGCCGGCCCAGGAACTGTCAATATTTTGGCCGCCCTTGCCTGCCGGCGCGCTGACGACATAGTAACCGGAGTTACACCACTCAAGGTTGCCGGAGGCGCCGCCGCCACCGCCGCCACCGCCGGGTCCACCGGTGCCGATGTTACTGGCCGCGCCGCCGAAGCCGCCGCCACCGCCGCCACCGCCGCCGGCCGCGCAAT
>CAMHQD010000127.1 GCA_946187345.1 uncultured Porphyromonadaceae bacterium | reverse complement strand
GCTTGCGCTTTGGCGAGGTCGGCCTTGGCCTTGGCGATGTCGTCGATGAGTTGCTCTTTGCTCTGATAATGGTAACGGTTGAAGTAATGTTCAACCGTTATTAATGTTCCACTACTCATAAGTTTAATTAAAATTTTGAAAGTTGAATAATTCTGTTTATTTTTGTAGCAAATATTGAACAACTCAAGAATATGGAAACAAATTCAACTCCCGCTTTGTCAGATACTGCGCTTTTGGTTCATATTGAACATTCAAAGCCAATCGAAGTTGGTGACTTCGTTGCCTCTTTCAAGGCGTTGAATTATCTCTACTGCTCATTCCTCAAGAAAAAAGGCCAAACAAACAAGCGCGCTTCCCTTTATGTTGAGAAAGTTGAAAAAGGCAGTATTGATTTTTTCTTATGCGATGTCGCTCTCGGTTCAGTCATTCCATTGATGGAAAATCTGAACACCATCCTTGAATTTGCCAACTATCTGAAGAATGTGTTTATCTACTTCATTAAAGGCAATGGGGAATGTCCTAAATTGACTGCCCAAGAGTGTAGCCAGTTGAGCGATGTTGTAGGCGTCGTTGCTTCCGACAACAAAGCGAATATGCAGATTAATGTTGTCAACAAGAACAATGGCGATGTGAAATTTTACGGGTGTAATTTCACTTTCGCAGAAAGCAATAGTATGCAGAACCAGTTACGCAAAATGGAAGATGGCTTAAAAAACGAAGTTTCAGATGCCGATATTCACAATCGCGTTATGATGGTTATGTATCAAGTGCGTAGCGAAAACGCGTCAGACAAGGGAAATCTCGCCATTATAGAGGAAATTTGCGAGGGTAAACATATTCCTGTGGTTTTTGCCTCCGACGAACTTAAGAATAAAGTTTTATATTCAGAGGACAATCCAACGCAGAAGGCATTTCAAGTCGATATTCAACTTCAGACCGTTGGAGGGAAGATCATCTACAAAGTTTTAGCATTGCATGATGTCGTGGATTTGGGAACATAGGTCCGCTGCTCATAGTTAGTCGAAATTGATGTGTTTGTTGTTGAGGATTGCGAACGCCTCCTTGACCTTGTGGTGCACGGTGGGGTTGTCGGGACGCTTTAGGGAATCTTCGAAGAAATACCAATCGTTACCGACGCAATAAGTGAGCCCTCCGTCTTCCCATTTCACTTCCGTTATTTGAAAAAAGCCGCCGTGGTATTGCACGATGTCGCCGACCTTGAACTTTGGTTCAACATTATCATTAGGTTTCTGCTCACCTTGCTTTTCAAGCCAAGCAATGACATCATCAGGCGAAAACTTCTTAAATAGTACATAATCCGCATCTTTGTTGGCTTTAATATGCTCTATTAGTTCTTTCCTTATCTTCTCACCCTCACTCTGTGTGAGTTCTGGGAAAACAAATCCAAGACAATCAGTTATAGAACCTTGTTCATATAATTTCTTTGCTCTTGAAAGTGCTGCATTGTATTTGACTTCGTAGTTATCCATAGTTCAATCTTTTTTTGCCGTTTTTGGCACGGAAACGCCCCGTGGCGCAACGCAAATTGTTTGCGAGGGTGGTACCGCCCGTGGGTGTCCCGTGCCGTGTACGGCGTTAATTCAATCTTACAATCGGCAACTCGCCGCCCTCCTCGCAGGTCAGCGTCGGCGACTGGTAAACACTGTAACTCTCACGACCGCTCGCCAACGTCAGTTGGCGGACAATCTCACGATAGAGGCAATAACTCATCGCGATTGCTTTGCGCTGGTGCGCGTTCGGGCAGTCGCCACCGTCCCACGGTGCACCTCACGGCCGCGGAACGTGCCGTCCTCGACCCGCGCCAGCAGCAACAGGTGGACGAAAAGCACCTTCACGTTGCGGTCGTCGTACCACTCCCACCGCCGGAACGCGTCCGTTCCGTCAGCACGATGCACGCCCTCTTGTTGTCAGTCCGTTCCATCTCTCAATAATGTCAATAAGTCATTCCGTTTGTCATGTTGTCATACAGGAACGCTTGTTGCGTTCGTCATTTTCGGCAATATTGCCGTATAACTGTTTTTCTGTTTTTTTATGAATAAGAAAAAGGTAATTACCATCTACCGTGACGCGGGGACGGGGCGTTTCGTCTCGCCAGAGGAAACGAAACGCCGCCCCAAGACAACGGTCACGGAGAAACGCCCACGCAAGAAGTGATGCGTTCAAGAGCCTTCGCGACAAGGTACTCGACCAGGTAGGCCATCGGCTCGCCCGAAGCCTCCACGTCAACCTTGCCAAGCACGTCCTCGGCGGCATGTACCGCCTCATGCACCAGCACGGGGACGGTCGGCACATCTCTGGCATAGACGATAGTGTCGCCCGACAGGCTGATGCACATGGCGTCGCCGCCTCTATCCAAGCCAGCGCGCACCTCGGCATAGTAGTCGGGGTGCGCCTGTCTTATGTACGACAGCAACCCCTTGCGCTTGCCGAAGTAGAACAGCACCCCGCGCTTGTAGATGTCAACCGGCACGGTGAAACTCACCGGATCTCTCTCAATCATCTGAACTCATATTTCTGCCGACGCAGGTTCGGGCGGTTGTTCTCGTTGAACCCGGGATAACTGAATTTCTCGGTAGGTTTGTAGGTGTCAGCATAAAGCCTTATCCACCGAGGCAGTCGCTCGTCAACACACGTGTTGAGCCAGTTGCGGAACTCCATCGCCGCCGATAACATATCACCGAAGTTGCGCAGCGGGGTGTGGGTGATGCCCTCGGCGCTCATGTAGTATTCCTGTTTGCGCCCGGCATTGAACGG
>CAMHQD010000126.1 GCA_946187345.1 uncultured Porphyromonadaceae bacterium | reverse complement strand
GGCTGTATTTGTGTGGGGCGCGCGCGATGGTTACGGGGGCTAACGCCCCCGCCTATGGTCTGCCGCCCCTAACGGGGCTGT
The DNA here is from genome assembly GCA_946187345.1 of uncultured Porphyromonadaceae bacterium. GTDB lineage: Bacteria > Bacteroidota > Bacteroidia > Bacteroidales > Muribaculaceae > Sodaliphilus. Next base: position 2,696 of record CAMHQD010000126.1, on the reverse strand, counting down.
ATTCAGGGTCACCTGTAAAAACCTGTGTTTGATATGCCTTGACGTCACCACATCTCACCATCGAAATGATTTCCTGAGCGGCGGCGCGGCCGGTAATTTGGCTTTATTTTGGCTTGAACCATAAAAAAAGTTGCACAAGTCAGGAAAAAGTTGTATATTCGTGGCACGAAACGTGAAATGGACGTCATTGAGCAATTTTTGACCTACGCGCGCTATGAGTTGAACCGGTCAGCGCTGACCATAACGGCCTATCGCAACGATTTGGCTCAACTTGCCGACAGCGTCGCCCCGAGCCGCGATGCCGCAGCGTTGTCGCTTGTCACCACTGGCGACCTGCGTCTGTGGCTGTCGGAGCGTGCCGGTGTTGGCGACAGCGCCCGCACGCTGCGCCGCAAGTTGGCGGCTTGCCGCGCGTTGTGGCGCTATCTGGCCAAGCGCGGCCTCGTCACTGGCGACCCCACGCGAGACATTGAGGCGGCCAAGTTGCCGGTGAGACTGCCGCAGTGGGTCCGTCCGGCCACGATGGACGCGGTGCTTGACGAGCCGATTGACGAGGGCGACTTCAACGCGGCGCGTGACCGCCTGGTGGTGGCGTTGCTTTATGAGACGGGCATCCGCCGCGCCGAACTCATCGGGCTGAAAGACGCCGCCGTGGACAACCGCCGCCGGGAACTGCGCGTGACCGGCAAGCGCGACAAGGAGCGCGTGGTGCCCTACGGCGCCGAGTTGGCCGCGATGATTGAGCGGTGGCGCGCGCTGCGCGACAGTGAGTTGGGTGTCACCACCGGCGGTCCGCTGCTGGTGACCCGTAGCGGCAAGGCGCTGTATCCGTCGCTTGTGTGGCAGATCGTCAACAGGCGGCTGCGCGCGGCCGGCGCGACGGGCCAGGCGAGTCCCCACGTGCTGCGCCACAGTTACGCCAGCGCGCTGTTGGGCGACGGAGCCGGCCTGCAGAGCGTCAAGGAATTGCTCGGGCACCAGTCTCTTGCGGCCACCCAAGTCTATACCCACGTGACAATGCGAGAACTACAACATAATTACCAACAAGCCCACCCACGGGCTTCTAAACAACAGTAAGATTATGGAACTCAAGATTAAAGCCATCCACTTCGATGCAACCGAGAAGTTGCAGGACTTCATCGAGAAGAAGGTCGACAAGGTCACCCGCAAGCACGAGGAGATCAGTGCCGTTGAGGTGACGCTGAAGGTTGTCAAGCCGGAGACGGCGATGAACAAGGAGGCGTCGGTGAAACTGCAGGTGTCGCAGCGCGACGATTTGTTTGCCAACAAGACCGCCGACACGTTTGAGGAGGCGGTGGATTTGTGCCTCGACGCCCTCAAGCGTCAACTCGAGCGCGGCGACAAGCGTTGAGTGAGGTTTGGCGAACCACTGTGACGGCCCTTTTGTCTCACAACCCGAGACAAAAGGGCCGTCTCTGCGCCCACGTGACGGAGTTCGTGGAGTTTCACACATGTGCAAGTCTCGACTTGCATGGGTAAGGCTGTTATAAACACAGGATTTTGCAGGTAACCCGATTTTTATGTACCTTTGTAGCCAAATGGCTATCGAGCGTCTTATCATCAGTTTGTGTCTCACCCTTTGTCTGTCGCTGCCGTCGCTGGCAGCGGCAATCGCGGACAGCCTCGGCAACGGTTGTCCCGTGGTGGAGATGCCAGTGCAGCGGCTGCCAGACCTCAACATCGCCCGTGCGGGCCACGCCACAGTGGCAGCGGGTGGCGAGATAGTGGTCTTTGGCGGTCACACACATGGCTTTGTGCCTACGCCGACGGCCGAACGCTACAGCAATGGCGTGTGGCATGTCATGCCGATGGTGTACACCCACGACCAAGCCTTGATGGTACCTCTTCACACAGGCCGCATCCTCCTCGCCGGCGGCCATGAGCAGTCCTTAGGCATAGGACAGACATTCACCCTGGAGTTGTACGACCCCGCGACGCACACCTTCGAAGGGTTCGGGTGTCTCGACACCAAACGCGCCTTTGCCGACGGGACAGCGCTGGGCGGCGGCAAGGTCGTCATCAGCGGCAACTGGTACGAGCGCGACGCCACCGAGATGTTCAACGGCGAGCGTCAATGCGTGGCCCTGGCCGCCACAGCACAGCAACGCTCGCAGCCCTGCGTGCTGCAGACGGCACCTGACGATGCCGTCATCTTCGGAGCCGTCGACACCAGAGGTGACCCTCTCGACAGCGTCATTGTGGACCGGCTGCAAGGCGGGAGCCTGCGGCCACCACTGCTTCAGACGTGGCGCCCACGTCATGTCCACACACAGCGCCGCAGTTCCAACAGTTTCATCGGCAACGAAGCCTCCGGAGTCTATGACTACCTCATCACGGTCGAGAATGCCCAAGGCGAGATGGCTCTGATGCGCGTCACCGGAGGTACGGACGGCGAGCCGTCCTTCGCCCTGCTGAGGCTGTCGGCGCCCATTCCCCGTGTGTTCCGCGGCGACAGCATCACCTATCCCTCAGAGGTCATCGCCGACCGCAGCACACAGCGCGCCTACCTCGTGGGCATAGACGCCACCCGCCGCTTCTATATTGTTGAGGTCGGCTATGCGCCGGCCCTCGACGGACGGACGGCGCCGATGACGTTGCACGTCAGCCGGCCAGTGCCCGAGGCAGGCTATTCACAACCCACGTTGACCCCCAGCGGCGACATCATCATTGCCGGT
>CAMHQD010000125.1 GCA_946187345.1 uncultured Porphyromonadaceae bacterium | reverse complement strand
CCCCCACACTTTTTTGCCTGTCAACGCCGTGGGCAGCCCCTACAAAACACTGAGATTTCTGAGATTTCTTAGAACTCTTAGATTTCTAAGAGATCTCAGTAACAGAGTCTATTCCGACTTCACTTGCCAGTCGGCCTCCGGGTCGACATAGTCCTCTGCCCAGTATTCGTCGCTCCACTCCTTGCTGTCGGGCCCAATCATGCGGCCGGAGCCCTCGGCCCGCGACGGCACATACTCCTCCTGCTCTGCATCGGCCGGGGTGACGTTCTCAAACAGGAACGCGTCCTCGTCGGCCTCGCGGTGACGCTCGTCGAGGTCGCGCTGGGCGGCCTGCGACGGGTCCACAAGGCGGTTGCGCTCGTCGTTAATCGTGCGCCACAGCAATTCTTTCAACTCACTCAGGCCACGTTGGGCCACGCTGCTGATAAACACCGTTTCCACTCCCTCGGGCAACTCGCTGCGGCGCATCTCGTCGATGAGTTCATCATCGAGCATATCGCATTTGGTGATTGCGAGTACGCGCGGCTTGTCGGCCAACTCGGGGTTAAACTTCGTCAGTTCGTTGACCAGCACGTCCCATTCGTGGCGAATGTCGTCGCTGTCGGCCGGTATCATAAACAACAACACGGCGTTGCGTTCGATGTGGCGCAGAAAGCGCAGCCCCAAACCTTTGCCCTCGCTGGCACCCTCGATGATGCCGGGGATATCGGCCATCACAAACGATTGCATATCACGATAGGTGACGATGCCCAGGTTAGGCTCGAGCGTGGTGAACGGATAGTTGGCAATCTTGGGCTTGGCGGCGCTGATTACCGATAGCAGAGTGCTCTTGCCGGCGTTGGGGAAACCCACGAGCCCCACGTCGGCCAGTAACTTCAGTTCCAGCACCACGGCGCGCTCCACGCCGGGCTCGCCGGGCTGGGCGAAACGCGGCGTCTGTCGCGTGGCCGTCTTGAAGTGGGTATTGCCCAATCCGCCGCGGCCGCCACGCAGCAGGCGCACCACCTGTCCGTCGCGCGTCACGTCGCAAAGGAACTCGCCCGTCTCGGCGTCATACACGGCCGTGCCGCAAGGCACCTCGATAATGCGGTCCTCACCCTGCCTGCCGGTCATGTTGTTCTCGCCGCCGGCCACACCATCGGTGGCAAAGATGTGGCGCTGATACTTCAAATGTATCAACGTCCACAGGTTGTGGTTGCCGCGCAGCAGCACGTGGCCGCCACGCCCGCCGTCACCGCCGTCCGGGCCACCCTTGGGGATATACTTTGCTCTGTGCAGGTGTGCGCTGCCGGCGCCGCCCTTACCGCTGCGGCACAATATCTTCACGTAATCAATAAAATTGCTCTCTGCCATATTTGTGAAAGGTTTAACGTTGACCGTCGACCGTTTAATGGTACAAAATTACTGAAAAAAAATAATTCCTGGAAAATTATATGGAAATTCATGTCCAATATGCGTGAAAAACGCAGAAATTGTGAATTTGGCAGTAGAAATTGTGAATTTGGTAGTCCTTGAAGAGGTTTTTGTTCTACTTTTGTGGCCGAATATCCATTAACCTTAACAAATATATAAATCAATATGAAGAGATTTTTCATGATGCTTGCGGCGATTGTCGCTGTCGCAGGCATCGCGACGGCTCAGACCGAGCAGAGCGACATCGTGAGCGCCACGCTGCAGCATGGCGACGAGACGACAGTGTTTTACGGCCAAAATGCCCTCCGGAGCGCGTACGAAGCGGCTGCCGATGCCGGCGACGTGATCCGGCTGAGTGCCGGCTACTTCGATGGCTTGACTATTCAAAAGCAGGTGTCGATTTATGGCGTTGGCTTCGAGGGCGATGCCGAGGCCGGATTAGCAGCCACGCGAACCGGTGCTATCACCGTGTCGCAGAGTGGTGAGAAAACCAACGGATGCTACTTCGAGGGACTCCGCATTGAGGGAAACTTAGAAGTGGCGGGGACCTTGACCAAAGACATCACAGTGGTCAAGTGCCGTATCACGAATAGGTTATACCTGACTGCTAACGTCGAGAATGTGACTGCCCGCCAATGTGTCATTGGTGAGGTCTTGTCAAGATACTATTATAGTAGTTGGTCTGGATATCAGCCCTCCGATGGTTATGCCAAAAACCTGCAAGTGCTTAACTGTATCACTGGAGGTGTCAATCATTTCGTCACCAGCGAGGACATCCCCAGCACGGTCTATATCGATCATTGCATCCTGACCGGCTGCAATCAATCCTACACTCTGACCAACAGCGTGGTCAATGGTGGCATCGCCGTGGGCTCGACCGCCAAGGGTTGTGTGTTTCCCGGCACGCTCGACGAGACCAAGTATACCGCCGAGGGCAACTTCTACAACCGCGCGATGAGCACCGTGTTTACCGACGGTGTAAATAATAGCGGTTACGAGGTCGATGGCGCGCCGCGCGACCTTATCGTAGCCGATGACCTCATCGGCATCGACGGACAGCCCATCGGCGTGCACGGCGGCAACTATAAGTTCAACAAAATCGCCAACGTGCCGCGCATCCTCTCCTTCGACGCTACCCCCAGCGAGGACGGCAAGAAAGTCACGCTCAACCTCAAAGCCGATGTCCCTAACGCCCGGTAACATTTTTCGTTGTCAGTTGTTCGTTGAGGTATTCTAAGAGTTCTAAGAGTTCTAAGAGTTCTTATCAACGGTTAACCTTATATAAAGATGAAAAAGTTACTATTAATAATGGTGGCGATGTCGGTGGCGATGCTGGCACGCGGACAGGACGCCGTGACGCGTTACCGCTACTGGATTGACAACAACAAGCAGGAAGGTGCGGTGACGGGCGATACCAACGGTCTGC
>CAMHQD010000124.1 GCA_946187345.1 uncultured Porphyromonadaceae bacterium | reverse complement strand
GGCGGGGTGTGGGCGGAATTTTACAGTAGGGGCGGCCTCCACGGCCCGGCAGCGAGGCGGAGACGCTGTCGGGGGTCGCGTCGTGGTCGCACTTGTCGCCGTCGCCGTGATTGCAGTTGCCGCACGAGGCACCGCTCACTTCCACCTCACTGTCGACACTGGCCTTGAAGCGAAGCGCTTTGAAACCCTCGAGCAGGCTCTCGACGGTCTCGGTGCCGCGCTCATAGGTGACAGTGACTTTGTGGGTGGGCACATCGGCCTCGATGCCGAATACGCCCTGGCATACCTCGGGTAGACCCGCCTTGAGGCGGTTCACGCAGTTCTGGCAACGGATGTCGACGCTGAAGGTCGTGCTCTCGAGCGGCAGTGCCGGCTTGGCGGTCACCGCCACCGCGATAACGGCGGTTATCACCGCCACCGCGATAAAAATGTACTTTTTCATTTTCTTGATATTATCCGGTAATTATATTCTTATAATGTTTGGTGGCCGTTATCGCAGGGTGGTGAACAGGCCGGCGTAGGCCACGGTGAGGCCCACACACGCTCCGCGCGCGGGCGTGGCGAGCGCTCCGCCCCAACGCAGCCCGGCCACCCACGGCGAGATGCGCAGGCTCGACGTGTAGCGCGTCTTGTCCACGAACTGGCCGTGCAACTTAATGTCCACATCGGCTTGCACACGCCACGACCAACTGCCCAATGCCACGTCTGTGGCATTGATGACGGCAAACACATCGTGCCCTGCCTCATTCTTGCTCCACTCGATGTCGTTGACCGTCCACGACAGGCGGCTGTAGTAAGCGCCCGCCAGCGGCGTGACGGCCACACGGTCGCTCACCTTGACGCGGTAGCCGGCCATGAGCGACACAGTGAAGTTGCTCAGGTTGCGTGACTTGTTCAGTTGCAGGTCACGGCCGCTGGCGTCGAAGACGCCAAACGGGTTGTCAATGCGGATGGTTGGCTGCCCGTAGGTGAAACCCGCTTTAAGGCGGAGCCCGCTATAGCCGCCCTCCAAGCCCGCGCCAAAGTTGACGGTGGTCTTAATCAGGTCGGCCGCGCCGCCGGTGGGCGCCTGTACGCCAATGCCCGCGTCAAAGCCGTAGGCCCAGCCGCCGGCTTGAGAGGTTATTGCCGCAACGGCGGCTGTCATCGTGAGAATGAGATTGCGTAGTCGCATATGGTTTATCGTGCTTTTTAATGTCGCGCCCACATGATAAATTGAGAGCGATATTTTGTGTCGCAAAGTTAGGTATAGTTGGGGATATATCCAACTTTTTGCGATTTTTTTGATAAAATGTCACTATTATGACGTGCTGTTATGACAATTCAGTTACAATCGCTACCAAAACCGGTTGCAAAACGCTGTACGCAAGAATAATTATTTTGTGGAAGCCGTTTTTTTTACTTAATTTTGCCGTAGTGATGCAACAAAGTGTCACAAGTCTATACCATGACATTTGGGTTTAGTTAATTTATTTTGGGTGCTAAGAAACACGGTGTTGCAATTCCGGGGCGTCGATGGACTGTCGGCGCCCTTTTTTCGCGCTGTCTCAGCGTGTGATCACGGCGAGAGAGTCGGCTTTGACGCGCAGTTTGAGCCAGTCATGGAGGCGGTGGGCATCGGCGGCGTGGAGCGGACGGCCATCGGCGGTGGTGACGATGGCGGCGACATAGTGGGTGAGGCCGGCGGTGTCGGCGGGCGCGGTGGCGACGCGGGCGAGGCCGATGGAGGTGACTGTGGGGAAGAGTGTAGCGGCCTCGCGGTTGAGGGCGGCGGCGACGGCGTCGAGGCGGGTGTAGGGGGCGAGGCTGTCGTTGAGGGCGGCGGCGGTGGCGGAGAGTTCGAGGAGTTTGCGGCGGTCGCTCTCTCGCGAGGAGGCGTCCATGGCGAGGCGTCCGCCCAGGGTGAGCAGGCTGTCGCTTTGCGAGCCCTGGATGACGTTAAGTTTATAGCCCGTGAGGCCGTAGTCGTCCAGGCGCTTGCGGGCCGTCTCGAGCAGGTCGTCATCGAGGAGGCGTCCCACGGCGACCACGCGCAGCGTGCGGGCGTCGTTGTCGAGGCTTGTGCTGAGCACCTGTGTGCCGCTCTGGCGCAGTTCGGCCTTGACGAAACGCTTGACGTTGCCGTCGGTGAAACTGTCGCGCACGATGTTGAAGGTCATATAGGCGGCGGGGATCATGGTGAGGATGACGACGGTCATGAGGACGCGGCGCGTGGCGCGCATGCGCTCGGGAGAGGCGAACTCGCGCTCGTGGAAGCCCATGAGGCGCACTCCCATATATGTCGCCAGACTGATGAATACCGTATTAATAAAGAAGAGGAAGAAGGCGCCGGCGAAGTAGAGCAGGTGGCCTGTTGCGAGGCCGTAGCCGGCGGTACACAGCGGCGGCATGAGTGCGGTGGCGATTGCCACGCCGGGGATGACGTTGGTGTTGCCGCGGGTGCAGAGGGCGATGATGCCGGCGGCACCGCCACAGAAGGCGATGAGCACGTCGTAGAGGGTGGGAGAGGTGCGTGCCAGCAGTTCGCTCTGGGCCTCGCTTAATGGGGTAATGAGGAAGTAGAGGGTGGCGGTGAGGATGCTGATGACTGTGGCGACGGCAAAGTTGAGGGCGGCGCGCTTGAGCAGGTCGAGGTCGTTGATACCCACGGCGAGGCCCATGCCGATGATGGGTCCCATGAGCGGCGAGATGAGCATGGCGCCGATGATGACCGCTGTGGAGTTGACGTTGAGGCCGAGCGAGGCGATGAGTATGGCAAAGATGAGGACCCAGAGGGTCGGCCCCTTGAAGGTGACGCCGTCGCTGATGCGCGTGACGATGGCCTGCTCGTCTTCCATATAGTCCTGCAGACGGAATAACGCCTTGATTTCGTTCCAAAGGTT
>CAMHQD010000123.1 GCA_946187345.1 uncultured Porphyromonadaceae bacterium | reverse complement strand
TACGCCCCGAGTGGACTTTCACCACAGATGTACAACATGCCCGTCATACTAAAAAGTGAGGGCGGAGCCGCGTTACGGTTCCGCCCTCGGGGTTGGAGGTGTGGGTGCTACCTGATTCGAACAGGTGACCTCCTCCCTGTCAAGGAGGCGCTCTAAACCAGCTGAGCTAAGTACCCATCATGTCATGTGCTATTGCGGGTGCAAAGGTACAACTTTTTTCCGGAATACCAAAATTATCTGCGATTTTTTTGAAAAAACTTTTCTTCCGATGCCGCACGCCTCCGGCCTCGGAAGAGCCTGCCCGCATCTCACTCTCTCCAGTCGCCGCACTGCTTGATGAGGGCGATGAGGCGGGGGATGGCTTCGGCTGTGGGGATGTTGGCCTCGACAAGTTGCTTGCCGTGGTAGAGGCTCACCCGTCCCGGCGCGGCGCCCACGTAGCCGTAGTCGGCGTCGGCCATCTCGCCCGGGCCGTTGACGATGCAACCCATCACGGCGATTTTGAGGTGGGTCAGATGGGACGTGGCGGCCTTCACCTCTTTCACCGTGCTCTGCAGGTCAAACAGGGTACGGCCGCAACTCGGACAGGAAATGAACTCGGTGGCCGTCGTGCGCAGTCGCGCAGCCTGCAGGATGGCAAAACTGAGGCGCGCCATCATATCTATGCCGAACAAAGGCGGACTCAGCAGTCGGAATTCCCCGAGCCATAACCCGTCGCCAAAACCGCTGAGCAACAGCAGGCCGCAGTCGGCGCCGGCTTCCAGCGGCAACTTATCGGCATCGTCGGTGGCATAACTGTTGAGCAGAACCACCGGGGCGTTTACTTCCGCAGCCGACATCCTCTGCATAAATTCCATCTGCGACAGCACGTCACTATTCAGCCTGTCAACCAGCACAACCGCGCGGGGCTGTAAACGGATATAATCCATCACGCGGCTGTCGCGGTAGGTGTTAACGGTGATGCGCACAAACACAATCGGGGCTCGGCACACGACAAAATCTTCCCAGTCGTCGTCGATTTTCGGAGTGAACTTGGGATAGACATTGTCGCCAAGCGACTCATTCCACTGGTCGGCGGGCACGATAAAGCGGTGGTCGGCGTCGATGTCCTCCGCTCGCCGGGTGAAAAAGAAGTCGGGCGGCACGGTATCTGCCGACAGTTGTGACGGCAGGCCGGATGCGATAACCACAGGCTGACAGTTGCCGCCCACCAGACCCGCCACACACCTCGTCTGGCGGCGGGTGCACGTCAGCGAGGTGAGATCCGGTTGCATTCCACCGGAGAATACTCCATGACACGTATGGGCATAATGGACATAATCCACGAGTTTCTGCGCCACGGGGATTTCCAGTTCCGGGTCTTCGCTGAGCGACACGCGGATGGTGTCTCCCAGACCTTGCAGCAACAACGCACCGATGCCCACGGCGCTCTTGATGCGGCCGTCCTCACCGAAGCCCGCCTCGGTCACGCCCAGGTGCAGCGGGAAGCGCATCCCCTCGGCATCCATCGCCGCCACAAGGCGACGCACGCTCTCCACCATGACAACAACGTTGCTCGCCTTCATCGAGATCACCACTTGGTCAAAGCCCTCGGCGACAAACACGCGCAGGTACTCCATCACGCTCTCCACCATGCCCGCCGCCGTGTTGCCGTAGCGGCTCATGATGCGGTCGCTCAGGCTACCGTGGTTCACACCCAGGCGCACCGCCGTGCCCCTCTCGCGGCAAACCTTGATAAACGGCAGCAATGCCTCGCGGATACGCGCCAACTCGGCGGCATACTCCTCGTCGGTGTACTCCAATTGCTTGAACGAGCGCGCCGGATCAGCGAAGTTGCCCGGATTGATGCGCACGCCGTCACACAGTTCCGCCGCCTTCATCGCGGCGTTGCGGTTAAAATGGATGTCAGCCACCAGCGGCACCGTGCAGCCCCGCTCACGCAGCGACTCGCGTATGCGCCCGATACTCTCGACCTGGTGAACACCCTGCGCGGTGAGGCGCACCAACTCAGCGCCAGCCTCGGCGCAGCGCAGGCACTGCTCCACGCTACTCTCCACGTCGTCGGTTGCGGTGTTGGTCATCGTCTGTACCTTGATGCGCGCGCCGCCGCCGATAGTCACGCCGCCGCAACTGACGGCAATCGTCTCTCGTCTTTCTGTATCCATGTTTAGTTGTTAGTCGATAGTTGGCACAAAGATACAAAAAAATTCCTCTCGAAAATTCAATACTTCGGAAAATTATAGAGGTTAGCGTCTATTCACGTCTATGGCAACGTCAATTCACGTCTAAAAAAATGGTTAGCGTCAATTCACGTCAATGACAACGTCAATTCACGTCTAAAAAAAATTGACGACAATAGACGCGAAACAATTGTGAATAATAAAAAATTGACGAAAATAGACGTCGTTATAGACGAAAATAGACGCGAAACGATTTCAGCGGTCGGAATGTCGATTTTTTTGGCACATTCCGACCGCTGGAGAGCATCACGGAGCCACAGTCGTGTCGATTGTGTCGGTGGGCAATTCCATTTTAGGCTCAAGTTCCGGAGCGATACTGTCGGCACACTCTACATTTAGGCAACTGTCGGCCAACGAGCGCGGCTGGAGGGGAGGTAATCTAAAATCAGACCGTCCGTAATCTTCAGGAAGGAAACGAATAATAGACACGGATTTTTGTTGCGGCTTCTTCAAAAGCGCGAGGATTCGCGCGTTTACCTTGTCTATCTGTGCTTGTATGTCTCGGCCACGCATAGCGGTCTGTATGTTTTTTTCTGCTGTATCACGTATTTGACGCGTCACCTTCTGAATATCACGGTTTTTCTCGGCCTTGCGCCGCGCGGCTCGCTCGGCACTCAGCAGCCGTCTGGATGAGCAACGCGGCGAGTTGGAGATGCTCGCCACACTCTTCCGCATCGCCGACCGCTAATTATCCTCCCCACCCGGCGGCCGGTCCACACATCTGTAGAAAGAATTGGCGTCGGCAACCCGCA
>CAMHQD010000122.1 GCA_946187345.1 uncultured Porphyromonadaceae bacterium | reverse complement strand
CACCGACGGCGTGTTCTCCATGGACGGCAATGTGGCCCCGATGGACAAAATCTGTGACCTGGCCGAGAAATACGACGCGCTGGTGATGGTCGACGAGAGCCACAGCGCCGGCGTGGTCGGTCCGCGCGGGCGCGGCGTGGCCGAACTGTTTGACCTCTACGGCCGCATCGACATCTTCACCGGCACCCTGGGCAAGGCCTTTGGCGGCGCGATGGGCGGCTTCACCACCGGTCGCAAGGAAATCATCGACATGCTGCGCCAGCGCTCGCGTCCTTACCTGTTCAGCAACTCTATAGCCCCGGGCATCGTGGGTGCCTCGCTCGAGATGTTCAAGATGCTCGACGAGAGCGACGCGCTGCACGACCGACTCCTGGAGAACGTGGAGTACTTCCGCACTCGCATGCTCGAGGCCGGCTTTGACATCAAGCCCACCCAGAGCGCCATCTGCGCCGTGATGCTCTACGACGCGCGCCTCAGCCAAGAGTTCGCCGCCTCCATGCAGCAAGAGGGCATCTTCGTCACCGGCTTCTACTACCCCGTGGTGCCGCAGGGCCAGGCGCGCATCCGCGTCCAACTCAGTGCCGGACACACCCGCGACCAACTCGACCGCGCTATCGCCGCCTTTATCAAGGTCGGCAAAGAAATGGAAGTTATCTAATAATCTTAGAAATCTAAGAACGAAAAACGAAAATATGGCAATCAAGAAAAAACAACTGGCGATTATCGCCGACGACCCCTGGCTGGAGCCGTATGCCGAGGCCATCGAGGGCCGGCACCAAGACGCGGTGAACAAAATCGCCGAACTCACCGGCAAGAAGCGCGGCGGCCGCCTTACCGACTTCGCCAACGCCCACCATTACTATGGCCTGCACCACCTGAGTGAGGGTGGATGGGTGCTACGCGAATGGGCGCCGAACGCCACCGAGATCTACGTTATCGGCGACTTCAACGACTGGAAGGAAACGCCCAAGTACAAGATGCGCCGCTTGCCCGGACACGACGGCAACTGGGAACTCACCATCGGCGAGCGCGGCATGAAGCACGGACAACTCTTCAAACTGCTCGTCAAGTGGAGCGGCGGACAGGGCGAGCGCATTCCCGCCTACGCCACACGCGTGGTGCAGGACGACAACACCAAGATTTTCTCGGCCCAGGTGTGGGCGCCCAAGCAGGGCTATGAGTTCAAGGTGAAAGATTTCAAGCCGCGCGTCGACCCGCTGCTGATCTACGAGTGCCACATCGGCATGGCCCAGAACAAGGAGGGCGTCGGCACCTACGACGAGTTCCGCCGTCTTGTGCTGCCCCGCGTGATTGAGGGCGGCTACACCGCCATCCAAATCATGGCCATCCAGGAGCACCCCTACTACGGCTCGTTCGGCTACCACGTCTCGAGTTTCTACGCCCCCAGCAGCCGCTTCGGCACGCCGGAGGAACTCAAGCGACTTATCGACGAGGCGCACGCCGCCGGCATCGCCGTCATCATGGACATCGTCCACAGCCACGCCGTCAAGAACGAGGTGGAAGGCCTCGGACGCTTTGACGGCACGGGCGACCTCTACTTCTACGGCGACGGCCGCCGCGAGCACCCCGCCTGGGACTCGCTCTGCTTTGACTACGGCAAGAACGCCGTGCTCAACTTCCTGCTGAGCAACTGCAAATACTGGCTCGAGGAGTTCCGCTTCGACGGCTTCCGCTTCGACGGTGTCACCTCGATGCTCTACTACAACCACGGCCTGGGGCAGGCCTTCGGCGGATACGGCGACTACTACAACGGCGGCGAGGACACCAACGCCATCACCTACCTCACCCTGGCCAACGTGCTCATCCACGAGGTGAACCCGCGCGCGATCACCATCGCCGAGGAGATGAGCGGTATGCCCGGCCTGGCACGCCCCTTCAAGGACGGCGGCATCGGCTTCGACTACCGCATGGCCATGGGCATCCCCGACTACTGGATCAAGACCATCAAGGAGAAACGCGACGAGGACTGGAAACCCACCTCCATCATCTGGGAACTCACCAACCGGCGCGCCGACGAGAAGACCATCTCCTACGCCGAGAGCCACGACCAGGCCCTCGTGGGCGACAAGACCATCATCTTCCGCCTCATCGACAAGGAGATGTACTGGCACATGATGGACGGCGACAACGACGGCACCGTGGCCCGCGGCATGGCGCTGCACAAGATGATCCGCCTGGTGACGGCGGCCACCATCAACGGCGGCTACCTCAACTTCATGGGCAACGAGTGGGGACACCCGGAGTGGATCGACTTCCCACGCGAGGGCAACGGCTGGAGTTACAAGTACGCCCGTCGGCAGTGGGACCTCGTGGACCGCGAGGACCTCAAGTACAAGTACCTCAGCCGCTGGGACCGCGACGTGATGCACCTCATCGGCGGCGTGCGCGGCTTTGAGAAACTCGCCGTGAGGAAACTCTGGGACAAGGACGACGACCAGGTGCTGGCGTTCAAGCGCGGCGACCTCGTGTTTGTGTTCAACTTCAACCCCACGAAGTCGTTCGACGGCTACGGCTTCCTGGCGCCCGAGGGCGAATACGAGGGCGTGATGGACAGCGACGCGCCGTGCTATGGCGGCTACGGCAACATCGACGAGAGCGTCCATCACCTCACCGAGCACGACCCCGTCTATGCCGACGCCCACCTCGGCTGGCTCAAACTCTACCTGCCCGCCCGCTCGGCGCAGGTGCTGCGCCAGTTGCCCCACAAGGCCCACAGCGGCAAGCGATGACGCCGCTCCGCCAGCAGCAAACCAACGGCGACAAGGACAACAAGGACAAGTGTTACAACCTTTGTCCTTGTTGTCCTTGTCGTATTCAAAAAATGATGCGGGCAAAATATTTTTTCAAAAAAAGTGAGAAAAATTTTGGTGATTGAGAAAAAAGCGTTACCTTTGCACCCGCAATCCGAAAGGAGAGCGTCTCATAATTCAGCTTCCATAGCACGGAGAGGTGGGTGAGTGGCTGAAACCAGCAGTTTGCTAAACTGCCGTAGGGGTA
>CAMHQD010000121.1 GCA_946187345.1 uncultured Porphyromonadaceae bacterium | reverse complement strand
ACGCAGCCATTGTGTCGCAGAAACTCTTACGATGTCGATAACACATTATTAGACACTGGAAACTCGTACATTGTTCGCCAAAACGCGAATCTTGTGTCGAGAATGTATAAAGTTTTCAAAGATTTCAGAAACTCAAACAACCAACTATTATGAAACGTATAATATTGATATTTGCCGTATTATTTCTTGCTTGTGGTTATGCTATAGCCGACAACAGGGTAATTGTCGACAATTTGAAGTATATTGTTTATGATGATGGCACTGCCGCTTGGATAGCCGGTTTGGTTGGTAGTGAACCGAAGTATACGGCCCCCGAACAAGACACTATTATAGTAGCCGATTTTGTTCAATTTGAAGGCAAGAACTATCCTGTAACCTCAATTGTAGCCCGATCCGACAATGACGTTATAAGACCTCTTTACTATCACAATTATATCTTAGGTTCAAACGTAAGAGTCATAGAACGTAGTGCTTTTATGTATTTTAGTATTTTGTCATTGGATTTGAGAAATGTTGAGATCATTAAAAGTTATGCATTTAGAAATTGTTATTTCCATCGCCCATTGGACTTGAAAAAAGTGAAAAACATTGAGAATGATGCATTTAGGAACTCTGTCTTTAAGGCTTGGTACGAAGCCTGGGTGACGGATGTTGACGCTGAGTTGCCACCAATCAATTTCAGAAACGTGGAACAAATTGGCGATGCTGCATTTAAAGATGCCGTTATACAATTAGGCACAAAATCTATAACTTTGCCAGAGACAATCACAAGCATGGGCAAAGTCGCCTTCTACAAAACACAAATCAATGAAATTATTGTTAACACCGATATTTTAAGTGACAGCCTGTTCGCAACGGACTTAATCAATGGAGGAGGGTATAATAGCCTTGACGATACTTTTTGGAATTATCAAAAAGAGCATCAAGTGGCCTTGAATGTCGTTTTAAATGGCTCTTACGACACGATACCTCAGTCCTGCTTTCGTAATCGTGTCTTGGCAAGCAATCCATTACCTCAAAGTTTTGTAATAATCGGTGCCGATGCATTTAATCACTGCTATTTCCCTGAATCATCGATAGTCTTTCCGAACACGTTGAGAACTATTGCAAACAGTGCTTTCAGAGAGAGCCACATACTGTCTGTCACCTTCCCGTCGTCACTCGAGACAATAGAGAACTATGCATTTTACCGAAGTACACTTGAGAATGTTGACTTTGGCGGATCTGCGCCAAACTTTGACATCACTGCGTTTGAACAAACGCGCTGGTTGATGAACGCTGAATTAGGAATGCTGTATAGCGGAACGACAGCAGTGCGTTACGTTGGCACACCACCTGAGCAATTTACTATCAGAGACGGAACAACGCGTATTGAAACAGGTTGTTTCTCTAGTAAAACGTCGTTGGTCAAGGTGTATTTGCCAGAGTCATTGGAGGAAATTGGAAGCAGCGCTTTTAGCAGTTGCAGCAACCTGACCGATGTGGTGTTGCCGCCAAACAACAACCTGAAAACGATTGGAAGTAATGCTTTCTATAATTGCCCGAAGTTAGAAAACATCGTGAATTTCGACAACGTGGAATATCTTGGCATAAGTGCGTTCGTTAGTGGCTTAGATGATATAACTGCTACAACGCCAGCGTGGTACATAAATCAAGCGCCGGGATTGGTGTACGTGGGTAAGGTGGCGTTGCGCTATCGTGGCGATATGCCGGAAAACACTACCATCACTTTAAAGCCAAACACAACCATGATTGCTGAATATTGCTTCTTTAATCAAAGCAATCTGGTTGCAATTAACTGTGGCGACTCATTGAAATACATCTCTGAGAGTCCCTTTCTTAGTTGTACGAATCTGAAAAAATTCACACTCAACAACGGCAATCTTCATTTGGAAAATATTGCCAAAAATGCATTCAATAGTTGCTCGTTTAATGAACTGCACATTACCGACTTGGCATCTTGGATATATTCTTACGACACACCCTCCACGACTCTCGACAAAGTCGGAAAATACGATGACCAATATCCAGAGATCTACTACAACGCAAATTACGATAATCTTGTGATTAAAGCGGCCAATGTCTACGTTAACGGCTCTAAGTTGGAGCAACTCAATGTTCCCGAAGGAGTAACTACGATACACTCCAATATGGTTGAGGGCTGCTCATCGCTCAAGTCGGTGCACATCCCATCCACCTGCTCACGCATCACGGGTAACAGCGGTGTTTTCTTCAACTCGCCGCTTGAGACCATCACCATTGCCGAGGGAAACACCGCTTACCGCGTGCAGGACAATGCGCTTTACAGGAAGGTGGATTTCTATCGCGACACAATGATTGTTGAAAATCCATATTATTCACCCTTTGTGACGATATATAAGTTCACCGATTGGATTTTGGAAAAAGGCTCCAAGAGCACTTCGGTTATACAGCCGGTGGCAAAAATCGTGGACTATGCCTTCTCCCGCACGCGCAATCCCAACCTCCTCACTTTCGAGGAGGGGACGAAGAAGATTGGCAAGTACGCCTTCAGCCACTGCAACTTCAAGAAGGTGGTGTTGCCACATTCACTTATAGAACTTGGTGACTACGCCTTCAACTGGTGTAACAACCTTGAGGAGGTCGTTATCGGGCCACAGAAGCCCACGTTTGGCCACCAGCCGTTTGTCAACTGCGCCAAACTCAGCACCATTAGGCTTTACATCAAAGACCCGTCGGTGTTCACCGGCAACGCATCAAGCAGCGTGTTCCCCGCAGGATGCGTGATTTACGTGCCGCGCGGCAGCGGCGAGAGTTACCGCAGCACGCCGTATTTCACCGGCTACGAAATCCGCGAGTTTGACGACGCGCCCAAGGGCGACGTCGACGGCAATGGCGTGGTTGACGGCATCGACCTGAACACGATGATCAACTTCATCTTGGGCAAGTCGTCACCATCGGCTACGCAACTTGAAATTGCCGACTTCGATGGTGATGGCGCCATCGACCCCTCTGAAAGCCCAGGACCGCTATCAGGTGGG
>CAMHQD010000120.1 GCA_946187345.1 uncultured Porphyromonadaceae bacterium | reverse complement strand
GCAGGCCGCGAGTGTCTACGGCAACGTGAACAAGTGTGCGGGCCGCGAGTGTCTATGACAACCCGCGATAGCGGGTTGCACGAACCCACGGAGTGGGTTTTACGAAAACCCCTGGTTGGAGCCGCAGGCGACTACCTGGGGGCAAGAGGCAATATAAATAACCGCAACCTCGAAGAGGTTGCACCACAAACAGTGTCATGAGCGTCGTCATCGGGCTCTATCATATTGTCATTTCCACCAAGGGTCGTCAACTCTCCATTCCGCCGGCCTCCAAGCAGCCCTTATACGCCTATATGCGTGGAATCTTGATGAACAAGGGTTGCCAAGTGCATGCGATGAATGGTGTGGGTGACCATGTCCATATCCTCATCGACCTGCCAGGCACGAAATGCCTCTCGGATGTGGTGCGTGACCTCAAGCGAAGCAGTAGTTTGTGGATGGCAGAGCATCGTGACGCTTTCCCGATTTTTGCCGGTTGGGCGAGTGAGTATGCCGCATTCTCATGTTCGCCTTCGGCGAAGGATGATGTCGTTAAATATATATTAAAACAGGAGTTGCATCATCAGTCGACATCGTTCGATGCCGAGTATGCGCTGATGCTGCGGCGAAAGAATGAATATGAAGCATCGGGTGCAACCTCTTCGAGGTAGCGATTAGGGAGCCGCGCCTGAACCCCAGGTAGTCGCTTCGCTCCAACCTGGGGCTTTTGTAAAACCTCTGACGAGGTTTGTGCAACCCGCTGGCGCGGGTAGTTCGCCTCTCAACTCCTCAACTCTCAACTCCTCAACCTCTCAACATCTCAACCTTTCATAAAAATGAACAATCGATTTTATAGCAAACTGATATTTGAGTTGTCGCGGCCGGGCCGCTGCGGCTACAGTCTGCCCGAGCGCGCCGTGGACGGCTATGCCGTTGACCTGCCCGAGGCGTTGCGGCGCCAGTCGCCGCTCGAGTTGCCCGAGGTGGACGAACTCACCGTGGTGCGCCACTACACCAATATGAGCAACAACAACTTCGGCGTCGACACCGGCTTCTACCCGTTGGGATCGTGCACGATGAAGTATAACCCGAAGATTAACGAGGAACTCGCCGGCGTGTTTGCCGGTATGCACCCGTTGCAGCCGGCGGCCGAGAGTCAGGGCGCGCTGCATGTCTATTATGAGTTGCAGCGCCTGCTCAGCGAGGTGGCCGGCCTGAGCGAGTTCACGCTGAACCCGTATGCCGGCGCCCATGGTGAACTCACTGGCCTGATGGTGATGCGTCGCTACCACGAGTTGCGCGGCGACGCGCGGCGCACGCGCGTCATCGTGCCCGACAGCGCCCACGGCACCAACCCGGCGAGCGCCGCCGTGGCCGGCCTGCAGGTGGTGGTGGTCAAGAGCCGCCCTGACGGCACCGTCGACGTGGACGACCTGCGGCCGCTGCTCGACGACACCATTGCCGGCATGATGATGACTAACCCCAACACGCTGGGCATCTTTGAGCACGACATCGCCACCATCGCCGCGCTGGTGCATGAGGCCGGCGGACTGATGTACTACGACGGCGCCAACCTCAATCCGCTGTTAGGGCGCTGCCGGCCGGGCGATTTGGGCTTCGACATCATGCACATCAACCTCCACAAGACGTTCTCCACGCCTCACGGCGGTGGCGGACCGGGAGCGGGCCCCGTGGGAGTGCGCAAGGGACTGGAGCACCTGTTGCCGCTGCCGCGTGTCATTCTCGACGAGAAAGATAATATATATAAGGTGGTGGCCCACGACGAGCAGTCGCTGGGACAGGTGAGCGGACGGCTGGGCAACTTCTCGGTGCTCGTCAAGGCTTACGCCTACCTGCTGTCGCTCGGGCGCGAGCACCTGAAGATGGTGGGGCCGCTGGCCACCCTCAACGCCAATTATATCAAGGAGAAACTCAAGGACGTGTTTGAGTTGCCCATCGACGGGGTGTGCAAACACGAGTTCGTCTTTGACGGCCTCAAGGACAAGAGCACCGGCGTGACCACACTCCACGTTGCCAAGCGGCTGCTGGACTACGGCTTCCACGCCCCGACGGTCTACTTCCCGCTGCTGTTCCACGAGGCGATGATGATTGAGCCCACCGAGAGCGAGAGCCGCGAGACGCTCGACGAGTTCATCGCCGTGATGCGCGACATCGCGCGCGAGGCCATCGACGATCCCGAGACGGTGAAGACGGCACCCCACCGCACTCCGGTGTGCCGCCCCGACGACACCCGCGCCGCCCTCCACCCCGTCGTGGTGTGGAAGTAACCGCGAAGAGGGTGACAGCCTATAGTCGGGGGCGCCACCCCTCCGTGACAAGGTTAACGAAAACCAAATTAGCCCCGTAGGGGCGCTCAGGATTTAGGCAGGGGTGAGCGCAGCGAACCCCTGCACCCGAGCGACAACCCGCGACAGCGGGTTGCACAAACCCACGAAGTGGGTTTTACGAAAACCCCAGGTTGGAGCCGTAGGCGACTACCTGGGGTCCAAGAGGCAATAGTAAAACTGCTACCTCGAAGAGGTTGCACAAAAACCAATGACATGAGCGTCGTTATCGGACTCTATCACATCGTCATTTCCACCAAGGGCCGTCAGTTATCCATTCCGCCGGCCTCCAAGCAGCCCTTATACGCCTATATGCGTGGAATCTTGATGAACAAGGGTTGCCAAGTGCATGCGATGAATGGTGTGGGTGACCATGTCCATATCCTCATCGACCTGCCAGGCACGAAATGCCTCTCGGATGTGGTGCGTGACCTCAAGCGAAGCAGTAGTTTGTGGATGGCAGAGCATCGTGACGCTTTCCCGATTTTTGCCGGTTGGGCGAGTGAGTATGCCGCATTCTCATGTTCGCCTTCGGCGAAGGATGATGTCGTTAAATATATATTAAAACAGGAGTTGCATCATCAGTCGACATCGTTCGATGCCGAGTATGCGCTGATGCTGCGGCGAAAGAATGAATATGAAGCATCGGGTGCAACCTCTTCGAGGTAGCGATTAGGGAGCCGCGCCTGAACCCCAGGTAGTCG
>CAMHQD010000119.1 GCA_946187345.1 uncultured Porphyromonadaceae bacterium | reverse complement strand
AGGAGGGGGAGCCGAGGGAGCGACAATAACCAATGAAGAGACCCCGCGGGCATCAGCCCGCGGGGTCTCTTGCCTTTGCGGCACATGGCAGCCACCCCCGCGGCAACAAAGGCAGCCACAAGGTGGCTGCACACCGAACGGAGGCGGCCTGCCGGCCGTCCCTGGGTCGCGCTCCCCTTTCAAGAAGATGGAGCGAAGCCTCAACAGCCAGCCCCCCTCCTTCAGGAGGGGCGGGGGGGAGGCTTCCCCCGCGGCCGCGGGGCGGCCGCTACGTTCGGTGTGCGGCCACCTTGTGGCCGCTCTCGAGGCCGCCCGCGAGAAAAAACGGCGGCAGCACTTGCCGCCATCACCCCTTTTCATTACCTTTGCAAAAAAAGAGAAAATGGACCGCGAGACTTTCGAGAAGCACAAGCCCTACGCCGGGCCCGCCAAGCCCGGCAACAACCGCTGATGCATCGACCACGACTACCACGAGCGCTGCATCTATATGGTTACGCTCAACGTCGCCGGCCGTCGCCCGCTCTTAGGCACCCTCGCCGGCAACGAGCGGCACGCCCATTGCCGGCTGTCACCGTTGGGGCTCGAAGTGCAAGAGGCCTGGTACCGCGGCGGGCAGGTGTACGACGGCGTGATGCTGCTGCAGTGCCAACTGATGCCCGACCATCTGCATGCCATCGTCTTTTTCACGCGGCACCTCCCGTTTGACCTCGGACGCGTGGTGCGCGGCTTCAAGGCGGCGTGTAACGCCGCCTACCGCCGGCATGGCCTGCAGTGCGACGAGCACCCCGGCCTCTGGGAGAGCGGATACCACGACCGCATCCTGCGCCGCGAGGGACAGTTGGACCGACTGAAAGAGTATATCGCCGACAACCCGCGGCGACGCCTCGTGCGCAGTCTCCGTCCCGATTTTTTCACCGTCGTCCACCGCATCGAGGTCGCGGGGCTGACGCTCGACACACAGGGCAACCGCTTCCTGCTCGACGCGCCGTGGATGGTGGCGGTGCGCTGCTCGCGCTCGGCCGATGTCACCGCCGAGCGTGAGCGTTACCTCGCCATGGCGCGGCGTGGCGCGGTGCTCGTCTCGCCCTCGGTGTCGCCCGGCGAGAAGGCGGCGATGCGCGCCGCTATGGATTGCGGCTACCCCGTCGTTTTCGTCAGGCCCCAAGGTTTCAGCAACTTCGCCAAACCGGGAGGGCGCACCTTCGACATCTGTGCCGCCGGTCGTTTTCTTCAGGTTTCCGCCTGGCCGTTCACCACGCGCCCCGACGAGTTGGACCGCAAGCGCTGCCTCGCGATGAACGCCGTCGCCTCCGCCCTCGCCGCCGGCCACGATGCCACCCACGCCGCCGGCCACGATGCCACCCTCGCCGCCGCCGAAGCCGAGGTAGCCGCCGGCCACGCCGCCGCCGAGGTGGCCGATGAGGAAGTGGCCACCGCACTCACCGCCGGCCACGACCTGCTGCAGTAACCACCGCGGCAGAGGCAGCCACCGCGTCAAAGGCAGCCACAAGGTGGCTGCACACCGAACGAAGGCGGCCTAACGGCCGCCGCCCGTTGCCACGAGCCCGCCGCCGCCTGTTGCCACCGCCTGTTGCGGCCGCCGCCCGTTGCCACGAGCCGCCGCCGCTGCCGCCTGTTGCTGCCGGCTCCCTCTCCTCAACCGCCAGCCCCCCTCCTTTAGGAGGGGTGGGGGAGGCCACCTCCCCGCCTCAACCGCCAGCCCCCCTTCTTTAGGAGGGGTGGGGGGAGGCCGCTATCGCGAGGGTGGAAAATGTAACAATTTTGTAATGTTAAAAATCACACTTGCAGGGGCTTTTTTTTTGTAATGTTGTAAATTTTGCGTATCTTTGCCGTGATTATAAGTACCAACTTTTCGATTACCATAAAAATGAAATTATTGTCATAAAACACAATAACCAACTATTTAACTAACAACATTTACTAACTTAAAACAACTGTAACATGAAGAAAATCTTTTCTTTATTACTGTTGATGGTAGCCGCTACTGTCGGTTTCCAATCGCAGGCAGCGATGTGGCTGGTTGGTGATGCCTTCAATGGGTGGAATGAAAGCGGAAACGTGGAAATGACCCAGAAGGGCGACATCTACAGTTACACAGCCGAGATTGGTGCCAACAAGTACTTCGCGTTCTTCAAGGACACGGAGGGTTGGAACTACCAGCGCGGCCCGGCCAGTGGTGACGGTTCGACCCCCCTTGGCGACTGGGAGGATACCCAGGGCGGTGGAGCGTGGAAGATTGCCGCTGCCGGAACCTACACCATCGAGTACAATTACTCGACAGACCAGGCCCGCATTGTGGCGAACTCTACAGTAGAGCCTGACCCGTTTGACGCCGACGCGTTGACGTTTGTGGCGACGGGCGAAGCCGTTGGTGGATGGAACATGCCGCCGACGGTTGTCTTTACCAAAAACGTCGATGGCACCCACTCTCTCGAGATTGATGCCACCGCTGCCGAGTTCAAGATTGCAGGCGTGAAGGACTACTCCAGCCTCGGTTGGGGTGACTTTGATGCCGGTGTGTATGGTGGCGCGACGCTCGCCCTTGGCGACAACACGCTCACCGCCGGCCAGACCGCCAACATGGCGATGCCGCAGGCCGGTAAACTGTTGCTCACCATCAGCGATGTGACTGAGAGCAGTTGCAAACTCAACATCGCCGTTGTGGAAGAGGCTGTGCTGACTGCTGTCCGCCTCACCGGTTCTTACGACCAGGAGTGGACCGAGCAGGTGAACTTCGAGCTCAACCAGAACGCCCAGGGTGGCGGCTGGAACCTGAGCGGACAGCGCCTTGAGGCCGGCTTCTGGTTCAAGGTGGTTGGCACCGAGACCGCCGGCGAGCAGGCCAACGACAAGTGGTACGGCGCCGCCGAGAGCGATGGCGACTATTGGATTAACGCCAGCACGCTTGGCACGGCGATCAGTCTGGCCGAGGGCGATGCCGGCAAGAACTTCTACGTCGAGAAGGGTGGCGAGTACACCTTCGACTACGACCCCGCCGCCGGTACCCTCACCGTGATTGGCACCATTGACGAGGAGCCCGTTGTCGAGATCGCAGCCGTCGAGTTGATGGGCTCGAGAAACGATTGGGCTGAGCCTCTGGGCGCGTTTGCCGCCGAGGACGCCAGCACCGGCTACTGGACCCTGAACGATGTGCCCTTCATTGCCAACGACGAGTTCAAGATCCGCGTCCGCTACAGCGACCAGACCGAGAAGTGGCTTGCTCCCGAGAGCGACGGCAACTTCCTGATGACCGAGCAACTGCTCGGCCAGGAGTTGACTCTCGTTGAGGGTGGCGCCAACATGTACGTCGAGAAGGCCGCTACGCTGAGTTTCGCGCTCGCTCCCGCCTTCGACAAACTCGTCATCACCGGCGAGTTTGAGGCCGATCCCGTTGTCGAGATCGCAGCCGTCGAGTTGATGGGCTCGAGAAACGATTGGGCTGAGCCTCTGGGCGCGTTTGCCGCCGAGGACGCCAGCACCGGCTACTGGA
>CAMHQD010000118.1 GCA_946187345.1 uncultured Porphyromonadaceae bacterium | reverse complement strand
CCTTGGGAATGAGTTTGCCCGTGATGCGGCACACGCCATAGGTCTTGTTCTCGATGCGCACCAGCGCTCCCTTGAGTTTCTTGATATAGGCCATCTGACGCTGGGCCTGCATGGCGGCGTCCTCTTTCTCGCGCGTGGAGGCACCCTCCTCGAGCATCTTAAACGTGGGGTCACTCTCGTCAACGTGCAACTTCTCAACGCACTGGTCCACGATGGCCTGCGCCTCGTCAATTTGTTTGAGGATTAGTTCTTTGAACTCCTGCAGTTCTTCGTCGGAGTATCGTACTTGTTGTTCAGCCATATTATAATTCTATATTTTCCAGGAGCCATAGGACTCCTATGGTTTCAAGGAGTCCTATGAGCCCTGGGGATTGTTTATTATGCCTTCTCAACCTTCACGGCCAACTGCCATCCGTCCATATCGAGGATGGTGACGCCGGGCTGGCCCGGCTGCAGCGGCGCCACGTTGATTGCGGCTGCGAGCACCTGCGAGGCGATCATATCGCCGTGAGCGGCGATGGCCTCGTCGATGTGTGGGTCGGGAGCAATGGTGAGGTTGATTTTGTCGGTAATCTCAAAGTCGGCCGCCTTGCGGATGTTCTGCACACGGTTCACCAGTTCGCGGGCCATGCCCTCGCGTTGCAGTTCCGGCGTGACGGTGATGTCGAGCGCCACGGTCAGACTGCCGTCGCTGGCGACGAGCCATCCCGGGATGTCCTCGCTGATGATTTCCACATCGGCCAGTTCTACGCGCTGCGGCTGTCCGTCAACGACAATCGTCGCGGCGCCGTCGCGCTCCATAGCGATAATGTCAGCCTGCGGTAGCGACATCAGCGCGGCGGCCACCCCCTTCATCAGTTTGCCGAACTTCGGGCCCAGTTT
The DNA here is from genome assembly GCA_946187345.1 of uncultured Porphyromonadaceae bacterium. Taxonomy (GTDB): domain Bacteria; phylum Bacteroidota; class Bacteroidia; order Bacteroidales; family Muribaculaceae; genus Sodaliphilus. Next base: position 2,784 of record CAMHQD010000118.1, on the reverse strand, counting down.
CTTGAAATCCGGCTTGACGCGCTTGACCAGCACACCGCTGTCGCCGTCAACAAGGCGCACCTCCTTAACGTTCACCTCGCTCTTGACAAGGTCGGCAATCGCCGTGACGCGGCGTCGCTGCTCGTCGTCGAGCACGGGCACCATCACCGCTTGCAGCGGCTGGCGCACCTTGAGGTCACTCTTGCGACGCAGCGCGAGCACCATCGACGTCAAGTCTTGCGCCAACTGCATGCGCGCCTCAAGGTCGGCATCCACGAGTGAGTTGTCTGCTTCGGGGAAGTCAGTCAGGTGCACGCTCAGCGTGTCGTCCTGACTCAAATCGCGGTAGAGCATATCGGCGTAGAACGGAGTGATGGGCGCGATGAGTTTCGACACCGTGAGCAGGCAGCAGTGCAGCGTCTGATAGGCGGCAAGTTTGTCGGCCGTCATCTCGCCGGACCAGAAGCGGCGGCGATTCAAGCGGACATACCAGTTGCTCAGATGATCAATAACAAACTCGCTAATCGCTCTTGCCGCACGCGTGGGCTCATAATTGTCAAGTTCGGCGCGCACCGTGGCCACAAGGCTGTTGAGGCGCGAGACAATCCAGCGGTCTATCTCGGGGCGCTCGGCCACCGGCACCGCGGGAGCCGCGGGGTCGAAGCCGTCCACGTTGGCGTAGAGAGTGAAGAACGAATAGGTATTCTGCAGCGTGCCGAAGAATTTGTTCACCACTTCGGTGACGCCTTTGGGGTCAAACTTGAGGTTATCCCAAGGCGCGCTATTGCTCACCATATACCACCGCAACGGGTCGATGCCGTGGGTGTTGATAGCCTCAAACGGGTCAATGGTGTTGCCCTTGCGCTTACTCATCTTCTCGCCATCCTTGTCAAGCACGAGACCGTTGGAGATGACGCTGCGGAATGCCACGCTGTCCTTGACCATGGTGGCGATGGCGTGAAGGGTGAAGAACCAACCGCGCGTCTGGTCGACGCCCTCTGCGATAAAGTCGGCCGGGAAGAACGAGCCACCGTCAATCAGGTCGGCGTTCTCAAACGGATAATGCAACTGTGCGAACGGCATGGCACCGCTGTCAAACCACACGTCGATGAGGTCAGTCTCGCGCTTCATCGGTTGTCCCTTGCTGCCCACGAGCACGATGTCGTCAACATAGGGGCGGTGCAAGTCGATGCGGTCGTAGTTCTCCTCGCTGTAGTCGCCGGGGGTGAAACCCTTGTCGCGCAGCGGATTGCTCGCCATCAGGCCGGCAGCGACGGCTTCATCAATGGCCTGATAAAGTTCGGCCACCGAGCCGATGCAGCGCGTCTCGCCGTCTTCGGCGCGCCAGATTGGCAGCGGTGTGCCCCAGTATCGGCTGCGACTCAGGTTCCAGTCGTTGAGGTTCTCCAACCACTTGCCAAAGCGGCCCGTGCCGGTGTGCTCGGGCTTCCACAGGATAGAGCGGTTGAGTTCAATCATGCGGTCACGCATGGCCGTGCTGCGGATAAACCAACTGTCGAGCGGATAGTAGAGCACGGGTTTGTCGGTGCGCCAGCAGTGCGGATAGTTGTGCACGTGCTTCTCGAGTTTGAAGGCGGTGCCTTGCTGCTTCATGCGCAGACTCAGATACACGTTCAGGTCCTCGTCGCGCGTGGCGGCCACCTCGTCGTACACGTTGTTAACAGTGTACTTGGGGTCGTAGGCGTTCTTGACATATCGTCCAGCATACTCCTTATATAATTCGGTGTCGACAAACCGCTCGACAAACTGTGGGTCAAGGTCATCGGTGACGAAATACTTGCCGGTGAAGTCAACCATAGGACGCGTTTCGCCCAGGCGGTTGACCATAAACAGGGCCGGCACGCCCGCGGCACGCGCCACGGCGGCGTCGTCGGCACCGAATGTCGGGGCGATGTGCACCACACCCGTACCATCATCCGTCGTGACATAGTCGCCCGGGATAACGCGGAACGCCTTGTCTGTAGCATCAACAATAGTGCCGTCGTCAAGTTTCTCCACGGGTTTAACCCAGGGGAAGAGTTGGCGATAGCGCATCCCCAACAGTTCATTGCCGGTAAATCTCGCGATTACCTTCCATGAAGGTTTACCGTTGACCGTTGACCGTTGACCGTTTGTTGCCTCATCGGTTAACGGTAAACTGTCAACGTTCGACTTTTGATCAAAATAGGCGTTCAGGCGCGCCTCGGCCACGATGTATGTAGCCGGTTGGCCGGTGTACGGGTTATAACTCTCGACGGCCACATAGTCGATTTTTGGGCCCACACAAAGCGCGGTGTTGCTCGGCAACGTCCACGGCGTGGTGGTCCAGGCGAGCACTTTGATGTTCTCGAAGCCCGGGTCGGCGGCGGCGAGAATACGCTTCACGGCAGAGTGGCCGTCGGCGACGACGTCAAACTGCGCCGTAGCCGTCTGGTCTTTCACATCGCGGTAGCAGCCCGGCAGGTTCAACTCATGCGAACTGAGGCCGGTGCCGGCCGCAGGCGAGTAAGGTTGGATAGTATATCCTTTATATAGCAGGCCCTTGTCGTAGAGTTGCTTGAGCAGCCACCACAGGGTCTCGATATAACTGTTTTTATAGGTGATATAAGGGTCATCGAGGTCCACCCAGTATCCCATGCGGCGCGTGAGGTCGGTCCACTCGCCGGTATAGCGCATCACCGAGCGGCGGCACGCGGCGTTGTAGTCCTCCACACTGATGGTGCGGCCAATGTTCTCTTTGGTGATACCCAATTCCTTCTCCACGCCCAACTCCACGGGCAGGCCGTGAGTGTCCCAACCGGCCTT
>CAMHQD010000117.1 GCA_946187345.1 uncultured Porphyromonadaceae bacterium | reverse complement strand
GTACAACATAGTGCAAAGAGGAAACAATAGAAAACTACAGTTATGAATACGGAACCCCAAAAGTGTATGGATACTGACAAGGACAATCATATCATCTACTTTGGAGAAATATTAGATGCGTATGTTTTAGAGGATAAAGGAGAACAGTAAATTCTAATTTATCGAATATAAAAGCGAGGCCGTTGGCTTCGCTTTTTTAGTGATTGCGACCGAAATTTTTATCGAGGGCGTTGCTCAAAATGCCTGTGAAAGTCTTGCCGATGTTATCTTCATAGAACTCTTTGATTCGTATGACCGAAGCGTAACACTTGCGCGAGAACCAACGGCGGCGTTTGCAACGTGTTCGCGCAAAAGAGACCATTCCAAACAATGCTATATCAATGATAAAGGATTAAAAATTCTTAAAATTCGTGCAATATTTATCGTAATTCGATAATTTGACTTATCTTTGCAGCAGATTTAAGATTAAAAATGTGTTTCACTATGGAAAAAGCATCTTACAAAACGCTGAAGATTGTGTGCGTGCTCGCACTCATCGGCATTGTGTTGTGGGTGACATTCTATGCCGTCCAGACCTATTTCGTGTTGACCACAGGCAGTGGTAATGGAGTGATTAACTGGGGCTCGCCTCGCATAGGACTTAAACTGGCCATTTTCACCTTAAACCGTGCCACCATTTTATTGATGGCGGGGCTGATGGCTGCTTTTGTCTTAAACATCCTCAAATATCTGAGAGGTGGCACTATCTTCAACCGCGCCAATTTGGTGCTGCTTTGGGTTATGACAATCGCGCTCCCCATTCACTCATTTATTGGAGATAACATGAGCATCGCCTGGTCGGCATCGGAGCATTTCGATGTGGTTCTCACCGACAGCCCGTTTGTCTATGCCATGGTGGCTTTGCTCGTGGTTTTGCTTTACAAGTTGGCCTATGACGCAGCCCGGGAGCAAGAACTGACCATCTAACACAAGCAAGCCATGATAGTAATCAATTTAGACGTGATGATGGCGAAACGCAAAATGTCGCTCAACGAGTTGAGCGAGCGCGTGGGTATCACCATAGCCAATCTTTCAATCCTGAAAACCGGCAAAGCCAAGGCAGTGCGCCTCACCACGCTTGACGCCATCTGCCGGGCGCTTGACTGCCAGCCCGGCGATATTCTCGAATATCGAAACGAAGACTGACAGCATAGAGATTTTTCCGATTAAAAAAGGCTGACTTCGTTCAGCCTTTTTTAGACATCAAACTAAATGTCACATGCATGAAAATTATTATCATTCTTTGCTCATCATTGCTTGTAATGCCGCTGTTGTCGATGGCGCAAAACGCTTTCTACGCAAATGGCGGATGCCTGAACGTTGTCGATTTCACCGTTGGCCTGCCAATGGGAAGTTATGGCGACAGGTGCTATTCCGTGACCTATCAGCATGAGGTGCTCGTCAACGAGAAATTCACTATAGGCGCAGGTGTCGGCTACAGTTATCACGATAAGTTCAGGTACTCTGCCATACCTTTCTTCATCAGTTCGCATTACTTCTTCGTTGACAAACGATTTTCTCCTTTTGTGAATTTTAAGATTGGAACATACGGAATGTTTGGGAAGAAGAATGTCGGCACTTTCGAGAAATATTCACTCGCAGACAAAGACCACGACCAGGCGTTTAACTTCTACTTTTCACCAAGTGTTGGCATTAAGGCTCACATAGCGCCAAAAGTTTGTGTGATTGCATCTGTCAGCGATGAAGCATATTTGGTAAAATGTTTCGATGCCGGCCACAAAGACTATCGCAGCAAACTGTCGCACAGTCTCGGCTTGAATATCGGCATTTGCTTCCAAATCAACGGTTGGTAGTTATAAACGTCTTACTTTAATAATAATACAACAAAGGCCCACCCGATGGTGAGCCTTTGCGAGTAATATATTAGATGTCTTATTTAACTATAATCTTTTTGCCGTCCTCGATGACGATGCCCTTGTAGTCCTTGCCCACGGGCTGACCCATGAGGTTGTAGCGCTGGCCGCTCTTCGCCGCGTCGGCATTGACCGTTGTCACTCCGGTCGGGGTGTCATCGACAGTGATGGTCACGTCCTCGGCAGTCACGGTGAGCGTCCATGTGCCGTCGCCGTTGTCCACGAGGTCACCGTTGCTGGCCTTGAAAGCGGTCGCCCCCGGCGCCCGCATGGCCGGCGCGCTTTGCGCCCCGCTCTGCCGCAGGCTCAACCGCAGCACCACCTGCTGTTCCTCGCCGGCATACACCGTTTCGTTATAGGCCACACCAACGGTCGCGTCCTCAATCAGTTCTACACGCACCGCCTCGCCGCCGCTGATAGCGTAGCCACGCATCGCTTGAGCGGTGGCATCGCTGCCGTCAATGCCGCCCACGTTGCAGTCCCCCGCATAGTAGTTGTTGCTTATTGACGTATAACTATGGTTGCCAAGAATGCCGCCGTAGACTTGGTCGGCCGTCACTTGAGCAAAATTGAGACTGTTGGTTATTGAGCCAAATTCCGAGCGTCCCACTATTCCACCGGCATTTCGGCTGGCTGTAACACTGCCATAGTTGCGACAATCCTTTACATTACCATTCCCAACAGAACCCACGATGCCTCCAGCATAACGCCCGTCAACGCTCGAACTTTTAACGGCGACAACGGTGGCATAACTCGTGCAGTTGATGACTTCGGCCGATCGCAACTCTCCCGCAATACCGCCAACACACATCGTACCAGTGAAGATGTTGCCACCGCCGGAGATGAGATTTTTGATAACGCCTCCACTGCCCACTAATCCAAAAATGCCTGCATATCCATAAATGTTTGCATTTTCGCTTGTTACATTGTCAATGGTTCTCCCATTGCCATCGAAACAGCCCCTAAATGTTCTGGGTCGATATTGAACCGGTTGACCATCTCCAGCCATTTTAAAGGTAACACCGCTGAAGTCGAGGTCGTTCATCAGAATGAAATGGGTTCCCGCGAAATCTTCATTCTGCGCCTCATCGGCAAGCAGAAGCCAGTCGTCAACGGTGCTGATTTGATATGGGCTGGCCTCGGTGCCTTCGCCAAACCAGCGCAGAGGGTCAATCACAAATGTGGCAGTGGCCCTTCCGGCAAAATCGACTATGCCGTCAATTTGAATAGCGTAATTGCCGGCATTGATCATATCCCCGTCAGGAAAGGTGACGCTGTAATCTACCCCTTCCGACAGAACTACCGGTTGGCCGGTAATATTGTCGGTCACGGTGATAACCGGAGTGAGTGGTCCACCCGTGTACTTTTGCGACGGGATGTCGATGCTGACCCACGGAGAGTAGGCGATATCGCGCTTGAGCGACGAATAGGTGCAACCGATGACCACATCCTGCCCCGCGGGGATTGTGAACGAATTGTTGTTGTCTATCTCCACTTGTTCGCTTGTGAGCTGTGGATCGACGGGAATATAACCATTGTCAATTCTATAATCCGAGTCAATCGCGCACGTGCTGCCCACCATGTAATAGTTCACGCCTTTGTAGCTGTGAACGGGCGTGGCGATGACACCGGCCGACAGACCACCGCTGAACGAGACGGTTCCCATCCACGTCGCCCCATCAACATCGGTGCCATTAACGGCTCCTATAGCCGGGTTACTGTGGTAGTAATTCCTTGAGAATTCGTATGCACCTGACTTTTCGCCGGCGATTCCGCCCACTTTGTTTGAACCGGTCACTGTCGCAAGGCTGACGC
>CAMHQD010000116.1 GCA_946187345.1 uncultured Porphyromonadaceae bacterium | reverse complement strand
CAGCACACGCACTTCTTCTCCCTTGCTTCCTAATTTCAGTACTTTCATAATTCGTCCTCTTTTTTAAGATCGTCAAGTTCTACGTCAAAGTGTCTCTCAGTCTTGTCAATCGTAATCTTCTGTAAGATTTTCCAAAACCGGCTCTCTTTCGCGTCACGGCAACTGGCTTCATTCTCCAGTATCGACCAAAACTGCTCAAAGCAGATGACTCCAGTCGCAACGTATGACAATGGGATTGTGACGTGTATGAACACCCAGTGTTCGGCGAGGAACGCAAGCAGTATCAGCGCGAGGCGTTTGGGGATTGTCGAGGTCACTACCTTGCCAAAGGCAAATGAAGTGAACTTCGCAGGTCGTTTCGCCTTGTCTGGATACATCTTTTTCACTCGCTTGTCAAGCTGGTAGGCTGTCCATGCGTCATAGACGATGAAGATTATCGCCACAATGATGAGGGGGAACGTCGGACGAAACTCGCCGACAAGCCAGCCTACCCACCCCCCAATGGCAATGAAGGCCGCTTTCCAAAAGTTCGCAAAGTCTGTCATAATCGTATAGTTGTTGGTTGTTGTCGTGATATTACCAACAAAAATACCCACTATACCCACTTGTCCGACAAAAAGGCAAATTCTTGAAACAGCAAACGCACCCTTTTGAGGTGCGCTTACCTACTGAAATATGAGCGATTAGGGATAAAAAAGGAGGTGTGATTTTTCTACTACTCGTAGCATCAAAGAAATGTGCAGTTCGAGGAACAGACCGACCTCAAGCCATAGTATCCACCGCTTGCGGTCGATGAGGCCGAGGATGGCGAACGCACCGAGTACCAGGAACAACCCGCCGTTGGCGACTTCCCACACCAAAGCACTCACGAACATCACTCCGGCAGAGCCGTAGTGTATCGGTGACACGAAACTCTCTCGGAACTGCGGACTCGCAGCCACCATGAACACCGAGAAGCAGGCGAAGAACACCAAGAAGTCAAGGCGCACACTCGCCTCAATCCACGGCACGAACACAAGCGCAGCCATGAGCATGAGGCACACACTGAACTTCCACCGGTGCTTGACGTGGTAGAACGTCTCGCTCAACGACTCGGGCAAGCCATGATGAACCAGGTACATGGTGCAGTACCCGACAAACACGGCAAGACTAAGACTCAGGCTCCACAACATGCTTGTAGTCGTCCCAGTCTATGCTGTCTTTGTCCTGCCAGCCCTGCTGGTAGGTCGCTTGAATGAACGCCACGGACTGCATGTAGAATGCGCCCAGCTCTTCAAGCGTCTCAAAGGTATGGTAAGTGGGGTTCTCGGTGGTGCCGAACTTGAACATCACAGGCAGCACACCCTGCCCGCCTGTCTGCACGGCAAGGTCGTAGATAGCCTTGTAGTTCTGCTGGTTCTCCATCGACAGCCACACGTTGTATTGCGTGCCGTCGCCGGCAGTCCACACGAAGCCGCTGATGATTTTCTCGTTCACATCGTTGTTGATGGTCTCGAGGATCAACTCCTTGATGAACTCGAAAGGCGGCAGGAAGTTGAATACCTGGCGGAACTGGTAAGTGCCAGTCTCGTCCTCGCCCAATCCGTAGAAAACCTCGTAGGTGGTGTCCCCTAACTTCTGAATGCCGTCAAATCGCTCAACGGCGCCGTATATCTTCTCCATATAGCAGTAATTTAAGCGTTAAACAACCGCAAAGATACTGCAATAAACGGCTCATTGAGCAAAACGGCAAATTCTTAACTGAACTTGTACTTGATCTTGTTGCCGTCAAACACCTCACTGATGATGGTCGTTTCAAATGGGAAGCCGTCCTCGATGTCGCTGATTTGGTCGAGGATGTTCTTCATCTCCTCCGATGCCGTGAAGAACTTGCCCCACTCCTTAGTCGCAGGGTCAAAGAAACTGACTACATAGCGGTCTTCGCCCTGGCTGGTCTTGATACCGCTTTCGTAGTCGTGGACTTCGATGGTTTTGTTGACTATTGCTCCGAGTCTCATCATCTTGCCGGGGAACCTTTTCTTCCCGTCGGCTGGCGTGTACGCAACGCCCATTTCGCTGAACTTTTTCATTTGATTGCCTGTTATCGTTTCGTATAAATGATTGCAGTCTCCATGTGCCGCCATGCCCTTGAACGCTCCCATGAGCTCAATGCGCCTCTTGCGGCTCTTGACTTTCGCCATGTGCCGGGCGAATTTCTTCTTCGTTCGCTTGCGAACCAGTGAGTGCGTGCCATAGTGGACGAAGCCGAGGAAGTCAAGCCCTTCCGACACTGGACGAACAACCTCTCCCTCTTTCACCCTCAATTTAAGGGCAGCCAGTTGGTCAATAAGGATGTCTCGCCACACCCACAGTTGCTTCTTGCTGCCCGACAACATAACGATGTCATCGCAGTAGCGGTAGTAATACCGCACCTTCACCACCTCTTTCATGAAATGGTCAAGCCGGTCAAGCAAGATGTTGCCGAAGCATTGCGATGAGCGTAGGCCGATGGCGAGACCTGACGGCATCACACGCACGAAGTTCTCCAGTATCGGCAGCAGTGTCTTGTCTTTGATATAACGGCAGACACACTCGAACATTATGTCCTGGTCTATGGTCTCGTAGAACTTTTTGATGTCGCACTTGTAGAAATAGGTGGTCTCGTCCGGGTGCAGCCGCAGATCATCGGCCACAATCTTGTGAAGGTAGTGCATGCCTCTGCCTTTGATGCTCGCCGCTGAAGTGGGAATGATTGACTTGTAGCAATACTGGTCAACGACGCGCATGACGGCATGGCAACCGATGCGCTGGATGACCGGCGGAGCTTGAACTACTCTGCGTTTTGGGCCGTCGGTGACCACCATCTCATGGACGTGTGTGATACGAAAAGAGCCGTCACGGATGGCGGCTGCTAATCGGTCGATGATGAGCCGCTTTCTTTCACGCAGGAAAGCCTTACGGCTCTCGTTCTTCAAGTCGCCGAGCACATCATCAAAGCTGGCGCTCATGTTACCCTGCTCGATGATAGCGTCTATGAGGTTCCCATACCGCTTCATTGCCTTCAGGTCCTTGTGGCTCGTCACGTTCGCTTACGCTACCAGCAATACGCCACAGTTCTTTTGTTTCGGTCTTCTCTTACGAGGATTGCCGTGGCTCAAGCCCCTCGCCCTTGCCGGTGGCGACACGTCGCCGTGGTATAGGAACGATTAAGACCAATCCCACGCTGAAACATGGGCGGTGTACCTTGAATTTAAGCCGCGAGCCGTTGTTGCTGTTCGAGTTCGACGATGCGTTATTCGCGTTGACGTACACGAAGCCGTAGTTCGCATTGTTGTTGTTGCCGGACCGCAAAACAACACGGCCGCCTTGAGGCTTTCCACCTTATCGGGCGCAAAAGTAGATATATTTTTCCTAACGAGCAAAAAAAATCCCACTTTCGTGGGATTTAAGGGGGAGATTGAGCAACCGCTTTCGCGGTTCTCAATCTGTCGCTTTCGCTCACTACTCAACGATTTCGATTGCGCCTCTGAAGGCAAGCCGCGAGCCGCTGTAGCTGTTCGAGTTCGACGATGCGTAATTCGCGTTGACGTACACGAAACCGTAGAACGCACTGAAGTTGATGCCAGACCGCAAAACAACACGACCTTTTTTCTTATTGTCTAACTTGTCGTACTGTTCTTTGGTATAGAGATAGAACCAAGGGAAATAATGGCATTCGTCTTTCTCAAACTTCGGTTCCCAGCCCTCATTAAGGGCAGCGACGATGATACGGAGTTTACTATAAGCAATTATATCGCGGAAATTTCCAAAATTTATATCATTGTCATTCAGAGCGTCGTACACCGCTGCATACTGGTGTACTAACAGATGATGATCACCAAGTATTTCA
>CAMHQD010000115.1 GCA_946187345.1 uncultured Porphyromonadaceae bacterium | reverse complement strand
CGTGCAAAGATAATAAATAACCGCCAATCCTCCAAATTTTTTTCGATATACTGCCGCAAATAGGAGAAATGGGAGAAATAAGAGAAATGGGAGAAATAAGAGAAATAGGAGCAATGGGAATAGGACCTATTGCTCCTATCTATCCCATTGCTCCTATTGCTCCTGTCGAGCGAGCGCGTCATTCGGCCGCCTCACACTTCGGGCAACTGATCAACTTCCAGATGCCGGCGGCGCAGATGGCACCCACAAACGGGCCAACGATGAAAATCCACAACTGCTGCAGCGCCTCGCCCTGGGCGAACACCGCCGGAGCAATCGAACGGGCCGGATTGACGCTCGTGCCGGTGTAGCGGATGCACACCAGGTGCACCAGCACCAAGGCCAAACCGATGGCCAGACCGGCGAAATTGTTCGTCGCGCCGTTGGTCTTGCTCGTCGCGCCCAGCACAACCAGCACAAACACACACGTGAACACAGCCTCGGCCAGCAGGCCGCCAACCACGCTCACGCCCTGCTGCAACGTGTTGGCGCCGGTGCCCTCAAGGCCGTTGACGTTACCCACAAGGCAGAACAACAACGCCGAACCAATAAACGCGCCAATCACCTGAAACACCATATACATGCCGCAGTCCTTGGCACTGATCCTGCCGGCGCAGAACAGACCCAGCGTGATTGCCGGATTGATGTGGCAGCCGCTGATGCCGCCGATTGTGTAGGCCATCGCGACAACAGCCAGACCAAAGGCGAACGCCGTGCCCACCACCGCCGGAATGTTGTCAATCGGATTGCAACCCAGGCTCACGGCAACGCCGCAGCCCATCAGCACGAGCACCATCGTGCCCACCATTTCCGCTAAATACTTCTTCATTGAATTTAATGGTAAATTTTAGTTGTTAAACAATACAGTTAGTTTTATGCTACAAATGTAGCGACTTTTTCCGAAATAAGCAAATCCCCGCGAACAAATTTGTTCACGGGGACCCCATGGTGATCCGCTTGGGGCTCGAACCCAAGACCCCATCCTTAAAAGGGATGTGCTCTACCTGCTGAGCTAGCGGATCTCCGTTTGCGGCCGCAAAGGTACAAAAAAAGTACGAAGTACAAAGTACATATCGCGAAGTTTTTTCATTTTTTTTGAAAAAAACAGTAGAAACAGGAAAAATAAGAGCAATCGGAGAGAGAAAAGATGTAGGAATGGCACCTGTCGCTCCACCCTTCAGCAGAGGGAGGGGAGAGGACTCTCTCAAAGGAAGACGCGGGGCGGAGCGGTGGGATTCTCGGCGTCAGCCCGCTCATACGCCTCGACGATGCGTTGCACGAGGTGGTGACGCACGATGTCCTTTTTGGTGAACTCCACACGGCCGATGCCCTGCACACCGTCGAGCACACGCATGGCGTGAACGAGGCCGCTGGTCGTCTGGCGCGGCAGGTCAATCTGCGTCACGTCGCCCGTGACAATCATCTTCGAGCCCATACCCAAGCGCGTAAGGAACATCTTGATCTGCTGCACGGTGGTGTTTTGGGCCTCGTCAAGCACGATAGTCGAGTCATTGAGCGTGCGGCCGCGCATGAAGGCAAGCGGCGCGATCTGAATCACGTTGCCGTCCATATACTCGCGCAGTTTGGCGGCCGGTATCATATCCTCGAGAGCGTCGTACAGCGGCTGCAGGTAGGGGTCGATCTTGTCGCGCATGTCGCCGGGCAGGAAGCCGAGTTTCTCACCGGCTTCGACGGCCGGACGCGAGAGCACGATGCGGCGCGTGGCACGGTTCTTGAGGGCACGCACGGCCATCGCCACGGCAAGATAAGTCTTGCCGGTGCCGGCGGGACCGAGCGCGAACGTGAGGTCATTCCCGTCGATAGCCTCCACAAGTTCACGCTGCGTGGCGTTGCGCGGCGTGATGGGCTTGCCGTTCACACCATAGACAATCACGCCGCTGCCCTCGGCCGTGGCCACACGCTTGGGCGGCGCGCCCTTGACGATGTCGATGATGACATCCTCCGGCAAACTGTTGCGCTCGGCGCAGTAACGCTCCAACTCCTTGATTTTCGCCTCAAAAGCGGCAGTCTCATGCTCATCGCCGATGACGGTGATGACCATGTCACGCGCGCCCATGCGCAACTTGGGAAACAGGTTGCGGATGAGTTGCAAGTTACTGTTGTTCACGCCATAAAACGTGAGCGGGTCGACGCTGTCGATAATAATGTGTCTCTCAATCATGATGCGGAAATTGTTTTCAGACGGCAAAATTACAAAATCCTGCCGATACAATCACTTTCCGATGCAAAAGTTTTCGAAGATGTCGTGGATGACGGCGTCGGTGGTGATGGTGCCGGTGATGGAGCCGATGTGGGCCATCACCTCGCGCAGATCCTGGGCGACAAACTCGCCACTGATGCCGTCGCGCAAGGCCTTGCGGCCACGTCGCAGTGCCTCGAGGGCGCGCGTCAGCGCCTCGTGGTGACGCGCGTTGGTCACCACCACAGTGTCGGCGTCCAGCGCCACACGCGGCACGGCCACACGCTCCACCTCACGCCGCAGTCGCTCCACATCGGCCTCGCGCCGCGCGCTCATCTCCACCACCACGCTTCCCTCGGGCAGCGCGAGCGTCGCCAGACGCGTCCTCACGGCGTCGGCCGCCGCCAGGTCGGTCTTGTTGATGACCACCAGCAGCGTCTTGCCGGCGCAGCGCGGCAGCAGTGTGGCGGCAAGGTCGTCGACCGTTGCCGGAGCCGTGGCGTCGATCACCCATAGGACGACGCGCGCGCGGTCCACGGCTCGCAGCGAGCGCTCGATGCCGAGGGCCTCAACGGCGTCGGCGGTGTCGCGCAGTCCGGCGGTGTCGGTCAGGCGCAGCAGGGTGCCGCCCACGGTGAGTGTCTCCTCGATGGTGTCGCGTGTGGTGCCGTGCACGTCGCTCACGATGGCGCGGTCGTCGCCGGTGAGGGCGTTGAGCAGGGTTGACTTGCCGGCGTTTGTGGCTCCAACGATTGCCAGCGGCACACCGTTGCGCAAGGCGTTGCCGTCGGCAAAGGTGTCGGCCAGGGCGGCGATCTCGCTGTCCATCTCGTCGGCCAGTTGCAGCAGTTGGGCGCGGTCGGCAAAGGTGACGTCCTCCTCGCTGAAGTCCAGTTCGAGTTCGAGCAGCGCGACAAAGTGGACGAGGCGGTCGTGCAGGTCGCGCAGGCGGCCGGCAAAGGCGCCGCGCAACTGGTTGAGGGCCACGCGCGCCGCCGCGGCGCTCTCGGCGGCGGTGAGGTCAGCGACGGCCTCGGCCTGACTGAGGTCCATGCGGCCGTTGAGGAAGGCGCGCCGCGTGAACTCGCCGCGTGTGGCGGCTCGCGCTCCGGCCTCGATGAGCACTTGCAGCAGTCGCCGCTGCACCCACGGTGAGCCGTGGCAGGCGAGTTCGACGGTGTCCTCGCCGGTGTAGGAGCGCGGCGCGCGGAACACGGTGAGCACCACCTGGTCCACGGGGTTGCCGTCGGTGTCGGTCACGGTGCCCAGGTGGGCGGTGTGGCTGGGCATGGAGGGCAGGGGCGTGCCGCGCCAGCAGCGGGCCACCACGTCCAGGGCGTCGGCGCCGCTCACGCGCACCATGGCGATACCGCCGCGTCCGGGCGGCGTCGCGATTGCGGCGATAGTCGCCTCTGCCGGGCGGGTTCTATTCTCGTTATCGTTCATTTTTTTAAGCCACGCTAACGCGTGGGAAATCCATCAAAATCTTGTACTTAATAAGTCTTGACCGGACAGTGCCTAAGCAAACCCGCGCAGCGGGTGACAGTCCATAGGCGGGGGCGTCAGCCCCCGTAAAAAAACGTCCCTCCAACTCATCAAAACCCGCGCAGCGGGTGACAGTCCATAGGCGGGGGCGTCAGCCCCCGTAAAAAAACGTCCCTCCAACTCATCAAAAC
>CAMHQD010000114.1 GCA_946187345.1 uncultured Porphyromonadaceae bacterium | reverse complement strand
GGGGCTTAGGCGCGGCTCCCCAATTGCTACCTCGAAGAGGTTGCACACCACACGTAGGACTGCAGGGGAAGCAAACTCACAGGCTCGCCTCGTAGGCGGCGGCGTCCATCAGGGCGTCGAGGTCGGCGGCGTCGCTCAGGCGCACCTTGATAATCCACGCGCCATACGGGTCGCGGTTGAGCAACTGCGGGTCGTCGGCAAGAGCGTCGTTGGTCTCAATCACCGTGCCGCCAACCGGTATGTTCAGCGGACTCGACGCCTTCACGCTGTCCACCGCGCCAAACTCGTCGCCCGCCTCAAACTCGTCGTCAACATCGGGCATGTCGACATACACGATGTTGCCCAACTCGTGCTGGGCATAGTCGGTGATACCAATCTCGGCCACGTCACCCTCGACGCGCGCCCACTCGTGTGACTCGCTGTAATACAGCCCTTCAATAATCTTGCTCATAGTGTAATAAAATGTTATCCTCCCCCCGCCCCCTCCTTTAGGAGGGGAGAAAGTCAGGCGAGGAATAGTTTATTATAGTATAGTTAATTAGTTATTAATCGGTTAACCTATAGCCTCCCCATCCTCCAGGAGGGGGTTGGGGGAGGCCAACACCTATCGGTCAATGTCGTCCTGGTCCATCTCGCCCAACTGCATCAGCCGGTCGGTGCCCTCACGGTAGTCATAACTGTCCCACTCGCCGTCCTCGTAGAACATGCCCTGCGTGGCACAACCGGCGGCCGCGACGGCCAGCGCCGCGGTCACCAACGTCAGCGACCAGTATCTCTTAATCAGTCTCATAGTAGTTGTCGGTTTTTTTAGAATTTTACACTTGAAAGTGCAAATATACGATTTTTTCTCCACTCCGCCAAAAAAAGACAAGAGAACAGGAGGCTTTAAGAGAACATCAGACAGCTTTAGACAAAAGAAACAGAAGAACAAAAAAATTCACGAAAATTCCCGAAAATTCACGGGAGATTGATTTTTCGGGAATTTTCGTGAGAAAATTTGCATTTTACCAATTAATGTTGTAATTTTGCAGCGTTAAATGACAATAACACAACTTTCACACATTATAATATTAATATCACACACTATGGAAAAGACAAATGGAAAGACCCTCGCGCGCCAGGCGCGCGACCGCGAACTGCTCACGATGTTCAACAATGTGCTCGACGAGATGCTCTCGGCCGGAGTGCCAAACGCCTGGGACGCCGCCCTGCGCTTCACCATCGCCCACGGCACACCGCGCTACCACGTCAGTTTCGACCGCGCCTACCGTGTCGTCAGCGCCATCGTCCTCCACGGCGACTGCCCGCTGCGGGAGAACAGCCACCGCGAGATGTGGCGCGAGATCGCCGAGCGCGTCAGCGCGCTCATGGCCGCCGGCGGCCTCTCGGTGGCACGCGCCGTCGACATCGTCCTGCGAGAGTGCCGAGCCAGCCGCTTCTTCATCAGCGAACCCTACGCACGCCGTCACATCTACCGCGCGCGCCACGAGTCACGCCGACACTTCGCCCGATAACCCCCATTAATTATCCATGCGATATAACAATTAAAAGAGTTGTGTGCAAAACGGCCATGCGAGTTGTGTGCAAAACGGCCATGCCGTTTTGACTATGATTTCCGAAAATTCACAAGACAGAAAAATTTTCAGAAACCACACTCACAATCATTATCAACATTATTAACCACATCAACCGCTCAGCCCCCTCCTTCAGGAGAGGGTTGGGGGACGCTAAACACTATGGACTTCATTCACAACATCGCTTGCGGCCGGCTCGTGGAACTGACCATCGACTTCGACGAGGTGCTCGCCTCGCTTTACACCGAGAGTGACTGGTACACACTCGGCCGTCCCGAACTCGCGCCGCTCACCGCGCGCGACAACCATCTGCTCGAGCAGCGCATCGCCGAGGGCGTGCGCCAGTTACACACCCGTTTCGCCGGATACATCGCCTTTGTAAACATCAATCCCAACAGCGATGCCGAGAACATCTTCATCGCCTTTGAGTTGCCGTCGCGCTACCCGTCATGGTTGCCCGCGGCGCTGCGTGAGGCGGTCATCGGAGCGTTATCCGCCTACGTGCTCATGCGGGCCTACGAACCGGCCGGCAGCGTGGCCGCCGAAGCCGGAGGAGGCCTCTACACCACCGCATGGCGGCGCTACCGGGCCCGCATCACACTGCTGCTTGCACGCGCCGAGTGCGACATATGATAGCGGCACACCATATCCGCCGCAATCGAAGTGCGACTCGCTGACACCTCGTGGCGACCGGTGTCGTGGGGGGGGGCACCCCCACGGCACAACCGCGAAAAAGAAAAAAATTAAAAAAAATCACTTTTTTTTCAAGAAAATTTTGCCAATTCAAAAAAAAGCAGTAATATTGCATACTGAAATGTGATTTGTGAGGCGGATTTTCGCCTAACAAATTGGTTTCCAGTAGGTAGAGCGAAACGGGGCGATTTTGGCTCTCGCGGAAGTCTATCAAAAAACGGTGGCACCGTGTGTGTCGCCCTCAACATAGAGAAAACAATCACTAAATTATTAATAATTTAAACTACTTAATGCTTATGAAGCTTAAATCTTTACTTCTTATCGCAGCCGCAGCCGCCGGCATGAGCGCTGCTGCTCAGGAGGTTGTTTCGACCAACGTTGCTGACTTTATTACTCTTGGCAACGAGAACGGCGAGGCCGTTGAGTTGGTTAAGGGTGATGTCGCCACTGCTTACCTTGTGTGGAACAAGGCCGAGGTCGAGAAGTGGAACGCCTGCCAGTTCAAGGTTAAGATTCCCGATGGAATCGTGATTGACGAGACTTCGTTCAAGGACTTCGAGGCAATCCAGATCCTCAACAAGTTCAACAAGAAGATTGAGACGTGGTCGTATGGCTGCAAGCTCGACGAGGCTGACAACACTCTGCTCTTTGTGATGAACGCCAAGACCGGTCTCGAGGCTTACATTCAGGCAGCTGAGGGTGTCACCAAGGTTCCTTTCGCCAAGTTCGATCTTATGATTGATGAGGCTGCTGCTGATGGTCTGACCCTTGACAGCGCCGATGGCGAGGAGGGTGTCGCTTTCTGGCTGGGTGGCTACACCAAGTATCTCGGCCCGAAGGCCGCCATTAAGGTTACCGCTGTCAACGCCGTTAAGGCTGACAAGCAGGTTGCCGGCGTGAAGTACTACAACGTGGCTGGTGTTGAGAGCGACAAGGCTTTCGACGGCATCAACATCGAGGTTACCACCTATGTTGATGGCAGCACCAAGGCTGTGAAGGTTGTGAAGTAATCCATTACTTCTACCTAACCGAACCGCGAGGGGCAAGCACCGCAGGTGCTCGCCCCTCGCCTTTTTGTTTGACAACCGCGCCGGCCACGCGAGACACGACCGGTTAGAGCCCCGTCAGGGGCGACCGGGATTTAGGCAGGGGTGAGCAAAGCGAACCCCTGCACCGGCCACGCGCGGCACGACCGGTTAGAGCCCCGTCAGGCGCGACAGCCCATAGGCAGGGGGGAGGTGGTCGGAGACCACCACGTCATCGGAGATGACGACCTGCAAGGAACCCCATGGCGGGCATCCTCGGAGAGGTGCCCGGCGTGGGGTGGGTGCCCCGCCGCCGCCTCACCGGTCCTCGGAGAGGGCCACGACAGCGCCCGGCAGGTGGCCCTCGCCGAGGACCACGACACGCGCACGCGTCCCACCCCACGCGTCCCGCCTCTCCGAGGACGGGCCGCATGGGGTTCCGTGCAGGTGGCCCTCGCCGAGAGCGCTGTGGTCTCCGACCACAATGTAGTCACTCTCTGTGCCATATAACCCAAATACATTCTCTTACCGTCTCCCGAAAATTCCCGAAAATTATGGTCACCCGCAAAAACCTGTGTTTAGTATGCCATATAACAGTCGTCACCTCAATGCTGGGCAATGGGGACATCGAAGATGTCCGGCGGGTCGAAGACCAGACTTCATGTTAAAGACCACGCAAGAGCCTCGCAGAGGCTCGCCGCTTGGTCACAGCGGGAACCGGCATGTGTGC
>CAMHQD010000113.1 GCA_946187345.1 uncultured Porphyromonadaceae bacterium | reverse complement strand
TAGTCACGGGGGCTTACGCCCCCGCCTATGGGCTGTCACCCGCTCCGCGGGTTTGTCGACGCCGCCCCTTGCGGCAAACTATCGGCCGCGCCGGCACTACAGGGCGGCGGGGAGGCCGGCGAGGTAGGTGTGGCGGATGAGGGGGGTGGTGTAGGCGTAGGGGATGAAGGCGAGGCTGGGGATGGGGTCGGTGATGAAGAAGTTGGCGACTTTGCCGGGGGCGAGGCTGCCGTAGGCGTCGCTGATGCCCATGGCGGCGGCGCCGTTGATGGTGGCGGCGTTGATGGCCTCGGCGGGAGTGAGGCGCATCTTGATGCAAGCCAGCGAGACGACGAACTTCATGTCGCCGCTGGGCGTTGAGCCGGGGTTGTAGTCCGAGGCGATGGCCAGCGGCAGTCCGGCCTCGATCATCTTGCGGGCCGGCGCGAAGGGCATATTGAGGAAGAACGATGTGCCGGGCAGGGCCGTGGGGATGGTGTCGCCGCCGCGCAGCAAGTCGATGTCGGCGTCGGTCATGCTCTCAAGGTGGTCCACCGAGAGGGCCCTGTGCGACACCGCGGCCCGCACTCCCCCACCGTCCGGCGACAACTCTTGGGCATGAATCTTGCCGCGCATGCCGTAGCGCGCCGCGGCCTCGAGGATGCGCTCGGTCTCGGTGGCGGTGAAAAAGCCGGTGTCGCAAAACACGTCAACATAGTCCGCGAGGCCCTCGGCGGCGACCGCCGGCAGCATATCGTTGATCACGTGGTCGACGTAGTCGGCCTGGCGTCCGGCGAACTCGCGTGCCACGGCATGGGCGCCGAGGAATGTGGAGACCACGCGCAGGCGTGTGCTGTCGGCGATGCGTGCCACCACGCGCAACATCTTCAACTCATCGGCCACGTTGAGTCCGTATCCGCTCTTGATTTCGATTGCTCCGGTGCCTTTGGCCACGACCTCGGCCACGCGGCGCATCGCCTGGTCAAAGAGTTGCTGCTCGGTGGCCTCGTGCAGGCGGTCGGCGCTGTTGAGAATGCCACCGCCGCGCCGCGCTATTTCGGCGTAGGAGAGGCCGTTTATCTTGTCGACAAACTCACCCTCGCGGCTGCCGGCCCACACGAGGTGGGTGTGGCTGTCACACCAGCACGGCAGCACGGCTCCGCCGTGGGCGTCGATGATTTGGTCGTCGGCCTCCCCCCTGCCCCCTCCTGAAGGAGGGGGAAAAAGGGCGGCCTCCCCCCTGCCCCCTCCTTCAGGAGGGGGTGAAAGGGTGCCGAAGTCGGCCACGAGGCCGTCCTCGACGAGCAGCCACGCGTCGTTGATGGCCGTTAACTGTGACATCTCGTCGCCGCAGCGCTTGCTGACGCCGCCGGTGTCGATGCCGGCGAGTGTGCCGATATTGTGAACAAGGAGTCTCATAGGCGGTTGAGGGTTGACTGCTGGCCGTCGACCGGGATGAAGTGCTCGCCGTTGTCGCGCAGGAACTTGATGGCTCGCTCGATGAGCGGATACATCACCACGTCGTCGCTGACGAAGGGCACCTCGCGGCGGAAGGCCTCGTGGATGGCCATCAGGGTGGGCGATGACTTGAGCGGGAAACGGAACTCCAAGGCTTGGGCGGCATTCATCAACTCGATGGCGAGCACACGCTCGGTGTTGAGCACCACTTTGCAGAGTTTGACGGCGGCGTTGGCGCCCATGCTGACGTGATCCTCCTGGTCCTGGCAGGAGGGGATGCTGTCAAGGCTCGACGGCGAGGCAAACGTCTTGTTGAGGCTGACGATGGAGGCGGCGGTGTATTGCGTGATCATAAAGCCGCTGTTCAGGCCCGGGTTGGCGACCAGGAAACTGGGCAGCCCCCGCAGGCCCGACACGAGGCGGTAGATGCGCCGCTCGCTGATGTTCGCCAGTTCGCTGAGCGCGATTGAGAGGAAGTCCATGGGCAGGGCGATGGGCTCGCCGTGGAAGTTGCCGGCGCTGATGATTTGCTGCTCGTCGGGACACACGGTTGGGTTGTCGGTCACGCTGTTGATCTCGGTGTCGATAACCGTTTTCACATAGGCGATGGTCTCCTTGACGGCGCCGTGCACCTGCGGCACACAGCGGAAGGAGTACGGGTCCTGGACGTGCTTCTTGGGCCGCGCGATGAGTTGGCTGCCCTCGAGCAGAGCGCGCATGTGGCGCGCCGTGTCGAGTTGTCCGCGGTGCGGGCGGACGGTGTGCACGGCCTCGGTGAACGGCTCGATGAGCCCGTCGAAGGCGTCGAGCGACATTGCCGCGATGCGGTCGGCCCAGTCGCTGAGGCGCTCGGCCTGCAGCAGCGCCCACACGGCCATGGCGCTCATGTTCTGCGTGCCGTTGAGCAGGGCGAGGCCTTCCTTGCTGGCCAACTCGATGGGCTGCCAGTGCTTGAGGCGCAACAGTTCGGCGCCGGAAATCACGCGTCCGTCATACTGCACCTCGCCCATGCCCACCAAGGGCAGGCACATGTGGGCCAGCGGCACAAGGTCGCCCGAGGCGCCGAGCGAGCCCTGGTTATAGACCACGGGCACGACGCCCTCGTTAAAGAAGTCGATGAGGCGCTCGACGGTGTCGAGTTTGATGCCGCTGTAGCCGTAACTGAGCGACTGGATTTTGAGCAGCATCATGATGCGCACGATGTTGTCGGGCAGGCGGTTGCCGGTGCCGCAGGCGTGTGACATCATCAGGTTGATTTGCAGTTGCGAGAGTTGGTCGTGGCTCACGTTGACGTCACACAACGAGCCAAAGCCGGTTGTCACGCCATAGATTGGCACCTCGCTCTCGGCGATGTGGCGGTCGAGGAACTCGCGGCAGCGGACGATGCGGCGGCGCGCGTCGTCGCTCAAGGCGAGGCGCATGCCCTTGTTGATGATATGGCCGATGCGCTCGATTGTAAGGTGCTCGGCACTGATAAGATGGGTTTCCATGAGAGTTGTCCTCCCCCCCGCCCCTCCTGAAGGAGGGGGGCGGGCGGTTGCAATAGGGGATTTATAAAAATTAATAAATTAATCAGATAGTAGTTAGAAGAGTCCTGAATGTCACTACAACTGCCTCCCCCTCCTTCAGGAGGGGGTTGGGTGGAGGCCACAAAGCAGACTGTCGTCGACGAGGTTGGGCAGTGTGACCCGGAGGCCGGGGGTGCGCTCCATCTCGCGGCGGATGGCGTCGAGCGAGCCGCTGTTGCGGGCCCAGGCGCGGCGCGCGATGCCGTTGTTGACGTCCCAGAGCAGCATGCGCCGGATGCGACGGTCGGCCTCATCGCTGCCGTCAATCACCATGCCGAAGCCGCCGTTGATCACTTCACCCCAGCCCACTCCGCCGCCGTTGTGGAGGCTCACCCACGTGGCGCCGCGGAAGGCGTCGCCGATGACGTTCTGCACGGCCATGTCGGCGGTGAACTGGGAGCCGTCGTAGATGTTGCTCGTCTCGCGGAACGGCGAGTCGGTGCCGCTCACGTCGTGGTGGTCGCGTCCGAGCACGACGGGTCGCGAGATTTCGCCGCGGCGGATGGCGTCGTTAAAGGCGAGCGCGATGCGCGTGCGGCCCTCGCAGTCGGCATAGAGGATGCGCGCCTGTGAGCCCACCACAAGGCGGTTGCGGCCCGCCTCGCGAATCCAGTGCAGGTTATCGGCGAGTTGGCCGTGGATGTCGGCGGGAGCGGTGGCGAGCATCCGCTCCAGCACGTCGGCCGCCAGGCGGTCGGTCACCTCAAGGTCGTGGGGGTCACACGAGGTGCACACCCATCGGAACGGCCCGAAGCCATAGTCGAAGAACATCGGTCCCATGATGTCCTGCACGTAACTCGGATAGCGGAAGTGGCTCTCGTCGCGCATGATGTCGGCACCGGCCCGGCTGGCCATGAGCATGAACGCGTTGCCGTAGTCAAAGAAGTACATGCCACGGGCTGTCAGGCGGTTGATAGCCGCCACCTGCCGTCGCAGCGAGGCGAACACACACTCCTTGAAACGCTCCGGCTCGGCGGCCATCATCCGCTTGGCCTCGTCGAGCGTGAGGCCCACGGGGTAGTAACCGCCGGCGTAGGGGTTG
>CAMHQD010000112.1 GCA_946187345.1 uncultured Porphyromonadaceae bacterium | reverse complement strand
TGGCGGGCAAACAGGTAGTTATATAACGCGGTGCGCACGCCGCCAATGTGCAGCGGGCCCGTGGGCGATGGTGCGAAACGCACTCTGACCGGTCTTTCCATGTCTTAATCGTTAGTCCTCAAGTCCTCCCCCAACGCCCTCGTCAAGGGGGGGGGCGTTGGGTTCGGGATGTTATTAATTCAGTTTTAACTTGCAAAGTTACGAAAAAAGTGTGAAGTGTGAAGTACGCAGCGCGAAGTTTTTTGCCATTCCAATTATTTTGCCTACCTTTGTGACTGAGAAACGCAACAATCTTGATGATGAAGAAGGAAACGATAGCAGCCGTGGCGCTGCTTGCACTGTGCATCTCATGCGGTCACCGGGACACCGCTCCCGTGGCCGAAGTTGCCGCGCCGATGGTGAGCGTGGCCGGGGCGCGCGAGTTTGCGGTTGGCCAAGTGCGCTTCACGATGGTGCCCGTCGAAGGCGGCACGTTCATGATGGGTGCCACCGCCGAGCAGCAGCCGCTGGCCTTAGAGCGCGAGTATCCGCCTCACCGTGTGACTGTGAGCGACTATTGGTTGGGTCAGACGCCCGTCACTCAAGGACTGTGGTTGGCTGTGATGGGTCACAATCCCAGCGAGTTCAGCCGGGAAAAGGGGCATGGCGACTGGGCCACGCGTCCGGTGGAGATGGTGAGTTACAACGACTGTCTTGTCTTTATCGCTCGTCTGGACAGTATCACGGGCGAGCCGTTCCGTCTGCCCACTGAGGCCGAGTGGGAGTATGCGGCGCGCGGCGGGAACCGCAGCATGCACTACCGGTTTGCCGGCGGCAACGATGCCGACAGCGTGGCGTGGCAGAGCCTGAAGAAAGGCACGCCGGCCTTCGGCACCCACCCCGTGGGCACCAAGGCTCCTAACGAGTTGGGCCTATACGACATGAGCGGCAACGTGTGGGAGTGGTGCAGTGACCTCTATGGTCCATATAGCGCTGCCGACGCCGTCAACCCCACCGGGGCGGCCACCGGCACTGACCGCGTTTATCGCGGCGGCTGTTGGAGCGATTGGCACGAGAATAACAGCCGCGTGTCGTGCCGCCACTTTAACCGACCGGACACCATGTATCTGTGCCTGGGCCTGCGCCTGGCTCTGTAGTACGCTGTTATAAACCTAAATGCCGCAATTCGATTTTTCTCTCTCGATAATTCCCGTAAATTTCCGAAAAATATTATTTATCTCCCGTGAATTTACGTGAATTATCGTGAATTTCTTCTCTTGTTCTCCAACTCATGAAAAAACCTCTTGTTCTCTTGTCTTTATAACGGAAATTCACGAAAATTCACGGGAGATTAATTTTCGTGAATTTCCGGAGATTTTCGTGAGCATATACACGGTTGCGGAATTAAGGATCGAGAACAATATTATACAGGAGAACAAGGGAATAAAATATATCTCTTGTTCTCCTGTCAGAATATCGCCCTTATTGTCTTCGGATTATAAGGCTTGGTTACTTGGCGGCGAGTTTGGCCCAACTGTCTTTGAGGCCGATGGTGCGGTTGAACACGAGGTGGCCGTCGCGGCTGTCGGGGTCGACACAGAAGTAGCCGATGCGCTGGAACTGGAACTTGTCCTCGACCTGGGCCACTTGGGCCAGATACGGCTCGATCTTGACGTGCTCGACGACCTTGAGCGAGTCCGGGTTGAGCAGTTCGCGGAAGTCCCGCTCGGCCTCGGCGCCGGGGTTCTCGACGGCGAACAGGCGGTCGTAGAGCCTGACCTCGGCATCGACGGCGTGGCGCGCGCTCACCCAGTGGAGGGTGCCCTTGACCTTGCGGTCGGCGCCGGGCAGTCCGCTGCGCGTGTCGGGGTCATAGGTGCACTGCACCTCGGTGATGTTGCCGTCGGCGTCGTGGGTGCAGCCGGTGCACATGACGATGTAGGCGCCCTTGAGGCGCACCTCCTTGCCCGGCGTGAGGCGGAAGAACTTCTTGGGCGGGTTCTCCATGAAGTCGTCGCGCTCGATATACAGTTCGCGGCAGAACGGCATCTCGTGCACTCCGGCGCCCTCTTGCTCGGGATTGTTGTCCATGGTGACCATCTCCACCTTGTCGTCGGGATAGTTGGTGATGACCAGGCGGACGGGGTTGAGCACGGCGCTCACGCGCGGCGCGTTGTGGTTGAGGTCCTCGCGGATGCTGTGCTCGAGCAGACTGATGTCGTTGAGCGCCTCGTACTTGGTGTAGCCGATGGCGTCGAGGAAGTTCTTGATGCTTTGGGGCGTGAAGCCGCGGCGGCGCAGGCCGCAGATGGTGGGCATGCGCGGGTCGTCCCAGCCGGCCACGAGGCCTTCCTGCACGAGTTGGAGCAGTTTGCGCTTGCTCATGACGGTGTAGGTGAGGTTGAGGCGGTTGAACTCAATCTGGCGCGGGCAGTACTCATCGACCGTGTCGCCGGCCAGCAGGCGCACAAAGTAGTCGTAGAGCGGGCGGTGGGGCACAAACTCGAGGGTGCAGATGGAGTGGGTGACGCCCTCGAAGTAGTCGCTCTGGCCGTGGGCGAAGTCATACATCGGGTAGACTTTCCACTTCTCGCCGGTGCGCCAATGCGGTTTCTTGATGATGCGGTAGATGATCGGGTCGCGGAAGTGCATGTTGCTGCTCGCCATGTCGATTTTGGCGCGCAGCACGTGTGTCCCCTCGTCAAACTCGCCGGCGTTCATCCTTTGGAACAGGTCGAGGTTCTCCTCCACGGTGCGGTTGCGGTAGGGGCTCTCGATGCCGGGCGTGGTGGGTGTGCCCTTCTGCCGCGCGATTTCCTCGCTGGACTGGTCGTCAACGTAGGCGTGTCCCTCCTTGATGAGGCGGATGGCGAACTCCCACAGTTTCTCGAAGTAGTCGCTGGCGTAGTAGAGGCGGTCGCCCCAGTCGTAGCCGAGCCAGTGGATGTCGCGCATGATTGCCTCGACGTACTCGGTGTCCTCCTTCTGGGGGTTGGTGTCGTCGAAGCGCAGGTTGCACGTGCCGCCCATCATCTCTGCCACGCCAAAGTCCATGCAGATGGCCTTGGCGTGCCCGATGTGGAGGTAGCCGTTGGGTTCGGGCGGAAAGCGCGTGTTGAGGCGTCCGCCGTTCTTGCCGGCAGCCAGGTCGTCGGCGACGATTTGCTGCACAAAGTTGAGCACCTTCTTCTCCTCGGCCGGTGCGAGGCCGTTGTCGATATTTTCTGCCATTTATTCAGATATGTTGTCTTTGTTGGTTTTCTTGAAATCGGGAGCGGTGAGGAGCGCCTCACATACCCCACACATGTGTATAACACAAGTATTAACTTGCAAAGATATAGAAAATTCGGTAATTAGCCAAGCGTTTTCCTCTTTTTGTTGGCCACATGATGACAAAACCCATAGGTGGGGGCGTTCCCCTCACCTATGGGCCGGTTGCCCGAGTCGTGGGCTTGATTTGTCGTGAGCCGTTAAATGATGGCCATCACGCGGGCGGCGAGTTCCTGGGCGCGTGCCTCGTCGTGAGCCTCGCTGTAGACGCGGATGATGGGCTCGGTGTTGCTGCGGCGCAGGTGCACCCAGCCGTCCTCGAAGTCGATTTTCACGCCGTCGATGGTGGTCAGGCGCTCGCCTGCAAACTGCTCCTGCACCTTGCGCAGCAGGGCGTCGACGTCGGTCGCCGGAGTGAGTTCCACCTTGTTCTTGACGATGACATACTGCGGGTAGGTGGCCTTGAGTTGGCTCACCGTCTTGCCGCTCTTGGCCAGCAGGGTGAGGAACAGGGCCACGCCCACGAGCGCGTCGCGGCCGTAGTGCAACTCGGGATAGATCACTCCGCCGTTGCCCTCGCCGCCGATGACGGCACCCACGCGCTTCATCTCGGTGGTGACGTTCACCTCGCCCACGGCGGCGGCGCTGTAGGAACAGCCGCGCGCCACGGTGACGTCGCGCAGGGCGCGCGACGACGACAGGTTGCTCACGGTGGCGCCGGGCGTGTGCTG
Organism: uncultured Porphyromonadaceae bacterium; assembly: GCA_946187345.1. GTDB lineage: Bacteria > Bacteroidota > Bacteroidia > Bacteroidales > Muribaculaceae > Sodaliphilus. The sequence continues at coordinate 81 of CAMHQD010000112.1, read as the reverse complement.
CAGCACGTAGTCGGCCACGGCCACCAGCGTGTATTCCTCGACAAAGAACTCGCCGTTCTCCATGATGATGGCCAGGCGGTC
>CAMHQD010000111.1 GCA_946187345.1 uncultured Porphyromonadaceae bacterium | reverse complement strand
GAAAATCAACGGCACCATAAAAGTGACTGACTATGAGAACTCATTCTTTACTTATGCTCGCCGCCATCGCGGCGCTCTCCTTAGTGGGATGCACAGGCTCCGGCAACACAGACAAGGCCGGCGCTCCCGTTGTCGAACTCAGCGCGGCGCTCGACACCGCCACCTCGTGGACCGACGGTAACAACTTCCTGGATTTGCATCGCAGCGGCGACACGCTGCTGCTCACGGGCGGCACCCTGCATGAAGGTGGCTCTGTGGTGCGGCTGCTGGTCACCGGCGACAGCACAATGCGCGTGCTGGGCCTTGAAGAGTACGACATGCCCGACTATTCTGCCTTCGGCAAGGTGGGCAACACCGTGCGCCACCGCTCCATCGGCGACATCGACATGCTCGTGGCTCTCGACAGCGTGGGCAACCCGGTGGATGTGCTGCAGCGCTACGACGGCAAGCCCATCGATTTTGTGTTCGGCTTTATGCGCGAGATGCTCGCCGGCAAGTATGCCGACGGCAAGGACACCTACACCTTCACCGCCGACGGCCGCGTGCAGATGCCCGAGCAGGAGGACGGGCAACCCTACGGCTTCGACATGATCTACGACATGCCCAGCGGGTCGCTCTCGCTGAGCAACGGCGAACACATCGCCGTGCAACTGGTGCCCGAAGGGCTCGACATCTTCAACAGCGCGTGGGAGCGCAACGAGGAGGCATGGCTCGCCGGTGATAGGCGCTGTCAGGCCGTCGCCGTGCCCGACGAGCCGCGTGGAGTGGTGCTCGCGAGCGCTAATCGCGTGATGCTCACCGGGCTGATTGACTTCATCAGCGAGCCCGCAGCGCAATGGCTGCTACAAACTCTAAAGGCCGTCGACAAACCGACCGCCCTCCAGTCGCTCAACCTGCAACTGCTCGACTCCCGCCTGAGCAGACCGGCCGAAGGCAACAACTATGGCGACTAAAGTGTATTCCCGCACGACTTCCAACCCAGCCCGGCACTGCTCCGGAAGTGAGTGAGGCTATGGAACACAAAGGCTTTTGGCACCGGGCGTGGCGACTGTATGCCGACGGTTTCCGTGAGATGACCGTGGGCCGCACCTTGTGGCTGATTATCGCTGTGAAACTCATCATCTTTTTTGCCGTCATCAAGGCGATTTTCTTTCCGGACTTTCTCTCGTCAAAGGCCGGCGACGATAGCGGCAAAGCCGAGTATGTGCGTCAAGAGATGCAGAAGCGATAACTAATATATAATTCACAATACACAATTTATAACCCCTCTTAACCTCATGAACGACATGATTACTATGGTCGACTGGGCAAGGGCACAATTTGCCCTGACGGCCATCTATCACTGGCTCTTTGTGCCGCTGACGCTCGGTCTGGGCGTGATTGTCGCCATCATGGAAACAATCTGGTATCGCACGCGCGACGAGCGGTGGCTGGCCACCACCAAGTTTTGGATGACGCTCTTTGGCGTCAACTTTGCCATCGGCGTCGCCACCGGCATCATCCTCGAGTTTGAGTTCGGCACCAATTGGTCTAACTATAGTTGGTTTGTTGGCGACATCTTTGGCGCGCCGCTCGCTGTGGAGGGTATTCTCGCGTTCTTCATGGAGAGCACATTCATCGCCGTGATGTTTTTTGGATGGAAGAAAGTGAGCCCGCGTTTCCACTTGGCCAGCACGTGGTTGACGGCCATCGGCGCGAGCCTGAGCGCGCTGTGGATTCTCATTGCCAACGCGTGGATGCAGTATCCCACGGGCTGCGAGTTCAACCCCGCGACGATGCGCAACGAGATGACAAGTTTTTGGGCAGTGGCCTGTTCGCCAATGGCGGTGAACAAGGTGCTGCACACGGTGACCAGCGCGTGGGTGCTGGGCGCCGCGTTTGTGCTGGGCGTGAGCGCATGGATGCTCCTCAAGGGGCGCAATGACGGCCATTGCCGCCGCAGCATCAAGGTGAGCGCGTGGTTTGGCCTGCTGGGTATCGTGCTCACGAGCATCAGCGGCGACACCAGTGCCGTAACAGTGGCGCGGTTACAGCCCATGAAACTTGCCGCAATGGAAGGCCTCTACCGCGGCTCGACCGACCAGAGCATCGTTGCCTTTGGCATCCTCAATCCGGCCAAGACCGCCGGCAACGATGAGGATCCATTCCTCTTTGACATTTCGATCCCTTACGGCCTCTCACTGCTGGCCACCCACGACCCGCACGCCTTTGTGCCGGGCATCGAGGATATTATCGACGGCAACGTGCCCGGTGGCGACAGCCTCTCGGTGGCCGACCGCATGGAGCGCGGACGCGCGGTGCGCGGCATGATTGCCGCCTACAGCGACGCGGCCGCCGCCGGCGACAGTGCCGCCACCGATAGCCTTGCCCGCGCCATCAACGCCGACTTCCGCCACTTTGGCTACGGCTACCTCGACAAGCCTACTGATGCCGTGCCCAACGTGCCGCTCACGTTCTATACCTTCCACCTGATGGTTACCGTGGGTGGCTACCTTGTCCTGTTCATGGCCCTATGGGTGCTACTGTCGTGGAAACCGCGCCTGCTCGATGACCGTGCGCCGCTCGTCAAGAAACTGTGGCTGTGGCTGTCGGTGGCAACGGTGCCGCTCACCTACGTGTGCAGCGCGAGCGGATGGATTGTGGCCGAAGTGGGACGCCAACCGTGGACAATCCAGGACCTCATGCCCAACCATGTGGCCGTGAGTGACTTGAGCGCAGGATATGTGCAGACGACATTCTGGATTTTTGCCGTCGTGTTCACCGCTCTGCTCATCGCCGACGTGGCTATACTCTGCTCACAGATATCAAAAAAATCGCTCACCGACCTCGACACGCCCAATACATAATCGGTTTGAAAACTTATCAGATATGGAGACGTATAGTTTATTGCAACAATATTGGTGGCTGATTATCAGCGTGCTGGCCGCCGCGCTTGTGTTCCTGCTGCTGGTGCAGGGAGGACAATCGCTGCTGGCCGCCGCCTCGGCTGCCCACAAAGACCTTATCACACGCTCGCTGGGCAAAAAGTGGGAACTGACGTTCACAACGCTCGTCACGTTTGGCGGAGCGTTCTTCGCCTCGTTCCCGCTGTTCTACAGCACGAGTTTTGGCGGAGCCTACTGGCTGTGGATGCTCATTCTGTTCAGTTTTGTGGTGCAAGCCGTCAGTTACGAGTATCGCACCAAGAGCGGCAACGTTTACGGCACACGCTTCTACGACACGCTGCTGCTGGTGAACGGTGTGGCCGGACCGCTACTGCTGGGTGTGGCCGTGGCGGGAATGTTCTTCGGCGCGGAATTCACCGTCACCCACCGCAACCTGCTCGACCCGGCCAATCCGGTGATTTCCACCTGGGGACCGCTGCACGGACTCGAAGCCATCGCCTGCTGGAAAAACCTGCTCTTTGGCGCGATGATACTAATGCTGGCGCGCTCGTTGGGCATCCTTTACCTCATCTGTGACAATAGCGGTGAGACCGACTTTGTTGACTGGCTACGCCGGCAGTTGACGTGGAACGCGGCCCTGTTTGTAGCGCTGTTCCTCGCCACGGCCGCCGTGTTGCTCTCCTCGCCGGGCGTGCAGGTCGCCGACGATGGTGTCGCCGCATGGCAGCCACACCTCTACTTTGACAACCTGCTGTCGCGATGGTGGGCGGCGCTGCTGCTGGCCGGCGGCGTCGCGCTCGTGCTGTGGGGGCTCGGCAAGACTGTGATTGACAATGCTTTTGCCCGCGGCATCTGGTATGCCGGCGCCGGCACGATGATTGTGGTGCTCGCCTTGTTCTGCCTCATCGGCTACGGCGGCACGTCCTACTATCCGTCGACGATTGACGTGCAAAGTTCGCTCACCCTTGCAAACAGTTCTTCCAGCGAGTTCACTCTCTCGGTGATGAGCGTTGTGAGCCTGTTAGTGCCATTTGTCGTGGCCTATATCGCCTACTGTTGGCGAGCCCTTGACCGCAAGTAGCATACTGAGGGTTAATCAGTACTTAGCACTTCGGATAGGGGTGCCAAAAGTCGCAAAATAATCGACTTTTGGCACCCCTATCCGCATTTTTTTATTATTTGAGTCCACTCCAAAAAGTATTGAATTCCAGTCAA
>CAMHQD010000110.1 GCA_946187345.1 uncultured Porphyromonadaceae bacterium | reverse complement strand
GCGGCGCACCTGATAGCCCAGCATTGTCTTATAGCGGCAGATGACGTCCTTGATCGTGCGGCCCATCACATGGTGAATACCCGGCTTGCCGTTGGCGCTGGGCGGGCCCTCATAGAACACAAATGACGGCGCGCCCTCGCGCAGCGCGATACTGCGGGCAAACACGTCCTCAGCGTCCCATCGGCGGAGCATCTGTTCGCCCACCTCGGGCATCGACAGTTTCTTTCGTTCGTTGAACTTCTTCATATATGCTAATTTTGCCAATTTTATCAAATTAAACAAATATTTCCAAATCAATCCGCAAAATTACAAAATTCCCTCCAAACCGCCAAATTAGTCGTTGGTCAATAGGCCAATTTGAGATGTTAGATGACGCGTGGTGGGGTGGGAGTAAAAAAATTTTGGTATTTGGGCGAATTGTCGTAACTTTGCAGGCTGAAAGAGTTTCGACTTTTTCTATGACATATATTTCCATATATTTTTACGTAACGAATAATAACTAAAATAACAACGTTTTTATGATCAACGCTCAAGACATCAAGAACGGCACCTGCATCCGCATGGACGGCCGCCTGTACTTCTGCATCGAGTTCCTCCACGTCAAGCCCGGCAAGGGTAACACCTTCATGCGTACCAAACTCAAGGACGTCGTGGACGGCCGCGTGCTGGAGCGCCGCTTCAACATCGGTGAGAAACTTGAGGACGTGCGCGTGGAGCGCCGCCCCTATCAGTACCTCTACATGGACGGCGATGACGCCATCTTCATGAACCAGGAGACTTACGAGCAAATCCCCATCAGCAAGGAACTCATCACCGGCGCGCCCTACATGAAGGAGAGTGACATCGTGGAGGTCGTCAGCGACGCCAGCACTGAGACTATCCTCTTTGCCGAGATGCCCGTCAAGACACAACTCACCATCACCTACACCGAGCCGGGTGTGAAGGGCGACACGGCCACCAACACGCTCAAGCCCGCCACTGTCGAGACCGGCGCTGAGGTGCGTGTGCCGCTGTTTGTCAACACCGGCGAAGTCATCGAGGTTGACACGCGCGACGGCTCCTATCAGGGTCGCGTCCGCTGATTCCAAGGATTCTAAGAACCCTGAGAATTCTAAGGATTCTAAGTTTTCTAAGAATTCTAAGAATTACCCGTCAATGCTCCCACGTGAAATATCCAGAGTTCTCATAATGCTCGTCGCCATCTTGGCGGCGAGCGTTGTGGCTGTGGCCCAACCGGCCGCCGGCAGTCGCGAGGACAATAAGGACAAGGACAAGAAGAAGAACGAGTGGATAGAGCCGAAGACACGCGCATGGACGGCAACCGAGCCGCTGGGCCTGCGCTACGAAGCGCCGGTCGACACTCTGCCTGACAACTACCACTTGACGGCGCTGGCCACGGCGCCGTCAATCGCGTGGGCCACAACGGGCAACTACGGCGCGCCTGGCATCAACATGGTGTTCTTGCAAAGGCCGGCCATGAGCGATTTCTTTATGGAAGACGCCATCACGCCGTGGCGCCACAGCGCTTGGAGCCAAATATATTACAACTCGCGCGTACCGGTGACCATGGCCAGTTATAGCACCGGCGGCAACAAGCAGACCAACCAGGACCGCACGCGCGTCGACTTCAGCGGCAACGCGTCGCGCACCGTGCAGGTGGGCGGAATGATTGACTACGTCTATAGCAAGGGCAGTTACAACTATCAGGCCGACAAGGACTTCACATGGGGTCTCAACGGCAGTTACTTGGGCGACCGTTATGAATTGCAGGCCAACCTGGGCAACTACAGTTACACCACCAAAGAGAACGGCGGCATCACCGACGACCGATACATCACCGACCCCGCCGCCGTGCAGGGTGGCGACACGCGAGTCGACTTCAAGAGCATACCCACTCGCCTGACCGACACCCACAACACGCTCAAGGGCTTCCACGTGATGGTCAACAACCGCTATAAGGTGGGCTTCTACCGCAACGTGCGCGACAGCATCAAGCCCGATAGCATCATCTCACGCACCTACGTGCCCGTGACATCGTTTATCTGGACACTGGAGGCACGCACGGCGCGACACCGTTTCCTCAATAGTAGCGCCAGCGAGGACGCCGATTTCTTTGACACAAACTACCTGAGCACAAGCGGCACCGACGAGACCACCAAATTCTGGTCGTTGCGCAACACGTTGGGCGTGTCGCTGCTCGAGGGCTTTAATCGTTGGGCCAAAGCCGGCATAGCCATCTTTGCCACCCACGAGATGAGGCGTTACACCCAGGTGAGCGACACCATCACCGGGCGCGTGACGCCACTGCCCGAAGGGCTCACCGCCGTACCCGATGGTATCGAGGCCCGGCACACCGATCAGTTGCTGTGGATTGGCGGTCAGTTATCAAAGCAACAGGGCGCGCTGCTGCGCTACGACGTGAAGGCGCGGTTCGGCATCGTGGGCGACGCGGCGGGCGAGATTGACGTCACGGGACGCGTGGACACTCGTTTCGCGCTCAAACGCGACTCGGTGCGCGTCACCCTCGACGGCTACTTCCGCAACACGACTGCGCCGTGGCTGATGAGGCAATTCGTGAGCAACCACTACGCGTGGGTCAACAGTTTTGACAAGACCCAACGCCTGCGCTTAGGCGGCACGCTGGACTTCCCGCTGACTTGGACGCGCGTGGGAATACACTATGAGACGATGAAGGGGTTGCTATATTTTGGCAACGACGCCCTGCCGGCCCAGAGCAGCAAGGCAATCCACGTGCTCGCGCTCGACATCCGGCAGGACTTGCATTGGCGCGCGCTGAACTGGGAAAACACCATCGCCGTGCAGACCAGCAGCGACGACGACGTGCTGCCGCTGCCCAAGTTCGCTATCCGCAGCAACCTTTACGCCAAATTCAAGGTAGCACGCGTGTTGACGGTGCAAATGGGTGTTGACGCCAACTATTACACGGCCTACAACGCGCCAAACTACAATCCGGCCACGATGACGTTCTATAACCAAAATGAGGTGAAATGCGGCGACTTCCTGATGTTCAACATCTACGCCAACTTCCGCCTAAAACTCGCGCGATTCTTTATCAGTTACCAGCACTTCAACCAAAAGTGGATGGGCGCCAAACACTTCTTCGCGCTACCCCACTACCCGCTCAACCCCAGCCGTTTCCAAATCGGCGTGGGCGTGGCGTTCGCCAACTGACATTTTTAACGGCAATAAGGTTTCGCGTCTATTTTCGTCAATAACGACGTCTATTTTCGTCATTTTTTTATTTTAGACGTGAATTGACGTTGTCATAGACGCGAATCGACGCTAACCTGGGGGCACTACAGGCGGAAGGCGATTGGTAGGATGACACGCACGGGCACCTTCTGGCCGGCGACGCGGCCCGGCGTCCAACGCGGCATCTCGGCGATGACGCGCATCGCCTCGCGGTTCAGGCTCTCGTCGCATGCGCCACGAACAAGTTCGACATTGCTCACGCGACCGTCAACACCAACAATGAAACTGCACAACACGCGACCCTGAATCTTCTTTTGATAGGCATGGTAGGGATACTCACGTGTCTCGTTAACATAGTTTGTCAAGCCACACTCTCCACCGGGAAACTTGGGCTGCTCGTCAACCATGTCAAAGTCATAGACAACATCATAGGACGACTGCTGACGCGGCGACAGAGGATTAACAGCGCCAACACGACGCACCTGCGCCATCAGCGACACGGCACCGAGCAATGCAAGTGCGACAAGCAGAATTTTTTTATTGCGAAAGAATGATGACATAGTCGTTAGTAGAGAAAAACAAGCATTGACTGGAACATTACGCCCATTCACACTGCAAATATAAGGCCAAAAATCGAAATAGCAAGAATTTCACACCTATTTTTCGTAATGATTAATAATGTTTTAGGTTTTTTTACATTTTTGTATTACCTTTGCATTCGATTTTCGGCGACCACGATATACTAACATCGTCCCCTTAATCGTTATAATAATGCTTTTGTGATAGCAACAATAGATTGCAATCAATATGACAACCAACAAGATACGCTTCCTGCTTGCTTTGGCCGCAGCGACCCTGCTGAGCAACGGTGCCGTGGCGCAGCAAGAAAATAACAACGCGTTCAACTTCTTGAACGTCACGCCCTCAAGCCATGTGTACGCCATTGGTGGACACAACGTGTCGCTCATTGATGACGACATCAACCTTGTGGAGCAAAATCCCGCGTTACTCGGTCCGGAATTTGACCACCAGATAGGCTTGGGATATATGCGTTACATCGGC
>CAMHQD010000109.1 GCA_946187345.1 uncultured Porphyromonadaceae bacterium | reverse complement strand
CTGTCAAGGTCAAGAATAAAATCCTGTCAATGCGCCTCGAAAGCGGCCAAGCGCGCTCATTCACACGAGAGGACGGTCGGCGAGTGGTCGTGTCGATGAGTGACAAAAGGGCGCGCAAAGACGCCAAGAACCGCCGGGACGGGCTCAGGCGGCTGGAAAAGAAATTGGGTGCCGGCAAGCTGACCAAGAGCAACATCAACAACCGGGGTTACAACAAGTATCTGCACATGGAGGGAGAAATCAAGATCTCCATCGACTACGACAAGTTCAATGCTGACGCGGCATGGGACGGAATCAAGGCCTATATCACAAACTCGAAACTCTCCAAGCAGAAAATCATCACCAACTACCACAACCTCTGGTTCATCGAGCGGGCTTTCCGCATGAATAAAACCGACTTGCGCATACGCCCAATCTATCACCGCCTGCGCAACCGCATTGAGGGCCACATTTGCATCTGCTTCACCGCCTACACCATAATGCTTGAGCTTGAGCGAAGAATCAAGAAGGCCAACGCGCCATTCTCGCTCAACCGCGCAAGAGATTTGACCAAGAACATCTATTCCATTACCTACACCCTACCTGAGACCAAGAAAGAGAAGACAACCGTGCTCAAAATGTCAAACGAGCAACAAATACTTGTGGAAATCGCTCAAGGCTGATTGGCGTGTCCCATTGCGGAAAACAGGTGAAATTTTTATAATTGATAAATTTCCGCCCGTTAGGGCGCTTTTTCTGCCACAGGGGAGTGCACTGACGGGCAGAAATCTATCAAATCTATTCAAATCTAACAAAATAATTAATTTTCTGCCAGTGTGAGATTTTGTTAAGATTTTGTTTGATTTCTCGCCGCCAGGCGACTCCTTTGCTGCGGAGGGGAGTGCACTTCGTGGTTCTCGTCAGGCGACTCCTTTTAGTTGGCCAGAAATCAGCAAGCCGCCCGAGATTTGTTCCCGGACGGCTTGTGGTTGAGTGGGGAGTTATGACGCGCTCCCTTTGGGGGTTAACGGAGTTGCTTGACAACAGTCGTAGAGCCGTCGGAGTGGGTGGTGACGACGATGTTGATGCCGTCAAAAGGCACCTTGCTGGTCAGGCCGGCAGGATTCACATACTTCACACTCACGATTTCGGGCTCGGCGACGCGCTCGATGACCTCGGTGGGGATATCTGCGGTGATGACCAAGGCCATCAGGTTGTCGGTGGCATTGGCATCGGTGGGCTTAATGAAGCGCGGAGCGTTGGACGCGCTGCTCTCCCACGGATCAAATAACTGGATGGCAGCCAAGATGGTGTACATCCTGCCCTCGACCAAATTATAGTACTCAGAGTCGAGAAGACCGATGATGATGCCGTGGTCGTTGCCCTTGTTGGCGCAAAGAGCAGGCATGTCGTCCACATTGTAGTACCAACCCACAATTCTCACCACCTGGCAGGGCTTGGGCATCGGGCCGAAGCCCTCGGCAAGCGAATAGTAGGCGATCTCGGGTACTTGTGGGTCATCTGAGTTGAACGAGACCCAGCTGTCGATGTTGATGGTGGGCCAAGTGCCTTTGCCGCTGAAGCCATTGGTGATGGTTTGAGTGAGGTCCACGCAATATCCCGGCCTCAATTCATCAGCGTTGTACACATCGCTGAGGCGCACCCAATCGGTCCCATTGGTCACGAACACCTGACTCTGCAGTCTTGCAGCCACATAGAGTTCGTCCTCTATGGTGCCGCTCACCCCCTCGAGTGCGTCGGCCAATGTGATTAAGCCAAATCCCAACACCGAGAGTTTTAGATTGTCACCGTCCTCGGCGATGATATACTTGAAGTTGCCGCTGGTGTTGATGATGAAGTTGGAGCCCGATTCACCTTGCGACAAGGGGATGTCGGTGCACCAGTCGCTGTGGATTTCGTAGGTGTCGCCGTTGCCCTGCGTGTCGCCGCCGTACCAGTTTCCTTCATAGTCAAGGAACTTAAACTGGTTGTTCTCTTCGGTGTGCTTTATGGTGCTATAGGTGCCGTCGCTATTCTTGGTCATGGGTTCGGGCCTCCACCCGTTGAAGTCGCCTGCCATGTAGTAGCCCTCGGTGGGGAAGCCAGCGACGGTGAGTTCGCCGTTGGCAATGGTGAGCGTATATTGCGACGTCAGCACGACGTTGAAGTTCTTCTTGTCGCCATTCGATGTGAGAGGCGCGGTGTTGTCGTCGGCTGTGAAGGTAAAGCGCTGGATGTCGCTACCCGTGTCGGTGCCTATCCAGTTGCCGTCGTTGTCCTTGATAAGGAACTCGCCGCAGAACTCTTTGGTGAGCGTGACGACGCCGTCGCGCTTGACGAACGGCACCATGTCGTCCTCGTCCCACTCGTTGAAGTCGCCGATGAGGTAATAGTCGGTTGCAGCATCAATCTCGCCAGCAATGTTGAGGCTGAGGAAGTCGGGCGAAACGGTGAACGAGAAGTTCCCGCCATGGTCAAAGTAAATGTCCTTGTTGTTGACATTCAGCGCGATGTCACCCAGCGTCTGCTCGGTAACCCAGAACATATCGCCATCGGCGGTGGCGCCGTACCAGATGTCGGCCACGCTGCTCAGACTGCTGCGTTTCACCACCTGGAAACGATAGCCGGCGGGGATGCTGGTCTCGCCCAGGACGTAGTTGCCCGTGGCTTCGTCTTTCACAAGTTGGAAGTTGAGTTCGTTGCCCTCCCATGGGTCGTCGGTGGCACCGATGAGCCAGGCGCTGAAGGTCTCTGTGGGCCAATTGCTCACGGTGAGTTCGCCGTTGACAATGGTGAGCGTGTATTCGCTCTCGTCTCTCACGTAGATGTTCTTCTTGTTTGCGGCCTGCAGGTCGGTGCAGAGCGTCACGCTGGGCCAGTCCTCATGCAGCCAATAGTGTTGCTCGTCGGTCGCGCCGCCCCACTCGTTGCCATATTCGTCCACAATGAGGAACTCGCCGCTGAAGGTGTGGGTGAGCGTCGAAACTCCATCCTGGTTGGTGAATGGCACCTTATTGTCGCGGTCCCAATTGTTGAAGTCGCCAATCAGGAAAAATTCGCTCGCAGGAGCATAGTTGCCGATGATGCTCGCCTGGCTGAAGTCGGGTGCCACTGTGATGGTAAACTTGCCATTGTCGGTGAACTTGAAGTCGTCGCCCAGCGTCGACATCAAGGCGTAGTCGCCACCACCGTCGGGAATCTCAATGACGTAGTTGCCCGTCGTGCCGCCGTACCACACGTCATCGACGCTGCTCAGGCTGCTATGCTTGAGCACCTGGCAGTCGAAGCCGGCGGGGATGGGCACGTCGACAGCGGTGTAGTAGCCCGTATTGTCGTCTTTAGTGAGCGGGATGACAGTGGCGTTGCTCATGTCCCAGCCCGGCTTGGCTGAGCCGACGAGGCTGACTGTCACGACTTCCACGGGCCAGTTGCTCACGGTGAGTTCGTTGTCGTCGGTGAGAACGAATGAATAACTGCCCTCGTTGGCCAAATACAGGTTTTTCTTATTTTCGGCGTCGGTAACGAGGTTTACCACGGGATTATCCTCGGTAATTGTGTAGTAATCCATGTCGGTGGCGCTGCCCAAGTATTTATAGTTCTCGTCAATGATCAGGAACTGGCCGCTCATGGTCTTGCCTTCGTAATCTGGGTCAATGTCGAGTGTGAATTCGCCTATCCATGCTATGAATTGTGTCTCGCCCCAGTTGTTGAAGTCGCCGGTAAGGAAGCGGGCTTCCTCAAATTCGCCTTCGAAGCCAAACTGGCGGCTGTCGATGTCGTTGTCATTCATGCTGAAACTGAACGTCCCGGAGTGGCCGATGCGGAAATTCTTGATGCCTTGACCATTGTCGCACTCTACTGTCGTACCCGGCTCCACGTTTTTGAGCAACGGCTCGCCATCGTTGGGGCAGCCATACCACACGTCAGATTCCTCGCCATATAGGTCGATGTGCAGTTTCAATTTGAATTCCGTGCCACCATATACCTCGTAGTCGTTGAGTTGCCACACGTCGCCGTCTTTGACGAAGTCTTCTGTCACGGTGTTTCCGTAGGCGTCGGTGCCACTGAAGGTGATGCTGGTGACCGCCTCGGCCAGCGATTCGGCACCGGCCGCCATGCCAATGGTCGCTAAGGCCATCAGTAGCAATAGTTTGTGTAATGTCTTAATCATAACTGTATAGTTTTATGTGAGTAAAAGTTGTCTTAGCGAAAGTCGCGTTACTAATTGTTCGCAAATTTACATTATCTTTTGCAAATTCCAACACTTTAGCCGCATTTTTTTCAAATAATATTAATTTAAAGAGTTTTACATGATTAATCCGTGGATAATTTTCATCTAACACGAATTTCTCAAATTATCAATTGACTCCCTCTGATGCAGAACAGGGCACCCTAACGGGCGGAACCACGAAGTGCTCACGACCGACCAATGGCGCGAGCCGAATGCAGAGTAAGAA
>CAMHQD010000108.1 GCA_946187345.1 uncultured Porphyromonadaceae bacterium | reverse complement strand
TGCGCGCCACCCCTCGCTATTTGGTGTCGATTAGTGGGTTACTCGGCGGGGAGCATAACGACCTCGATGCTGTTGCCGGTGGCGAGAATCTTGTCGCTCACAAAGGCGGCAACCTTCTCCGGCGTCAACTCGTTGACGGTCTTCACATAGTCGGTCTCCATATCAATGCCGTTCTCAACGTAGGAACTGATCACGTTCAGCCAGTACTCGTTCTCCTTCACGTTGCCGGCATGGTCCTTGAGCATGAGTTCCTTGATGTCCTTGAGTGTGGCGGGGTCGACGGTGGAGGCGACGCTGTTCACCTCGGCGCGCATGATTGCCACGGCCTCGTCGGCCTTCTCGGGCTTCATCGGCGTGGCGCCCATGATGGTGGTGAAGGTCTTGTCGCCAACGCGCTGCGCGTAGCCGGCAGCCGTCGTGGTGTAGGCCGCGCCGGCGTCCTCGCGAATCTTCTGCAAATAAATCTTCTCAAGCACCTGACCGGCGGCCGAAGCGGCGATGCGGTTCTCGAGGTTATAGGGCAGCGCGGTGTTGTACCAGTACATGCGGGCGATGGCCTTCGGCGTCTCGCTCTTGTGCTTGAACGTGGTCACGTTGTGGCCCGTGGGACGCTCCATCACGTTCACCCACTTCTCGTGCTTCGACGGGTTGGCAGGCAGCGTGGCGATGTATTGGCAGATGAGTTCGCGGATCTTGGCCTCGTCAAACGAGCCGATGAAGTAGAAGGTGAAGTCGGCGGCGTTGGCCATGCGCTCGCGTGCGATCTCGAGCGTGCGGTCGATGTTCACATCCTTGATATACTCGGCCTTGAAGGTGCGGTCGCGCCAACTGTGGTTGTTCAGGATCACGTTCACCGAGTCGGCAAACACGGCCTCGGGCTGGAGCATCTGGTTCTTGAGGATGGTCTCAAGTTGTCCCAGCAGCAGGTTGGTGGCCTTCTCGTCCTTGCGGATGTCGGTCATCAGCAGGTAGTTGAGTTGGAACATGGTCTCGAGGTCCTTGAGGGTGCTCGAGCCATTGATGCGCTCATAACTGGTGGTGACGCTCAACTCGGCCTCGGCCTGCTTGCCGGCCATAGCCTTCTGCAACTCGTTGTGGTCGAAGTTGCCGCGGCCGCTGTAACTCACCACAGCGTCGAGCAGTTCGAGGTTGGCCCAGTCCTCCTTGCCGTAGAGCGAACTGCCGCCACGGCTCTCGGCGAGCATTTTCACCTCGTCGGCCTTGTAGTCGGTCTTCTTGAGGATGACCTTGACGCCGTTGCTCAGCGTGAGTTCGGTGTAACCGAACTTGTCGCCGGCCTTCTCGCTGACAATCTTGCCCGGAGTGGGCAGTTGGCTGATGAGTGGCTCGTTCTTCACGTTGTCAACATAGGCCTCAATCTGGGCTGTGCGCGCGGCGTCGATGGCACCCTTGAGGCTCGCGGCCGTGGGATAGACGGCACCCTCAATCTCCTGGTTGAAGTTGAGCACCACCAGGTTGCTGTCGTTCATACTCACATAGGCGCCGATGAGTTGGTTGGGAATGTCAACGGGAATCATCGGAGCGTAGGACGACAGGAACTTATAGTCATACTCGGCGCTCGTGATGGGCTCGTGCTCGAGGTAGTTGCTGGCCATCGCTCGGCCGAAGATGTCGTTGTTGATCTTGTCGCGGTTGTTGTAGGTGTCCTCCACTTGGCTAAGGTACTCGTCGCGGGCGCGGGCATACTCGGTTGCGGTGAAGCCGTACTTGGCGGCGCGAATCGCCTCGGTGAGCGCGGCCTGCAACGCGGCCTCGGTCTGGCCGGGCTTGGGCAGGGCGGTAATCTCAAAGCAGTCTTTGGTCTTGGAGAAGATGTAGTTGCCGTCGCCGGCCTGAGCCTGCAGGAACGGGCAGTCGGGCTCCTGGGCACGCTCGCGCAGGCGGGCGTTCAACATGCTGCTCACCATGCGGTTGCCGTATTGCATCACCATGTACAGTTGGTCACCCTTAATCTCGTCGGGAATCGGGTCGTGCTTGAACATCACCTCCACCAGGCTGTACTGCTGCTCCTTGTCCTTGTCGATGACGATGATGGGCTCGGCATTGTCGGGCACCTCCACGTCAACCACCTGTGCGGCGTTGGCCTGCAGGGGGATGGGAGCGAACAGTTCCTTAATCTTGGCCTCGGTGCGGTCCACGTCGATGTCGCCAACCACGATAATCGCCTGGTTGTCGGGACGATACCACTTGTGGTAGTAGTCGCGCAACTCCTGGTGCTTGAAGCCGTCAACGACGCTCATCAAGCCGATGGGCATACGCTTGCCGTACTTCGAGCCCGGGTAGAGGGCCTCGAGGTTGCGCTCAAACATGCGCTGTGCCGGGCTCAGACGCAGGCGCCACTCCTCGTGGATCACGCCGCGCTCCTTGTCAATCTCCTCGCCCTCGAGCAGCAGGCCGTTGCTCCAGTCCTTGAGGATGAGCAGGCAAGAGTCGAGAGCCTCAACGCGAGTGCTGGGCACGTCGTTGATGTTGTACACCGTCTGGTCGATGCTGGTGTAGGCGTTCAGGTCGCGGCCGAACTCCACACCCAGAGTGCGCGTGTAGTCAATCACGCCGTTGCCTGGGAAGTTCACAGTGCCGTTAAAGGCCATGTGCTCCAGGAAGTGGGCCAAACCGCGCTGTGACTCCTCCTCCTGGAGCGAGCCCACGCGCTGGGCAATGTAGAAATTCACGCGATGCTCCGGATAGTTGTTGCGCATCACGTAGTAGGTGAGCCCGTTGTCGAGCTTGCCGGTGCGCACGGCAGGGTCTTGCTCAATCGGACCCATGCTCTGTGCGGCGGCGGTGAGCGACCCAATGGCCAGAGCCGCCATCACCAAATGCTTGAATTTAATCATAACTGTTGAAAATAGTATTTGAAAAAACGTTTTTCCTTACAATATAGACGGCAAAATTACTGCAAAAGTTGCAAACTACCAAATTTTTGAGAATTTACTCTTTCCGGCGAGTGGCAGGAACCCAAAATGGGACGTTTTCAGCGAATTTTAGAATGGGAAATTTCCATGGCTCGGAAAAATGTAGTAAATTCGTTGCCCGATATTGTAAAAGGCTATATGGATATAGAAATCAAAGGGACAGGCAGCGATGTGGTGACCGAGATAACGGTGATGTTGCCTGCGAGCAAGAGCCTGAGCGCTCGGGCGCTGCTGATCAGCGAGATGGCCGGCTGCCGCGAGATGGTGGCCGGTGAGGCACAGTGCGACGACACGGCCGCGCTGGGTGGCGGCTTGGGCATGACGCGGGGCACTGTCAACGTCGGTGCAGCCGGCACGGCGATGCGATTCCTGACGGCATACTATGCCGCCGCCGCCGGCACCACAATTCTCATTGATGGCAGCGAGAGAATGAGACAACGCCCCATCGCTCCGCTTGTTGACGCCTTGCGGCAAGCCGGAGCCGCGGTAGAGTACGCCGGTCGCGAGGGTTATCCGCCGCTTGCGATCAGTGGCCGGCAACTCGCGCCAATCAATGTGACGATGCGCGGCGATGTGAGTTCGCAATTTGTCAGCGCCATGATGATGATCGCGCCGCGCTGCGGTGGCGGCACTCTGCGTCTTACCACACCGCTCACCTCGCGGCCCTACGTCGACATGACGGCCGCCGTGATGGAGCATTTTGGCGCACGTGTCACCGTGCATGACGACCGCATCGTGATATCCCCGAATGCCTATCGGCCGGCCCCGATGGTCATTGAGGCTGACTGGAGCGCGGCAAGTTATTGGTATGCGCTGACGGCCGTCTTGCCGGGCCTGACAGTGCGCTTGCCCGGGCTGACGCCCGACAGCCTGCAGGGCGACCGGCGCGTCGTCGACATTATGCGTCACCTCGGCGTGGCGACCGCGGTCAACGACTCGGTGGTGACGCTCACTCACCGCGAGCCGCAACTATGCTGCTCTTGTCCGCACGCTTTCTATGCCGACCTGGCCGACGTGCCCGACCTCGCGCAAACCATCGTGGTGACACTGTGCCTGCTCGAACGCGCTTTCCGCGTCACAGGCCTGCATACGCTGCGCGTCAAAGAGACCGACCGCATCGACGCCCTTCGCCGCGAACTCGCCAAGTTTGGCTACGCGCTGCAAACCGGCACCGATTCCATCGCCTGGCATGGTCAGCGATGCCCCGCCGAGCGGCTGCCACACATCGACACTCACGATGACCACCGCATGGCAATGGCGATGGCTGTGGCGGCCATTGTCCGTGGCGGAGCAGTCATTGAGCACGCCGAGGTCGTCACCAAGTCCTACCCCGACTTTTGGAGACACCTCGCCGAAATACAACCCAAATAATCAACACACTACCATTTTAAGCAACTTGACCAAAACAGTGCAGGCAAATTTTCTGGTCACTTGTAAAAACCTGTGTCCGATATGCCTTGCGCTCAACTTCACTTCTCGATGGTGAGATGTGGTGACGTCAAGGCATATCAAACGGATTAGGACATCGAAG
>CAMHQD010000107.1 GCA_946187345.1 uncultured Porphyromonadaceae bacterium | reverse complement strand
ACCTCTGACGAGGTTTGTGCAACCCGCTGAAGCGGGTTGTGGTAGCTCAAAATCTGATACCAACAAATTGTTACTTAGAAACTTGAGCAGACGTTAATAGGCGAGATGTCGGAGAGTTGCTGAATTTAAGGATTACAAAAAATGCGTCATGAGACGCTTGGTGGGGTAGGGTCGGGGGGTGGGGTTGACCCTAATGCATCTCATGACGGCAATGTGTTGGCCAGAGGTCAGGCGCCACAAGGGCGCTGACTGCGGTTCAGGCTCACTTGTACACCGTATCACTCACGGTGAGGCTCTTGCGGCCTTTGGCACGACGACGGGCCAGGACCTTGCGGCCGTTGGCGCTGCTCATGCGCTCGCGGAAGCCATGCTTGTTGGCCTTCTTGCGATTGGAGGGTTGGAACGTTCTTTTCATTGTTCTATCGATAGTTTTGATGTTATTTTTTCGGGCTTTGCGCAAAACGCGAGTGCAAAGGTACTGCTTTTTTTTGACACTCGCAAATCTTTTTGTAATTTTGCGTCGCAATGAAGATTAAACACGAATTACCATTAATTATCCATGAATTTTAGCCTCCCGTGAATTAACGTGAATTTCCGTGAATAATTAATATTGGAATACGATTAAAACAATACAAACAAACTTTTTAATTTATTGATATTCTGCAATATATTTTTTTTGTTAAAGTTATGTTCGTTATTTTCACGAGTATTCACGGGAATTTACGGGAGAAAAAATAATTTATGGATAAATTATGGCAATTCGTGTAAAAAACAGAAATATGCGAGCCGATGAGTGATTTTTTCAAGACATTGCAGGACACCGGCAGCGGTATCTATCGCGAGAAGATGAGCCGATTTTTGGCTTTCGCCGAGCCGGTGGCGAGTGCCGACGAGGCGCGTGCCGTCGTTAAACGCTACCAAAACGAGTATCACGACGCGCGGCACGTGGGCTGGGCCTATATGCTCGGCACAGCGCGCGACGAGTATCTCTCGAGCGACAACGGCGAGCCCAGCGGCACGGCCGGCAAACCCATCTTGGGACAAATCAACTCGTTTGGTTTGACCAACGTCGTGGTTGTGGTGGTGCGCTACTTTGGCGGCATCAAACTCGGCACCAGCGGACTGATTGTGGCCTATCGCGAGGCGGCGCGCCTGGCCATTGAGAGCGCCACAATCATCGAGTGCCACGAGCAGGCGCGTTGCTCGTTCACGTTCGGTTACCTGCAGATGAATGATATAATGACCGTGGTCAAGCGTGATGGACTCAAGGTGATCGACCAGCAATTCGACAACACGTGCGCGATGACCGTCGAGTGTGATGCCGATGCCATGCCGGCCGTTGCCGCCCGCCTGCAATCGGCCGGTGCCTCACTTAATTCATAGTTACCCTCCTATTACTCCTATCACTCTTTATCCTAATAGTCAAGCGCGGCGCAAGCGCGTTGCGGCACGGGCGACGGGCAGTTCCACCTGCCAGCCTTGAGTGCGGTTGCGGATGATGATGCTCGCGAGACCGACAAAGCGGCCTGCGGCTTGACGAAGTTCACGCACGATGTCCTCAATAGTTGCGTAGCCATAACTCGCTAGTGTGGCTAAAGTGCATCCGCCGGCAACCACTGTGCCGAAGATGAAGTCGCTTGCCGAGAGATTGTATACCTTGTTGCCCATTGCTTGTGTATATTAAAGTATTTGACAATTAACGTTGTGTCTTATTGACATTGCAAAATTAGGCGGCACGAGTGCAATAAATCAGCACTATCATCTTAAAAAACACTAATTATAGTATGATACCCTATTGTGGATTGCACCGGCCGCAACTCTCTCTATAAACTCAGAGCCATTGTCTATCATTTATCCCGTCTTGTATTCAAAAAGGTTTGTATTGCAGGACGGAGTCTTCCACTTTGCATACCAAATAACAATTTTACAAATAAAAATTTAGCGATTTGTTTTTGTAAATTAATTATTTTTTGTAATTTTGGCGATTGTTTGACAAATCAATAATCTAAGCATAAATCTATATGGTTCCAAACAAAATCTCCATGCTGGTGGGCGCAGGCGTTTTGGCTGCGTTAACTTCATGCGCATCAATGTTTAACAGCGGCAAGACCTGCCAATGCACCCTCAATGGCGGCGAGTGCGTCTGCTGCCAGAACGGCACGTGCCAGCCCAAGGTGGTTGTTGACGGCGCGCCGGTTGCAGCCGCGCAACAGTCTTCATCTGTTGACAAATCAAAACTCGCGGCATTGATCAACAAGGACTACTCGATTGTCCACTACGATATGCCTGAGGCATATATGCCGCAGCGCATCGTCTGGGTCGACGACACAATCCATGACAACGCCGACCAGTTGCAGGCCCAGTTGGCCTCCGGCAGCGGCAAACTGATGCCCAAGAGCGCCGCTTTTGCCAACAACCGCAACGACATCTTCTTCTATTACACGCGCGACAACAGCGGCGCCATCAGCCCGCTGCGCCTCTGCGTGCAGTACTACGCAGACGACCCGCTGCAGTATGACAAACTCATCTTTGATATAGATGGCTTTGAGTACACGTTCGCGCCTAAGAATGTCAAGCGCGGCAAGGGAAGCGGCGTGATGATTTGGGAGAATAGCGATGACCCCCTCACCACAGCCGACCGCGATCTCGTCTACGCGTTGGCCCACAGCAAGCAGTGGGTGCAACTCAAACTGCACGGCCGCGGCAACATGAACCACGTGAAGATGCTCACCGACCAGCAGAAGAAAGACTTCTACAACGTGCTCACGCTCTACCGCCTGCACGGCGGCACCTTCTAAGCGCAACACTCATAATTTGCGGCATATCGCATATAACAACCGCAGCGTCTGAACGGCGTTGCGGTTGTTAGTCAATATTTCCCTCGGCGCGTTCTATTTTTCGGTTGGATAGGGTATTTTTCATAGAGCATTGGGCAGGCGCGTCGTTTTGTTTTATTTACAATTCATGCCATTTTGTCGATATAATTAACTAATATTTGCATATCTAATGCACAAAAATGATTTTTTAACGTTTCGAGGCTTGTATCTTCACATCTATTCAGAAAAAAAGTAGTAATTTAGCGGCGAATTTCCAACAGGAGGCTCAACGCGTGCCTCCTTATTATATTAAAAACAATTATTTATTATTTGTATAAAAAACAAATTATGGTTTCAACAACAGCAAAACCCGCTACCGGTAAGTTAGGTATTATGGTAGTTGGCTTAGGTGCCGTCAGCACCACGTTCATCACCGGCGTTCTCATGGCTCGCAAGGGACTTGCAAAGCCCGTCGGTTCAACCACACAGTACGACCGCATCCGCGTTGGCCGCGGCGAGAACAAGAAGTATCTCAAGGTCGATGAGATTGTCTCTATGCCCAAACTGGACGACATCGTGTTCGCAGCATGGGACGTCTATCCCGACAACGCATACGAGAGCGCTATCCACGCCGAGGTGCTCAAGAAGGAGGATATCGAGCCGGTGCGCGACGAGTTGCTGGCTATCAAGCCGCTCAAGGCTGCCTTTGACCACAACTATGCCAAGCGCCTCGACGGCGACAACGTCAAGCAGTGCGCCACCCGTTGGGACATGGTCGAGCAACTGCGTGAGGACATCCGTCGCTTCAAGGCCGAGAGCGGTGCCGAGCGCATCGTCGTCCTCTGGGCCGCCAGCACCGAGATTTATGTCGCTCCCGACATGAAGTATCACGGCACCCTCGCCGCCCTCGAGAAGGCAATGAAGGACAACGAGACCGCTTACATCGCCCCGTCGATGTGCTACGCCTACGCCGCCCTTCAGGAGGACGCTCCCTTCATCATGGGCGCCCCCAACACCACCGTCGACATCCCCGCCATGTGGGAACTCGCCGACCAGAAGAAGCTGCCCATCGCCGGCAAGGACTTCAAGACCGGCCAGACCCTCGTCAAGAGCGGCTTCGCCCCGATTATCGGCACCCGTATGCTCGGCTTGAGCGGCTGGTTCTCGACCAACATCCTCGGCAACCGCGACGGCCTCGTGCTCGATGAGCCCGCCAACTTCCGCACCAAGGAGGTCTCCAAACTCTCGACCCTCGAGTCGATCCTCGTCGCCGAGAAGCAGCCGGATCTCTACACCAACTACTTCCACAAGGTGCGCATCAACTACTATCCGCCCCGCAACGACAACAAGGAGGGCTGGGACAACATCGACATCTTCGGCTGGATGGGCTATCCGATGCAGATCAAGATCAACTTCCTCTGCCGCGACTCCATCCTGGCGGCGCCGCTCTGCCTCGACCTGTGCTTGCTCATCGACCTGGCTCACCGCGCCGGCCGCTACGGCATCCAGCGCTTCCTGAGTTTCTTCCTCAAGAGCCCGATGCACGACTACACCAAGGGTGAAGTGCCCGTCAACCACCTCTTCCAGCAGTACGTCATGCTCAAGAACGCCATCCGCGAGATGGGCGGTTACGAGGCCGACGAGGAGATTGACTAATCTCACTGATGACCCCAAAGCGGCACCGCCGCTTTGCGCGACTAATAGAAACGGAGGCGACTGTAATTGCAGCCGCCTCCGTTCGCTAACGATCAAGGATTGTGCCGAGAAAATTTGGAACTCAAGTTTCTAAAGCAGGTTAATCGGTGATTTACAACGCTGTAGGGACGATGTTTGCATCGTCCTCCATTAGTAAATTAAATAAAATTCTCAGTCGTACAAACCCACGATAGTGGGTTACACGAACCCACGAAGTGGGTTTTACAAAAACCCCA
>CAMHQD010000106.1 GCA_946187345.1 uncultured Porphyromonadaceae bacterium | reverse complement strand
GGCAGGCTATTCACAACCCACGTTGACCCCCAGCGGCGACATCATCATTGCCGGTGGTGCCACCGAAGAAGGCAACTTCACACCATATTCCACCGCGCTTCTCTTTCCCGTCGCCACAGCGACAGTCGCCAGTGCCGACGCACAGGGCAGTTCACGCCTGGTTGTCGCCGTCGGCATAGCCGCCGTCGTGGCCCTCGTGGCCCTCGCCGTGCTGCTCACCGTCCGACGCAGGAAAGCCATCAGTCAGAGAGTCCCCTCGGCGCCCGGCGAGATGCCGGCGGCGGACGCATCCGATGTCCCGGCGGACATCACGGGCCTCATCCGCTCCAAACGTCTGTTCTGCCGCAGCACGTTGAAGACCGCCGACATCGCAGACGAACTTGGCATCCCCGCCCGCGTCATCGCCGAAGCGGTCCGCAAAGAGACGGGGCTCACCATGCCGCAGTTCATCAACACCTGCCGCATCGAATACGCCAAGCAACTGCTGCTGCAACAGCCCGGGATAAAACTTTACGTCCTGGCCACCGATGTGGGCTTTGCCAACGAGAGCACCTTCTACCGCACCTTCAAGTCCCAGACAGGCATGACACCCCTGGACTGGCTCGCCATCAACGGTGAGCCATCGTGACTCAGACGCCGCCAATAACGACTGACGATTCTTGCTTTGATAGTCGAAAAGCAAAAATCGTCAGTCGCTTTTCATGCATTTTACGCTACCTTTGCCGTACCAATTACTCAATACCTTTCCACATCTAATTATGAAACGATTAACCCGAACCATCATTGTTCTGCTGCAGGCAGCCTTGCTGACCGCGACATTCACGGCCTGCAACAACAATAACGACGAGCCGAAGCCCGACAATCCCAAAGTGCCCTCGGGCCAGCGGTTCGATATTCCGGCACAAGGCGGCTCGGTGGAGACCGGCACGCTGACGATGGTCATCAGCAGCGGCACCTTCGGTGCCGAGACCCCGGTCTATGTGCAGAAGTGCGACACACCCGATGCCGTCGCCGAGGTTGCCTGCTCCGACTTCTTCGAGGTGACGCTCGGCAGGAGCATGAACAAGGAGATTGTCATCAGCATCAGCGGCGAGCCCGTCGACGACCCGCACATTGTGGTGCAGACTGACGGCTGGCGACGCTCCGTGGGCGGAAGCGATAATCTTGATCTATCTCTAACGCCCACGACGGTGCCCCTGGCGACAACCTATGCCGACGGCCGTTACACGGCGCGTCTGCCTCTGATGCAGTGCGACGATGGTTTCATGCCCACGCTCAAGGTGGGACTCGTAGACTGCCCTCAGGACACGGGCGAAGGCACCACCGGCACACGCGCCGAGGCCCGCGGGTCGAAATTCGTCATCAACTGGTACTACCACTGGTCGCTCGAGGATAGGAAGATTGTCCACACCATCCGGAATTATGTCGAGGAGGCGGTGACAATCATTGAGAACTTAGGATTCAAACTGCCCGAAGGTGTCGTCGTGCCAATGGTCATCCAGAAAGATGTCGATGGATGGGGCGTGTGCAACATCAGCGGATGGGGAAAGAGTTTCACAGTAGTGGAACTTAACGAAAGTCGCTTCAAAAAAATCAAGACCGCCACAGAGCAAGAAATCTGGCAACTGCAGCAGACGCTCGTCCACGAGATGCTTCACTACTACACCGCCTACACCTACGACCCGCGCTGGGCCTTCACCATAGTCACAGAAGGCAACAATGG
Source organism: uncultured Porphyromonadaceae bacterium (assembly GCA_946187345.1). Taxonomy (GTDB): domain Bacteria; phylum Bacteroidota; class Bacteroidia; order Bacteroidales; family Muribaculaceae; genus Sodaliphilus. The sequence continues at coordinate 3,212 of CAMHQD010000106.1, read as the reverse complement.
CGACGAGTGGACAATGCTCGAGGAGGCCGCCGCCACATGGATAGAGAAGTACACCGGCGACCGGCGGATAAGCGAGAACAGTGTCTTTTTCTCCAAGGATTTCATGCGGGAATTCTTCCCGAAGAACATGGACCGGCTCACAAGCATGAACAATGGCTACGGCATGGCTCTGGTGCTGGAGTATCTGTCGAAGCGGCACGGCGACAAGTCAATCCTCAGGTTTTTCGAACTCAAGCGCGACGGCAAGGCGAAGACACTGCGCGAGTGCTTCGATCTCTACCTCAAGGAATACGATGACAAACTCTTTGATACCGACTCATACAACGACTTCGTTTCGGAGGTATTGTTCAAGAAAATCGACCCGCGCGTGAACATGCCATATCTGAGCGAGTTGCCAATCATACGCATCGACAACGACAACCCGGTGACGTTCACCAACAAGTGCCATCCTTTAGGCATTCTGGTGAAGGACGTCATCCTGTCAACAAAATATGAAGACGCCTCAGGCCGGAGCATCTCCATCACGCAGCAGAACGGGAAACTCCTCAGCGAAGTTTATATCATCGACAGCAAGGACCAGGACCCCCGATACGTGGGCACCACCAGCGGCGGAAGGTCTCTGGTTGTAGATAAAGACGCCAACGAGTTCAAGGAAGCGGGCAAACTGTACATTGTGACGCGCTCGCTCAATGACAACGATGATGAGGATTGCACTCTTGACGTGCGGCTCAGCGATCCGTTGCCCACGCTCTCCGTCAGTCCGCAGGAACTTGAGTTCCCGGGCAACGGCGGCACGCAGACGGCCACTGTGGTGACCAACGTCCAAAGCGTCAACGTCAGCACCACCTCGGCATGGCTCGATGCCTCCTACGACAGCCTCAACAAGGCCATCACCGTCAAAGCCACGGCCAACGACAAGGATGCCGAACGCGAGGGATATGTCATCGCGCGCGTGACCAACAGTGTCGGCAACGAGGAACGCACCATCCACGTCACTCAGAAGGGGAAAAAGAAGAAGACCTACGCCGCGGGCATCGTCATCGTCAAACTAAACAACGATGACTCCTTGACCATCCCCTCGCTGGGCGGCAGGGCTGCCGCAGGCACAGCCACCGTCCGCGACGACGGCTCGTTCACATTCTCATCCTCCGGCAGCGACTCCACCGAACCAACATACCTCAACCTGTTCGATATAGGCTGGCACCTGACCATGAGCACGTCATCGACATGGAGCATCACCATCAATGGCGAAATGAAGGGCAGCAAACTCGTGCTCTCGGGCTCGGCCAGCCAAACCTTCGTGGGCGAATCCATCAAGCACAGCATAGCCACCGGCGATTATCTCGACACTCAACGCAGCACGAGTGTGATGAGTTTTTCATTCTCGAATGTCGCCGAGCCAGCCATCTTGACCACGGGTATGAACGATACTTGCCCCTACTGGTTCTCCTACGATGCTTGGCGGGCAGGCGGTGCCACTCTTACTGAATTCAGCACTTACGTTCAAAATTTCAGATGGGTGGATACCAGTGCCAATGGTGTCGTCACAGAGAAGCCCCTCTCATTCTTCGGCGGTAAGAACCTCACGATCACCGTCGGCCTTTGGGAGGACGACCACATCAACATCCCCGCCGGCCGTAGCGAGTGACACCACACCTGACGGCGGAAGCAATAAAATACTGTGTGCCAATACTGTGAATGACGAGGCCTGCAACACCATGAAGAATTTGTAAAAAATGGGACACCTGCAAAAACCTGTGTCCAATATGCCTTGACGTCACCACATCTCACCATCGAAGTGAAGTTGAGCGCAAGGATATCGGACACAGGTTTTTGCGGGTGACCATAATTTTCGGGAATTTTCTGGAGACGGTAAGAGAATGTTTTTGGGGTATATGACACAGACAGTGACGACATTGTGGTCGGAGACCACAGCGCTCTCGGAGAGAGCGACCTGCACGGAACCCCATGCGGCCCGTCCTCGGAGAGGCGGGACGCGTGGGGTGGGACGCGTGCGCGTGTCGTGGTCCTCGGCGAGGGCCACCTGCCGGGCGCTGTCGTGGCCCTCTCCGAGGACCGGTGAGGCGGCGGCGGGGCACCCACCCCACGCCGGGCACCTCTCCGAGGATGCCCGCCATGGGGTTCCTTGCAAGTCGTCATCTCCGATGACGTGGTGGTCTCCGACCACCTCCCCCCGCCTACGGTCTGTCGCCCCTACGTTTGTTTTTTTTGTGAAAAAATTTGGTGGAGTGCGGGAAAAGCAGTACCTTTGCAACCGCATTTTTCCGAAAGGCACAGTTAAGTGTGACGGCAACGGCTGTCACCGCCGCACGGGTTAACTTTTAATAGTTTCTATTTCAACAATGTACGCTATTGTAGAGATTCAGGGTCAGCAGTTCCGCGCCGAGGCCGGCAAGAAACTGTTTGTCCATCATCTGAACGGCAAGAACGAGGGCGACACCGTCGAGTTTGACAAGGTGATGCTCATTGACGCCGACGGTGAGGTCACCGTTGGAGCCCCGACGATTGACGGCGCAAAGGTTGTCGCCGAGGTGAAGCAGGCGCTCGTCAAGGGCGAGCACATTATCGTGTTCAAGAAAAAGCGCCGCAAGGGTTATCGCCGCTTGAACGGTCACCGCCAGCAGTTCTCGCAGGTAGAGATCAAGGAAGTTATCGCTTAAACAACCACTATTAATTCACAACGATTATGGCACACAAAAAAGGTGTAGGTAGTTCGAAGAACGGACGCGAGTCAGAGAGCAAGCGACTCGGCGTGAAGATTTATGGTGGTCAGTTTGCCCAGGCAGGCAACATCATCCGCCGCCAGCGCGGCACCCAGCACCGCCCCGGCAAGGGTGTGGGCATGGGCAAGGACCACACGATTTATGCCCTGATTGACGGCATCGTGGAGTTCCAGAAGCGTGCCGGCCACACGTACATCAACGTGGTGGCTCAACCTGAGGCATGAACTTGAGTGCAAAAAGATTTGCACAATTCACTCAATTTAACGTGAAACATCGTTGATGTTTCACGTTTTTTTTGTTACTTTGCAAAATATTTATGAAAGGTTGAGGGGTTGAGCGTTGAGGGGTTGAGCCATTCGCTGACGCGAATGGGAAGAAATGTATTATCCCCGAGCGCGATAGCGCGAGGCTCAACCTCTCAACGCTCAACCCCTCAACCCTCAACCCTAAACCATATAAAATGAAAAG
>CAMHQD010000105.1 GCA_946187345.1 uncultured Porphyromonadaceae bacterium | reverse complement strand
ATGCAGTAGAAGCGGTTGTTGCGCCCCAGACGGTCATAGACGAAGCAGTTGCTCAGTTCCACCTCGGTGCCGACGCTGAGTTTCACCTTTTCCCAACCCTTGATGGCGTTGAGGTTGAACCAGAATTGCGGCTCGGTGAGCGTGATGAGTTTGCCGCTGACTTTCTTGTCGTACCACACGTCGATAAAGCCGCTGAAGGTGCACAGGCCCCGCCGGCCGAAGGTGGTGCTCCAGACACCCGTCAACTGGAAGCCGTTGAAGCCGTCCAACTGCCAGTGGCGGTTCTTGAAGTAGCGCTTGTACATGGCCTGGAGCGAGAACGTCGAACTGTAGGAGGCGTTGTGCCAGTTGTAGGCGCAGCCCAGCAGCAGCGCGTGCTGGAAGCGTGTGGCGTTCCAGGTGTCCTCATCGCTGCTCAGGCCGCCGTTATACTCGATGTGGGCGGCCCAGTGCTTGTCGCGCGTGAAGTTGAACTCGCGCGAGATTTCCCAGTAGGCGCCGGCCACGCCGTCGCGCTGGTAGTCGATGTCGACAAAGAGGAACGTGCTGCCCAGGCCGTCGGGCTTGAACATCTCGACGGTGGTGGTCACGCTGGGGCGGTTGCTCAGGTTGCTGTTGATGGTGTGGCCGAAGTCGTAGTGCAGTTGCACGTTCTGGGCGGCGACGGTGAGGGCGGCTGCCGCGATGAGCAGGGCTTTGGTTCTTTTCATTGTCGTTGCTGATGGGGATGGTGGAGACAAAGCGGCATGGCCGCTTTGCACCCCACTCTATTGATTGATTTTGATAACTTACTTAAGGGCCTTGAGGCGGATGGCGGCGCCGCCGCTGCGGGCAAGGTTGAGGGTGAGGACATCGCCGGCAGTGACGTCAATCTGGCGGATGGCCATCGACATGGGGTTGGAGCGGTAGTCGGCCCCGGGGCCGTCCTCATAGACGGTGGCGCGGTAGGTGCGGCCGCTCTCGAGGAAGTCGAGTTTCACCCGCAGGGTGCGGGCCTGCTCGTCGGTGAGGCTGCCGATGAACCAGTCACCGCTGCCGTCGCGCGCCTCGCGCGCGATGGTGACGTACTTGCCCACCTCGCCATTAGGCACCACGGTCTGGCGCCACGTGGTGGGGCAACTCTCGATGAACGACAGGGCCGGGTGGCCCACGTAGTTGTCGATGTCGTCGGCGGCCATCTGCAGCGGGCTGTAGAGGACGACAAACTCGGCAAGTTGCTTGGCGATGGTGCTCTGGGGACGCGTGCCGGGCACGACCTCGTCGCCGTAGAAGAAGATTGCCGGCGTGAAGTCCATCGGGCCGGCCAGGCCGCGCGTGAACGGCAGTGTGGCCGTGTGGCTCGGCGGATTGCCGCCGTCCTGGCTCCACGCGTTATACTCCTGGCCGCGCACTCCCTCCTGGGTCATCAGGTTGGGCATGGTGCGCTGCAGGCCGGTGGGCATCATCGGCTCGTGGTTGTCGATCATGATGTGGTGGCGGGCGGCGCAGTCGAGCACCTTGCGGTAGTGGCGCGCGCCGAACTGCGAGTGCTGCAGTTCCTCGCCGTTGAGCATCGCGCCCACATAGCCCGTCTTGACCACCTTGATGCCGAGGCGCTCATAGAGGGCGAACGCCTCCTCCATCTGCTCCTCGAGCATGCGGCTCTTGCCCCACGTCTCGGTGTGTCCCACGATTGTGACGCCCTTGGCGGCGGCGTAGCGGGCCACCTCCTCGAGGTCATAGTCGGGGTAGGGCTTGGTGAAACTGATTTGCTCGCCTTCGCCCCAGCCGTAGTTCCAGCCCTCGGCCAGGACGCCGCTGAAGCCGTGCTTGGCGGCGAAGTCGATATATTTCTTCATGTTGGCAGTGGTGGCGCCGTGGTGCGGCCCCTGCTCCCAGGTGTGCTTTTTCTTGTGGATGCTCCACCAGATGCCGATGTATCGGCCGGGCTGTATCCACGACGTGTCGTCCCACGTGCACGGCTCGTTGAGGTTGAGCATGAGCGTGCTCTCAATCAGATCGCCGGCGTCGTGGCCCACGATGACGGTGCGCCAGGGCGAGCGCAGGCTCCGTCCGGCCTTTACCTTGGTGCCGTCCTGCCACGGCGTGAGGGCCGCCAGCATGGTGACGGCCCCGCCAGCGGCGGGACGCGGCGTGAGGTTGAGGTCGGCGTAGTCGACCAGGGCGGCCTGGTGGATGGCAAGGTGCAGGTCGGGCGCCGCCTCGATGGTGAGCGGCGTGTGGACGGTGTCCTTGCGGCTGGCGAGGTCACGCGTGAACAGGTTCTCGTAGTAGATGGTGCGGTTGGTGGGAATGGACCACGCCGGCGCGTCTTGCGGCAGGGTGAACTCGGTGGCCTCGTCCATGACGGTGATGTCGGGCAGCGCGCGCTGCTCGGGAATGTCATATCGGAAGCCCAGGCCATCGTCAAAGAGGCGGAAGGTGACCGTCATCGTAGCCGACACTTTCTTGCTCTTGTTCTCTTTTCCCTCATGTGCTCCTGTGACGGGCTTGCCGCCACTGTAGGTGACCGTCAGTTCGTTGTAATGGTTGCGCATGGTCTCGCGCTCGCCCCACACGGTGGTCCACGTGTCGTCGTGGCTGTCGCGCGCGGTGGCCTTGACCTTCATGCCGCGCGAGAGGTCGGTGGTGGCGAGCCGCATGCCCAGATGGCTGGCGGCGAGCACCGCCTTGCCGTCACGCGAGAGCGTGTAGTAGGGGCGGCCGTCGCGCTCGACGCCGGTCGTGAGCGTGAGATGTCCGTCTGGCGAGGTGAGCGTTTGCCCGGCGGCACTGACGCTTAGCGATGCCGTGAGGCACAATGCCACACATAATGTGTTGAAAAACAAATGTTTCATCGTTTCAGGTGAAGTCTAAAGTCTATTGAATACAGGTTTATGAATTCCGGTTTGCCTCGAGTTGCCAGCCGTCGATGGTGCGCGTCTCGGTCGATAGGTTGATGCCCAGCAGGCGCACGGGTCGTCCGTCGTGTGCGTACTTGGCGGCGTAGTCCTTGCGGTGCAGTTGCTCCATGGCGTCGGCCACCGAGCGGCCATACTTCAGTTCGATGATATAGATTGCGTCCGGCAAGCGCAGCACCAGGTCGGCCCGTCCGCGCGAGGTGCGGTCCTCACACGTCACGTCGGCGCCAAACGAGGCGAGTACAGCGTAGAGAATGGCCTGATAGTGCCGCTCGTTGTCGTTGCTGATGTCGTAGGGAATGGACGCGTAGAAGTCCTTGAGCAGTTCCATGAAGTCGCTGATGTCGCCGCCGCGGCGGAAGGCGAAGAAGCCCTCGCGCAACCATGACCGGTTGTCTAACGGCACATTGATATATTGGATTAAAGCCTTCCCCAAGCCTTCGCGCACCTCGCGGTTGGGCACGCCCAGCGTGTAGAGGTCGGCTTCCGCGTCATATCCCTTGATGGTGAGGTATCCGCTCTGGAACAGCACCGCCACCGGGTTGGCGGCGCGCTCGGCCGGGGCGTTGAAACTCTCGTTTTCGGCGACAATGCCTTCCAGGTTGTTAAGTTCGAAGTTGACTTTTTCCATCACACCGAGCAGCCACGTCGGCGTGCCGGTGTCGAACCAGTGGTTAATCACTTCCTTGTTCTGGAACGTCTTGACCAGGCTGAAGGGGTTGTAGATGTCAACCATGGCTCGTGAGAAGTGGTAGCCGTCATATCTCTCGCGCAGGCGGTCCATCATCTGCTCGGGCGAGCATCCGTTGAGCCGGGCAAGGTCCTCGACGCCGCGCCACATATGGCGGCGGATTTCGTCCTCGGTGATGCCGCAGATGGCGTCCCACCCGGGCACCATGCTGATGTTGTTCAGGTTGTTCAACTCGCTGAAGATGCTCATTTGCGAGAACTTGGTGATGCCCGTGAGGAAGACGAAGCGCAGTTTGTCGGCCATGGCCTTGAGGGGGCTGTAGAAGTCCCGCATGATGGCTCGCACCTGCCTCAGCCGCGTGTCGTCATCGAGGCTATCGAGCATCGGCGCGTCATACTCGTCGATGAGCACCACCACTCGCTCGCCGGTGGCCTCAGCCGCACGGTCGATGATGCGCCCAAGGCGGGCTCCGTAACTGAGTTGCGGGTCAACAGGCAGGTCGTGTTGCGCCTCATACTTGCGGCACTGCTCGCCCAACACATCATGGAGGTGCTGCAGCGTCTCGAACTTGCCGCGGCTCAAGTCGAGCAACAACACGGGGTGGCATGTCCACTTTGTCTCAAGCGTGTCCACGGCAAGCCCCTCGAACAGGTCGCGGCGACCCTCGAAGTAGTAGCGCATCGTCGACACCAGCAGCGACTTGCCAAAGCGGCGCGGGCGGCTCAGGAAGTACGCCTCGCCACCCTCGTTGGCCATCCTGTAGATAAACTCTGTCTTGTCGACATACGTCATGCCGGTCTCGCGCAGCCGCGCGAAGTCCTGCATTCCCACCGGGTATCTTGGAGTTCCCATATCGTGAATTGCGTTTGTTTGCGCAAAGATAAGCATTATTCTCCAAAACCACAACAACAACCGACAAGTATTGTGCGAATTATCGTGAGTCATCGCCTGTGTGGCGCAAAAAAAACGGTTGCGACTCGCGTCACAACCGTTTCGTTACAACCGTTGCCGGTTATTTGATGAGTATCTTTTTACCGTTGTTAATGTAGATACCGCTCTGTGTGGGCTTGCCGGCGAGGCGGCGTCCGTCGATTGTGTACCAGCCATCGTCACCGCTCCTGGGGTCTGCCGTGACACCGGAGATGCCGGTGGGAGTGTCGTCTTTACCGTATTTGATATTGAACGAGGTGATTCGTGCGGGCGTCCCTCCGTCTTCTCCAATCTTGAAGTACGCGCACTGAGCGCCCAGGATTGCCGGCGAGGGTGGATAGTGTAGCGTTTCAGCCATCAGTAGGATGCTGTTGTCGTCGGGGTTGACCGTCAGGCTCTTATAAGTTCCGAGGAAACGCACGCGGGCGTCGCCGTCGGCATGGT
>CAMHQD010000104.1 GCA_946187345.1 uncultured Porphyromonadaceae bacterium | reverse complement strand
CGGTCAACGGTCAACGGTCAACGGTCAACGGTCAACGGTCAACGGTCAACGGTCAACGGTCAGCGGTCAACCTTTCATTTAATATTCCTCGGCGTCGAAGAAGAAGTCGTCGTCGGTGCTGGGGTAGTCGGGCCAGAGATCCTCGATGGACTCGTAGGTCTCGCCCTCGTCCTCAATCTCCTGCAGGTTCTCGATCACCTCGAGCGGCGCGCCGCTGCGCTGCGCGTAGTCAATCAACTCATCTTTGGTGGCGGGCCAGGGTGCGTCCTCCAATTTGGTTGCTAATTCAAGTGTCCAATACATAGTTAGTTACGTTATTTTAACGGTTCGTTTATTCAAAATTGGCTGCAAATATAGTAAAAATCATTGACGTGCAATAGCGATTGGAGAAAAAACTTCGCGCTTGGTGCTTTGTACGTCACAGTTTTTTCGTACCTTTGCAAGTTATGAATCAATTTATGCCTTACAGCCTCAATCTGCGAGGCCGCCTTGTGAGCATTGAGCGGCCGTGGGTGATGGGTATCGTGAACGCGACACCCGACTCGTTCCACGCTCCGTCGCGTGCGTTGACTGCCGCGGCGGTCGAGCGCCGCGTGGCCGCGATGGTTGCCGCCGGCGCCGATGTGATAGACGTGGGCGCGTGCAGCACACGGCCGGGCTCGCTGCCGCCGTCGGCCGACGTGGAACTGGCGCGCCTGAGTGTGGCCCTGCCGGCGGCGCGCCGCGCGGCGGCCGGCAGGCCGGTGAGTGTGGACACTTACCGCGCCGATGTGGCGCGCGCGGCCGTGCTCGACTTCGGCGCCGACATCATCAACGACATTGGCGGCGGCACGCTCGACGCGGCGATGTTTGACACGGTGGCCGAACTGCGTGTGCCCTACGTGTTGACCCACACGCGCGGCACGCCGGCCACGATGCAGTCGCTCACCGACTACGGGCCTGACGGCGTGACGGCCGCCGTGACCGGGTGGCTGCTGCGCCGTGCCGACGAGTTGCGGCAGCGCGGTGTGGCGGACGTTATCGCCGACCCGGGCTTCGGCTTCGCCAAGACCACGGAGCAGTGTTTTGAGTTGCTGGCCGCCATCGGCGACATCACCCGGGCGCTGGAGATGCCCGTGCTGGTGGGTGTGTCGCGCAAGGCGATGGTGCGCGCCGTCGCCGGCGGTGACGACGCGGCGTCGCTCGCGGGCACCACGGCGCTCAACACGATGGCGATGGCCGCCGGCGTCCACATCGTGCGCGTGCACGACGTGGGCGAGGCCGTCCTCGCCCGCGAGATGGTGGAGGCCGCGCGCGGGGCCATGCCGCCGGCGCGCGACATCGCCGATATAGTAATTGAAACGACCAAACGATAGAATATGTTTTTCTCAATTCTCACGCAACTCATCAGCGTCAAGGATATAATTGACATCCTGCTGGTGGCCACGCTGCTCTACTACATCTACCGCACGATGCGCGACTCGGGGTCGCTCAACATCTTTGTGGGCGTGATGGCGTTTGTCATCACGTGGGTTGTGTTGTACAAAATCTTTGATATGGTGCTCATCGGCACCATCATGGACAAGTTTATCGACATCGGTATGCTGGTGCTGGTGATTCTTTTCCAGGATCAAATCAAGCGGTTCCTCTCGGAGGTGGGCTCACACCACGGGTGGTCATTCATCAGTCAGATATTCAAGAGCCGCGGCGACGTCGATGAGGCCACCGGCTGGATCATGCCGGTGGTGTACTCTTGCATGTCGATGTCCAAGAGCAAGACCGGCGCGCTGATTGTCATCGAGCAAAAGGTCGCTCTTGACGACTATAAGCACACCGGTGACATCATCGACGCCAACATCAACTCGCGTCTGATAGAGAACATCTTTTTCAAGAACAGTCCGCTGCACGACGGCGCGATGATTATCGCCGGCGGCAAGGTTGCCAGCGCCGGCTGCATCCTGCCGGTGAGCCATGACCTGACGGTGCCGCGCTATCTGGGCCTGCGTCACCGCTCGGCGCTCGGCATCGCCGAGAGCACCGACGCCATCGCGATTATCGTGAGTGAGGAGACGGGCAATATCTCTTACGCCTACAAGGGCGAGTTGCACCTGCGCCTGAACAGCACCGAACTCGAGCGCGTGCTCTCGCAAATCGTCGAGGAGGCCGCCGCCTGACGGCAATTTCTTTTATATTATGCTTGACATCAACGGAGTATTAGTCAGTCTCGACCTCGTCGAGAGATTCTTTTGTTGTGACCTTGACAAGTGCCTGGGCCAGTGCTGCATCGAGGGCGATGCCGGCGCGCCCGTCACCGAGGCCGAGCGCGCGACGCTCGAGCGGGTTCTGCCCGACGTGTGGGACCTGCTGCTGCCGCGCGCCCAAGAGGAAATCACGCGCAACGGTGTCGCTTACCTCGACCCTGAGGGCGAGTTGGTCACGCAAATCATCGATGGCCGCAACTGTGTGTTCACCTGCTACGAGCCCGGCGGCCTGTGCTCGTGCGCACTGGAGAAAGCCCACCGCGAGGGCCGCATCCCGTGGTGCAAGCCCATCTCATGTTACCTCTATCCGGCCCGCGTCAAGCATATCGGTGACGGCGATGTGGTCAACTATGACCGGTGGAAAATCTGCCGTGCGGCCGAGACGCTGGGCCGCGCGCGCGGCATCCGCGTCTATGAGTTCCTCGAGCAGCCGTTGGTGAGGCGCTTTGGCCGCGAGTGGTATGACGAGTTTGCCGCCACCTGCCGCCTCTATCTGGCCGCCTACCACCCCGAGGCGTGACCGTCCCCGCGTGCCGCTGGATTCGGGCGAATTTGGCGAATTTCGTGGCGGTTGAGGCGATAATTCACGGTTTTTTTGTATCTTTGCGAGTTAATGCGAAGATTTAACGAATACTGATGGCAGAAGAATATAACATTTTACCCGAAGAGATTGACGACAACACTCAGCCTCAGGCCGGCGACCACGGCGGCTATGAGGAGTTGACCACGCTCACTCCGCGCGAGCACATCCGGCTGCGTCCGGGTATGTACATCGGCAAGTTGGGCGACGGCTCGCAGAGCGACGACGGCATCTATGTGCTTGTCAAGGAGGTGGTTGACAACAGCATCGACGAGTTCAACCGCGGCTATGCCAAGCCCGTCATCGAGATTGACGTCACGCCCGCGGGGGAGGTGACGGTGCGCGACTATGGCAGCGGCATCCCGCTGCAGAGCGTTCGCGACGCGTCGAGCAAGATGAACACCGGCGGCAAGTACGACACCAAGGTATATAAGCGGTCGGTGGGCTTGAACGGCGTGGGCATCAAGGCGGTGAACGCGCTCTCGAGCGAGTTCTATATCCGCAGCGTGCGCGACGGCCAGGCCAGCGCTGTGCTCTACCGCGAGGGACTGGTGGTGGAGGAGACCGGCATCGTGGCGGCTGACGAGGGCGAGGCCAACGGCACGCTGGTGCGGTTCACTCCCGACGGCTCGATCTTCAAGGGCTTTGAGTACCGCGACGAGATTCTGGAGCGGATGGTGAAGAACTACAGTTACCTCAACACGGGTCTGTCGCTGATGTATAACGGCCGGCGTTACCACTCGCGCGGCGGCTTGAGCGACCTGCTCAAGGACGTGATGACCAGCGAGCCGCTGTATCCGCTGATTCATCTGCGTGGCGCCGACATCGAGGTTGTGATCACCCACGCGGCGCAGATGGGCGAGGAGTTCTACTCGTTTGTCAACGGGCAGCACACCACTCAGGGCGGCACGCACCAGAGCGCGTTCCGCGAGGCGTTGTCGAGGACGATCAAGGACTTCTACGGCAAGAACTTTGAGTACAGCGACATCCGCGGCGGCATCGTGGCCGCGATTCTGATCAAGGTGGAGGAGCCGGTGTTTGAGAGTCAGACCAAGATTAAGTTGGGCAGCACCGAGATGGCGTCCGGCGGCCCGACAATCTATAAGTTTATCAACGACTTCATCAAGAAGGAGTTGGACGACTACCTGCACAAGACTCCCGACACGGCCGAGGTGCTACTCAAGCACATCCAGGACAACGAGCGCAACCGTAAGGCGATGGCCGGCGTGACCAAGCAGATGCGCGAGCGCGCCAAGAAGACGGCGCTTCACAACGACAAGTTGCGCGACTGCCGCGTTCACCTCAACGACGTGCGCACTCCCAAGGGAGTTGACCGCCGCGATGAGACATCGATTTTCATCACCGAGGGCTTGAGCGCGAGCGGCTCGATCACCAAGGTGCGGGACGTGGAGACGCAGGCGGTGTTCTCGCTGCGCGGCAAGCCGTTGAACACTTACGGCCTGGAACCGAAGAAGGTGTACGCCGACGCGGAGTTCGGCCTGCTGCAGGCCGCTCTCAACATCGACGACGGCATTGACGGGCTGCGTTACAACCGCGTGATTGTCGCCACCGATGCCGATGTTGACGGGATGCACATCCGCCTGCTGCTGCTCACCTATTTCCTGCAGTTCTGTCCCGAGTTGGTCAAGACGGGCCACCTCTACATCCTGCAGACACCGCTGTTCCGTGTGGTGAACCGCAAGCAGGCCAAGCGCAAGAGCGGCAAGTCGCGCAAGGCCAAGAGTGCCGATGAGGCGCTGGAGGCCATCTACTGCTACAGCGACCGCGAGCGTGTGGATGCCATCAACCGCTTTGGCGACGACGCGGCGATCACGCGCTTCAAGGGTTTGGGCGAGATCTCGCCGGAGGAGTTTGTCAACTTCATCGGTCCGGATATGCGTCTGGACCGCGTGACACTGCGCAAGGAGGACACGGTCAACGATATGCTCGCGTTCTATATGGGCAAGAACACGATGGAGCGCCAGAATTTCATCATCGACAACCTGATTATCGAGGACGACGAGGACATCACGGTGCATTGAGGCGGGACAAAGCGGCGCGGCCGCTTTGCACACCACTCCATCAATGGAGCGGTGTGACGGAAACCATAATGATGAATGACGAATTGTGAATTATGAATTGTGAA
>CAMHQD010000103.1 GCA_946187345.1 uncultured Porphyromonadaceae bacterium | reverse complement strand
GCGACACCTCAAAGCAGCGCTTGATGGCCTGCCGGATGGTGTCGGCGTCGCGGCCGCCGTCGCGCAGCACCTTCAGCACCGCCTTGATGTAGCCGTCCTTGCCGCCCAAGCCCAGCAACTGCGCCACACCGCTGCCAGCAATCATCTGCTTGTGGTTGAACACCCGCAGCACGCCGGCATAGTCTTGCGCATCGACCATCTTGCGGAACTCGCGGCACATCGCGTTATACATCGCACGCGGCCGGATCTCGTTCACCAAGTCCACCATGTGGTCCTCCAGCGCGTTGATGTTGCGGAAGCGCTGGTCGATGCGGTGCTCCACCTCGGTCTTGACGCGGTGGCGCACGTGCTCTAATGCCTGTGCCTTGAGTTGGTCGGTGAACATGTCGAACACTGCCGCCTTCACCCGCTCCACGATGCGCTCGGCGTTGCGCTTGCCGCGGCGGGCCATCACCTCGAGCACCGGCTCGAGCATAAACAAATTCTCGACCTCGGCCACATCGGGCACCATCACCTTGCGGTCGCGCAGGTAGCCCACCTCGCGGTCGGTGCGGCGGTCACGATCCACGATGCCGCGGCTGTCGAGGTGGTGCATCGACTGCAGCGACCCGAAGGTGCGCACGCTCTCAATCACACGGTTGCAACTGCCGAGCGGCTTGACCGTATAGTCGCTGAAAACCAGCGGATAAAGCCGCGCGTCGATGCTATGCGTCGCGTCGCCCTCGATAAAGAGGACCGGCTTGCGCGACCCCAACAGGTCAACAAACAGGGCGTCACCCAGTTCGCCGCCGTCGCGCGACACCTCGTAGTCCCACGTCTTGTGGTCGGGGTCGTAGGCCTTCACCCAGATGCACGCGTTGTCGCTGCGGCTCGTGGCGAAGTCCACATCGTGGGTCGCGTAGATGAACGTGCAGTCGGGCCGCAGACCCTCAATCACGTTCCACAGCGACACCATGATCGAGCGGTGAAGGAACGTCTCGGGGTCATCGACGATTATCAGCGCGTTGGGCATCGCGTATAGCACCGCGCCCACGTAGTAGAGCACCGCCTTCTCGCCGTCGCTCAAACGCGCCGAGGCGTAGCGGTCGCCATGACCCTCGGTGGCAAACATCAGCGTGCCGTTCTCGCGCAGCACCTTGTTGCCCGGAAACACCTCCTGCCACACCTTCACCACCGTGTCGAGTTTGGTCACCGGAGCCGGAGCGTTCGGGTCGTCGATATAGCGGCGCGTCTTCCAGTTCATCAACTCGCGGAACTCCTCGGCCATCATCACGATCGTCAGGCGCTCAAACTCGGTGGCCGCCGTACTCTTGACCGACGTGCTGGAGTTGTTCAACTCGGTGAACATCGCGTCTATCGAGCCGGGCATTGCCGCCGTCGCGTCATGCTGCTCATAGAGCGCCCTGAGCGCCGACATGCGGAACACACTACCCTTGCCCGCGGCCGCCACCGCGTTGCAAAAGCGCGTCTTACCGGAGCCGTTGGCTCCGATAATCGTAATCTGGCGTACATCGCGCAACTCGCCGGCCGACTGGCCGTCACTGCGCGGTGGTAACTGGATATTCATCGTTTTATATTAATTTATTTCTTAGTTCCACCCTCTACGACAGCAACATCGCCACGGCAACCGGCGCATAGCCAAGCGCCACGCCGGCCACCACTTGGAGCAGCGTGCTGCGGCCCAGCGCCATGCGCGCCGTGCCCACAATGCCCGTGAGCAACACCGTGGCAACAATCAAGTACAGCAGGTTGAAGGCACTCAGCCCCTGCACGTGCACCTGCACGAGCATCGCCACCAGCGCGGCGACACCCGCCGTGTGGACACACACCTTCCACCACAGGTTCACCACGCCCAGCAGCAGACACGACACCGCCATGCCCACGAGCACCATCGTGAACCACAACGGCGCGTGGTGGTAGTGCAGATAGAGCGCGGCGGCAGCGAGGCACACCAGGGTCACAAGATACGGAATTCGACGCTCACGCGCGCTGTTGAGTTGCTTGTCGCGCACGATGTGGAAGTGGTGCAGCGTGCCAACGGTCATCATCGGTATCATGCAAGTGATACAGGCGACCACCACGAGCACCATCGCGCGCGCGCCCACCGGCTGCGCGCACAGCACGCTCACCCACAGCACCAGGAAGCACGCGTAGGTGGGCATGACCAACGGATTGAGCGCCATCGACAGAAAGCGCGACAAACCGGTCAATATCTTATCTCTCATAGTTCGTCATTATAGTTCTTTCTATGGCTCCTATGAGTTATAGGAGTTATAGGAGTTATAGGAATATGGATTAGTCTCCACCTCATTCAGAAGGGGGCGGGGTGAGGCCTCGCTCGCGGCTGTTGGCGATGCCCATTTCCTTGCGGTACTTGACCACCGTGCGGCGCGCCACCGTGTATCCGCGCCCGGCAAGGCTCTCCACCAACTGGTCGTCGGTGAGCGGAGCGCTCTTGTCCTCGGCGGCAATGATGGAGCGCAGCACCGGCTTGATGTTGTCACCCTCGGTGATGAAGAATGAGCGCATCGGCAGCAGGCCGTAGGGCGACTGCACATAACTATCGCTGGTGGCGCGCGACACGGTGCTTGTGTCCATGCCTAAACTGTCGGCGATCTCACGCAGCACCATCGGGTGCAGGTCGTGCGGGTCGCCGCTGAGCAGGAAGTCGCGCTGGTGACGCACGATGTAGTCGAGGATGTCGCGCAACGTCTGCTGCCTCACCTTAATCATGCGGATATAGAACTCGGCGCTGTCAACATTCTCGCGCATCGTCTTGCGCTGCTGACGCTCAAGCCGGCTCATGGCCGCACGCGCGGGCTCGCTGTCGGCGGCCGACTTATAACTTTGTGACACCTGCAACTCGGGGAAACGGCTGTTGACCGTCGCCACGATGGTGCCAGTCACATCGTCAATCTCAATGGTGTACTGCGGCTCGATATACGGTGTCGACGCCTCGGCCGGCGAGGCGAAGCCGGCGGCCGGCGACGGGCTCAAGCGCCCCAACACGTCACGCGTCACGCGCGTCACCTCGCTCTCGGCAACACCCATCGCCGCGGCAATCGCCGCCCATTGCCGCTCCTCCAACTCGCCGATGTGGTCCGCGACGATGGCGTAGGCCATGTCAACATCGGGCGTGGCATCCATTCGCTCTAACTGCAGCAGCAGGCAGTCTTGCAGATTGATGGCGGCTATACCCGGCGGCTCGAGCGAGCGCACGAGGTTCACCATCTCGTCAACCTCGGCCACACTCACCTCGTCGGCGGCCATGTCGCCGGCAATCTGCCGCACGTCGCGCTTGAGGTAACCGCGCGCGTCGAGGTTGCCGATAATGTTGTCGATGATGGAGCGTTGCTTATCCGTCAGCGAGCGGGCGAGGAGTTGCTCGCGCAGATAGTCGTCGATGGTGGGCGTGTCATCGTCACGCAACTCATAGCGCGGCCGCTCCTCACCCGCGCCGCGGCTGTAGGCCCGGTAATCGGCCTCATCCGGGTTGGGGTCGTCATCGCTTTCCCAGTAGTCCTTGCGCTGCTGCTCCTCGGGTGTCTCCCTGATCAGCCTCCCGTCCTCACTGCGCTGCGCGCTATCATCGGCCGCGAGTTCAAGAGCGGGATTCTCGAGCAGTTTCTTCTCGATGTCCTGCTCCAACTCGGCCGGCGACAAGCCGATCAGGCGGCTCTGCTCAAGGCGCATCCGCGGTGTCAGGGCGGTCGTCTGTCGTTGCGACTGCGATGTGCGTTGGGAGGTAGCCATTATTGTTTATCTCAAGAGGTTGACAGCGGCGGCGATGCGGCCGACGGCCTCGCGCAGGTTGTCGTCGCTCGTGGCGTAACTCAGGCGCAGGTAGCCCGGCGCGCCGAAGGCCTCGCCGGCCACCGTGGCCACGTGGGCCTCGCGCAGCAGATACATCGCCAGGTCACTGTCGGTGGCAATCACGCTGCCGTCGGGAGCCTTCATGCCCAACAGATCGGTCACCCGAGGGAAGACATAGAACGCGCCGTCGGGCAGCGACACCTGCATCTGCGGCACCTGCTCCTGCAGCAGTCCGGTCACGAGGTCGCGACGGCGCTCAAAGGCCTCGCGCATCTGCTCCACCGGAGCCTGCGTGCCGCGCAACGCGGCCTCGGCGGCCTTCTGGGCGATGCTCGACACACCGCTCGTGTACTGGCCCTGCAACTTGGTCACCGCCTTGGCAAGCCACTGCGGACCGGCCATATAGCCGATGCGCCAGCCCGTCATAGCGTAGGCTTTCGAAACGCCGTTAATCACAACCACACGGTCCGCGATCGCCTCAAACTGACCGATGGACTCGTGGCGGCCAACGTAGTTGATGTGCTCATAAATCTCGTCGCTGAGCACCATCACCTGCGGGTGACGCTCGAGCACCGCCGCCAATTCGGCCAACTCACCGCGGCTATACAC
The DNA here is from genome assembly GCA_946187345.1 of uncultured Porphyromonadaceae bacterium. Classification (GTDB taxonomy): domain Bacteria; phylum Bacteroidota; class Bacteroidia; order Bacteroidales; family Muribaculaceae; genus Sodaliphilus. The sequence goes on along the minus strand of CAMHQD010000103.1, from coordinate 597 downwards.
CGCGCCCGTCGGGTTGCTGGGCGAGCACAGCATCACCAGCCGCGTGCGCGGCGTGATAGCCGCCTCCAATTGCGCGGCTGTCACCTTGAAGCCCTGCTCCATGCCCACCGGTACCGTCACCGGCTTGCCGCCGGCCAAAATGACCATCTGCACATAACTCACCCACGCCGGCATCGGGATCACTACCTCGTCGCCGGGGTTGACCAGCGTCATCACCACGTTGCACAACTCGTGCTTGGCACCGTTGCCCACAACCACTTGCGACGCCTCGAAGTGAAGGCCGTTCTCGCGCTCCAACTTCTCGACAATAGCCTCGCGCAGCGACAAGTAGCCCGGCACGGGAGTGTAAAACGAGAAATTATCGTCGATGGCGCGCTTGGCAGCCTCCTTGATGTGGTCCGGCGTGTGGAAGTCGGGCTCACCGACCGATAGGTTAATCACGTCAACGCCCCGCGCTTTGAGTTCGCTGCTCTTCTGGCTCATCGCCAGCGTCGCGCTCGGCGCCAACGCCTGTATCCGTTCACTGATATATTCCATTCTTATCTCTTACGATGATTGATTACGCAAAAATAGTGAAAAATTTCCGCTTCCGCAAGT
>CAMHQD010000102.1 GCA_946187345.1 uncultured Porphyromonadaceae bacterium | reverse complement strand
CGTCCCACCCCACGCGTCCCGCCTCTCCGAGGACGGGCCGCATGGGGTTCCGTGCTGGTCGCTCTCGCCGAGAGCGCTGTGGTCTCCGACCACAATGTAGTCACTGTCTGTGCCATATAACCCAAAAACATTCTCTTACCGTCTCACGAAAATTCCCGAAAATTATGGTCACCTGCAAAAACCTGTGTTTTGTATGCCATATAACAGTCGTCACCATTGCTCGGCATTGTGGAAACGGCGGATATGCGACGCCTTGAACACCCAGCACGTGTTGGCGTCCATCAGCCCCTTCAGGCCCGGTGCCGCCGGCCGCTCGGCATCCGGCACACGCACCATCGTCACGATACCAACCACCTCATTGCCCTTCAGCACCGGACAGCCGCTGCAACCGTTTGTGATATGGTCCACCGTGGCCATGAGCAGGTAGCCATCCTCGCCGGCGTCGCCCATCGTCACACCGCGCGTGGCAACACGGCGCACCTCGCCGTCAACTCGCTGCCAGCACAGCACATCCACCTCATCATGGCTGCCGGCGTCCTCCGTGGCGAGCCGCAACGGACTGCGCACACCCGGCAACGGGTATATCGTCACATCATACTCCAACTTGTCGGCCGACGGCAGCAGCGGCGGCGTCCACAACTCGGGCCGCAGTGTGACAAATTGTCCGCCAAGCAACGCGTAGTAGGGCCTCGGCTCAGTCACCACGTGACCGGCCGTAATCAGATGGCCATCAATCAGAAAACCTGTTCCGGCCCACGAGCGCGGGTCTCCGGCCCGACGGAAAATCGGTGTGACAAACTGTTCCATTGCCGTCAATAATTGTGTTACGCACCATTGCTGCAACTACCGTGCCAACGTCCTCCGCGCCCTGTCACCCGCTCCGCGGGGGAAAATAGTTCGCCCGTGATGCGTCACGGTTCATACTTTTTTCGTATCTTTGCACTTTGAAACAGTGTCCCGCGCGCCAGGCGGCCCGGGCCGCTTTGAAAAACCCATAGAGTTCTTTTTCAACGTGAGCAACAATCCTACATTCGAGATGGTGGCAAAGACATTCCAGGGTCTGGAAGGAGTCCTTGCCGATGAACTGACGGCCCTCGGTGCCGAGCAGGTCACACAAGGCGTGCGCATGGTCGCCTTCCGCGGCGACAAGCGCTTGATGTACAAGGCCAACTTTGCCTGCCGCACCGCCCTATCAATCCTCAAGCCATTCTACAAATTCCGCAGCGACGGTGTCGACGACCTCTACAAGCGGCTGCGCGACTACGATTGGCGGCAAATCATGAGTGTCGACCAGACATTCGCCATCAGCGTCACCGCCAACGGTGACGAGTTCCGCAACACACAATTTGTCACTTACCGCGTCAAGGACGCCATCGTGGACTACTTCACCGCCCACGGCGGCAAGCGTCCCTCCATCCGCGTCAGCAACCCCGACGTGCGCTTTGACGTCCACATCTCCGGCACCGAGGTCACCTTGTCTCTCAACAGCAGCGGCGACCCGCTGTACAAGCGCGGCTGGCGTGTTGGCCAGACCGACGCGCCCATCAATGAGGTGCTGGCGGCCGGCATCATCCTGCTGAGCGGCTGGCGCGGACAGACGGACCTGCTCGACCCGATGTGCGGCAGTGGCACCTTCCTCATCGAGGCGGCGATGATCGCCACCAACACCGCGCCGGGCGTCTTCCGCAACGACTACGCCTTCCAGCGCTGGCCCGACTATGACGCCGACCTGTATGACGACATCTACAATGACGACAGCGAGGAGCGCGAGTTTGCCCACAAAATCTACGGCAGCGACGTGTCAGGCAAGGCCATCGCCATCGCCCGCGCCAACGCCAAGAGCGCCGGTATGGCCCGCCACATCGAACTTGAGATGCGCGACCTGGCCACCATCGAAAGCGCGCCGCAGGGCTGCACCGTCATCAGCAACCCGCCCTATGGCAAGCGGTTGGGCGGCGACGAGAGCCTCCAGACGCTCTACGCCACCATCGGCGAGCGCCTCAAGCACGTCTTCAAGGGCAGCGACGCGTGGCTCATCTGCATCGACGACAAGGAGTTGGTGCGCCACATCGGCCTCAAGCCGTCACAACGCTACCCGTTGCTCAACGGCGCCATCGAGTGCAACCTGCTGCACTATGTGATGTTTGAAGGCAAATATGACGAGATGCGCGGCCGCGGCGAGACAATCCGCGGCGGCGAGTTCCGCGCCAGCGATGAGCACCGCGGCGCGCGACAGCCCTTCCGCGAGATGCGCGATGACGGCCGGCCACAGCGCGGCCGCGATGACGAGCATCCGCGCCGCGACCGTGACCGCGACGACGAGGACCGCCACAGCGAGGAGTACGCCCGGCGCGTGCTGCGCGGACGCGAGCCGCGATTGGGCGAAGACAAGACCGTGCCCGTCATGCGTGAGCGACGCCGCGGATGGCGACGCGATAACGACAACAAATGAAACCGCTCGAGAGCGTCATCTCACGCGCCGGCGGCACCGCCGTGGCCGTCACAGCGCTCGCGGTGATGGCCACAATCTTGTGGCTCGCGCCGGCCGCCGACACCGGCCTCACCCGTCACGGCCTGCTGTTCACCACGCGTGAGCACCACATCGCCGCCACGCCCGCGGCCACCGTCGCGGCCATCACCCTCGCCGTGGCCACCGCGTTGATGCTGCTACTTCTCAACAAGGTCTACACCTTTATCCGCGCCGTGACCAACCTGCAGGCGACCGTCATGGCCGTCCTCATCGCCGCATGGCCGGCAGCCGCCGTGGCCGGCACGGCCATGGAACTGCCGCTGTTGCTCACGCTGGTGGCCATTCCCGTGTTCGAGTCCTACGAGCGGCCCGCCTCACAGCGGCGCTGCCTCGCCGCCGCCGCGGCAGTGTCGACCGGCTGCCTGTTCGACTACGCATACGCCGTGCTGCTGCCGCCGGTCATCATCGGCTTTATAAACGCCAAAGCCATGAACGTCAAGACCGGCATCGCCACCGCGCTCGGACTGCTCGCGCCGCCGTGGACCGCGCTGGCCTGCGGCCTGGCTCACCTGCGGGACTTCAACGTGCCCGTCATCAGCCCCGTCTCGCCGGACGTGCTCACCACAGCGCCCACAGTGGCCATAATCGCCCTCGCCGCCTTGGCCGCGCTGACGCTCACCCTCATGGTCACCAACGTCATCGCCACCGAGACCAACCGCCTCGTGCTGCGCGTCCACAACTCGTTTTTCCACCTCACCGCCGTCAGCGTGGTCGCGGCGATGCTCATCGACACCGGCAGCGCCGCCACTCTCTATCCGCTGCTCGCCACAGCCGCCGCCCACGAGATCACGCAACGCTTCGCCGTAGCCACAGAGAAAAGGTGACGCTGAGTTTCATTGGTTAGCGTCAATTCACGTCTATGACAATTTGGTTAGCGTCCATTCACGTCTATGACAACGTCAATTTACGTCTAAATAAAAAAATAGACGAAAATAGACGTCGTTATAGACGAAGATAGACGCGAAACAATCGTGAATTATAAAAAAGAGAGCCTATGATAAAGATTATTGTTGAGAGTCATGTGCCGTTTGTCGCCGACGCGCTGAGCGGCCACGCCACCGTGTGCCGCGTGGCGCCGGAGGACATCACGCCCGAGGCCGTGCGCGACGCCGACGCCATCGTCGTGCGCACCCGCACCCGCTGTGACGCGCGGCTGCTGTCCGGCAGCCGCGTCACGCTCGTGGCCACCGCCACCATCGGCACCGACCACATCGACCGCGAGTGGTGCTCCGCCCACGGCGTCACCGTGGCCTCGGCCCCGGGCTGCAACGCCCCGGCCGTGGCACAGTGGGTGATGGCGGCTATTGCCGCGGCCCTTCCATGCACAGGGCAGGACGGTCATGCCGCCGCCACATCAGGCTCCACCGCCATCGGGAGGTGGGCTGGGGAAGGAATGACCCTCGGCGTCGTCGGAGTGGGCCATGTGGGCTCCATTGTGGCGCGATGGGCGCGGCAATTAGGCATGGACGTGCTCATGTGTGACCCGCCGCGGGCGCGGCGCGAAGCCGGCGGCGGCTTTGTCACGCTTGACGAGGTGCTTGACCGCGCCCACGTCATCACCCTCCATGTGCCGCTCACCCGCGAGGGCCCCGACGCCACCTTCCACATGATCAACGACGACACATTGGCGCGCGCGCGCCGCTGCCGACTGCTGCTCAACGCCGCCCGCGGACCCGTTTGCGACACGGCGGCTCTGCTTGAGGCGCCGTCGTCGCTGGCGTTGGCCATCGACTGCTGGGAAAACGAGCCCGACCTCTCACTGCCGCTGTTGCGGCGCGCGGCGGTGGCCACGCCGCATATTGCCGGCTACAGCGTCGAGGGCAAGCGGCGCGGCGCGGCCATGGCGCTCGAGGCCATCGCGCGCCATTTCGGACTGGGCATCGATATTGAATGGCCCGACGTGCCGGCCACCGGCATCGACACCATCACAGCGGCGGACGTCGCCTACGACCCGCTCACCGACACCGCCGCCCTCAAGGCCCGTCCGGCCGCCTTCGAGGCCCTGCGCGACACCTACACGCTGCGCCATGAGCCCCGCCACTGACCGCGAGGCCACCCGTATTTTTGAGAGATTTCACGCGCGGCGGCGCGGCCGGGTAATGGGCCGCCTGCGGCGGGAAATCTTTCAAAATCTTACAATTTGTACCCGTTGGCAGAATTATATTATCAATAAACTCTTGATTTGAGCGAATGTAGGGCCTGGCCCTACATCGTTGATAACAAACACGCAAGGGGCGGCGTCGCCAAACCCGCGGAGCGGGTGACAGCCCATAGGCGGGGGCGTAAGCCCCCGTGACTACGACGTGTATTTTCCTCAATCAAAGCCCCGTAGGGGCGACAGAAACGGCATCACCGCCGCCAATGCAAAGTAGGGACACAATAAATTGTGTCCCTACTTCTTTTATCCTTGTTGGGATAGAGGGGGATATAGTGGGTCACCTGTAAAAACCTGTATTTAACATTCATTCTTCCGTCGTTTCCACAATGCCGAGCAATGATGACGACTGTTATATGGCATACAAAACACAGGTTTTTGCAGGTGACCATAATTTT
>CAMHQD010000101.1 GCA_946187345.1 uncultured Porphyromonadaceae bacterium | reverse complement strand
CTAGCGGCTGGGGGCGTGTAGCCCCCAATGAGCGTTTTCAGATTGCAAACATAATATCTTTAACATGAATTCGGGTCTTCGACCCGACTGACATCTTCGATGTTCTAATCCGTTTGATATGCCTTGACGTCACCAAATCTCACTATCGAAGTGAAGTTGAGCGCAATGCATATCGGACACAAGTTTTTACAAGTGACCCTATAATTTGCGGAAAATATCAACTATTGATTGACAATTGGCGACTGACGACTATCGGCTAACGGGTAATCTCGCCGAGGGATTTGACGGTGGCGTCGAAGGCGGCCGGCTCGAGGGCGCGGGCCTTGAGGCGGGAGCGGTAGGTGTAGACGGTGGAGAGCGACGAGCGCAGGATGCCGGCGATGGTGGCGTTATCGGTGATGCCGAGGCGTATCAGCGCGAGGATGCGCAGTTCGGTGGTGAGGCCGTGAGAGGGCGTGATGCGGTCTTCGGGTCGCCACAACTTGTTCACTTGTTCCACAAATTGCGGGAAGATGTTGAGGAAGGCCGTGTCGAAGTTTTCGTGGAACAACTTGACGTTGTCGCTGTCTTGCACGGTGCTCTTGAGATTGGAGTACAACTGGTCAAGTTTGCGGTCGCGCGCCAGTTTGAGGTTGTCTTTGCGTTGACGCTCAGCGCGTTCAATCATCGTGCTTGACAGCATCAGGAAGCGCACGATGTACTCGTCCTTGATTTGGTTGCTTTGCTTGATGAGGGCGTTGACGCGTTGCAACTCGTCGACGGTGTCTTGCAGGCGGCTGTTGACGAGCGCGATACGGGCGTTTGCGTCGCGGCGTTTTTTCATCAGCCAGATGATGACTGCCAGCACGATTGCCATGATGACTGCAAGAATGGCCATTACCAGCAGTTGTAATTGAGTTTGGCGGTGTTGCGCGCTGCGGTTGTCGTTATATGCCTTGATGATGAGTGGGGCGAGTTGGCCTGACTGGATATTGCGCAGTCTCGAGCCATAGAACACGGCATCGTTGATGCTGGTGTTGAGGTAGTTAAAGGCGCGGTCCACGTCGCCTTTGTCGAGAAGCAACATCGACAGCGCGCGCAGCGATGTGTTCTCGCGCACGGCACCCTGCACGTCGCTGATGGCACTGAGCAGCAGATAGCGCTCGCGGCTCTGTTCGTCGCCGCGCAGCGAGTGGAAGTAGGCCAGCGTACTGGCCACGATGGCGTAGTTGCGTGTGCCGGTGCCGTAGTGGTCCAGCCACGGCAGCAACGCCGCCACGGCGCCGTCGGCGTCGCCCTGTTCGGCGGTGTGCACCGCTTGAGAGAAGGCGTGGCGGAACGAGTCCGGAGTGGCAAGCGACATCGTCAGGGCGCGGTAGTGCTGGGCGCTGTCGGCGTACTCGCGCTCGAAGGGTGTGCCTTGGGCGAACTCGCGCCGGTACTGGAATACCTTCGACCGCTCGTTGTAGTATTCGGCCTGCAGCGAGGCATCCAGCCGGCGGTGGTCGATGCTGTCGAGCAGTTCGCCCGCTTTGTCAAACAGGCCCGCCACCGAGGTGATGTGGGCGAGTTTGATGCGGCTGTCACACTGGCGGCTATAGTCGCCCGTGGCACGCGCCAACTCAACGTTGAGTGAGGCATAGCGGAAGGCCGAGTCATAGTTGAACGCGATGTATTCCTTATAGAGGCGCTCATTCAGGCGGTATCGCTCATCGGCCGACAGCGGCTCGCCGCCGGTGGCGGCGTCGATGATTGCGGCGATGTGATTGCGCTTGGCGGCGGTGATGTCGTCTTGGACGGCAATCAGGCTGTCAAGACGGGCGTAGAGAGTGGCGTTGTCCTCGGCGCTCGAAGTTGGAGAATAGAGGATGGCAACAAGGCCGCAAAGGGCAATCAGGTGAAAGCGCGCCATAAATTCGTTTTTTTGTTCTCCCCCTCCCTAAACGGCCAGGCCAAGGCCAGGCCCTACAATGAGGGGGAGTATAGGATGAGTACAAGACTTCGTCTTGCAATACAAAATTTTTTTGTGAATTTTTGGGAGCATGCTACAGGCTAAGGCGGGCGGTGGCGCGCTGCTTGCCGTCGGTGGCGGTGATGATGTAGTGCCCCGGGGTGAGACGCGCCGTGGGCAGGGTCCACGTGCCGCCGGCGGCGTTGCCGGTGGCGACAATGCGGCCGGCCAGGTCACAAACGGCCACTCGCGCCCGCTCCCACGGCAGCAGCACAATGTTGCCGGTGACGATAAGTCGCGAGGTGGTGTTACTCGGCTCGATGATGCCGGTGCTCACGGCCACGCTGAGCACCGCGTCGAGCGCGCTCACCTTGCCGGCGCCGAAGCGTTCCGGCTTGGCGGTGACGTAGTTGTCGGTAATCGCCGTTTGTTGCAGCACGGTCTTGATTTGGGCGGCCGTCAGCGACGGTTGGGCCTCGAGCATGAGCGATACAATGCCGGCCACGACGGGCGTTGACATCGACGTGCCGGTATATTGGCCGAAGTAATGATCCACTCCGGCCTCGTCGGTGACCACTGCGGCATAGCGTGTGGCGTCGCTCACGGCGCTCTCGCAGTAGCGGCTTATGGCTGCCAAGATAACGGTGCCCGGCGCGGTGACGGTGGGGTGAACCTGTCCGGCAAGGTCGGTGCCGTAACTTGAGAAGTTGGCGATGTCGCCAATGGTCCGGCCGTAATTGTTGGTGCTGATGACGCGGCCGGTGGTGGAGGTGTAACTCTTCGTGCCGATGTAGGCGCCCACGCTCACCGACTGCTTGCCGCAGGCCATGTCGCTCACGCAGATATCGTGGTCGCCGTCCACGTAGCCCTCCAGACCGAGCGACGCCAACTGGTGGGACGAGGTAATCGGCCACACGTCCACGCGCGCACCCTCATCGCCTTCCAGCCTCAAAGCGAGGCGGCAGTTGGTTTGGTATTCCTCTTTGAGGGCACCAAGCAGAATGGCCTGCACGGTGTTGGTGCCCGTGCCGGTGTCTTCGCCGGCAAACACTTCGGCCACGGTCGCCTCGGTGAAGTAGGTGGCAAAGTCGGCGTCGTAGTAGTCGGCGTAGGCACCGGTGCGGCCGGCCGAGAGCACGAGGTCGTAGTCGCTCACCATCGTGGTGCTGTAGACCACCTCGCCGGTTGTGATGTCCACCAGTTCGAGCCGTCCCTGTAGGGCCTGGCCTTGGCCTGGCCGCTCCGTGGCCGGCGTCCACGCGGTGAAGCCGGTTTGCGACAGGTTGGTGGTGTTCAGGATTGAGGCCACTTGGTCTCCTTCGCCGGCAAAGGTGTGGGTCAGGTGCATATTGTAGTAGCCATCGTTGCCGGTGGAGATGACGATGTGCCCGCCGTCGTCACACACCGCGTCGACATACCGGTTGAACGCCGACAGCCCGTTGTGAGGTCCGTCGTTGCTGCCGATGCTGATTGAGATCACGTAGGGTTTGTCAAGTTCCTCGGCGATGCTGGCGATATAATAGATGCTGTTCATGATGTTGGCGTCGGAGAGGCGGTCTCCGAGGCCGCAGAGCACGAGGTCGGCGCCGGGCGCCATGCCGCCGAGGTTGCTGATTATTGTGCCGGCGGCGGTAGAGGCGGTGTGGGTGCCGTGGGTCGACGAGGCGGTGTCGAAGGTGAGCGCGGCGATTTGCTCGGCGGTGCGGTAGTGGCTGCCGGGCAACGTGGTCTCGCCAAAGACGGGCGCGTCGCCGCCGGTGTCGCCGGGCAGATAGACCGCCTTGAGGCGCGTGTTGCCGTCGGCGTCGAGAAATGCCGGGTGGTTGAACTCAAAGCCGGTGTCGATAACTCCCACCACTATTCCCGAGCCGTCGTAGCCTTGCGGCATTCCTCCCTCGCCGGCGTGCACCTCGTCCACGAGGCACAGGTCGCGGGTGAGTTGTGTGGTGGGCTCGAGGATTTGCTCCACCGCCACGTGGGTCACGCCTCGCAGGGCGGCGAGCGGCTCGACACGCTCCACGGGCAGGCTCACCACGGCCACGTTGGCGGCGTGTCCTTCGACGGTGGCGCCGATGTGGCGCATTCGGTCGAGGGCGGCGTCATCGTCGGTCGTGACAATAACGCGGCAACAGGCGTCGCCCGGCGCGCGGCGCGCGGCGTCGCCACGCTGCAGCAGCATCAGGCGGGTGGCCGGCGAGAGAGTCGCCTCGCCGGCGGCACCGGCGGTAACCATCAGCGCCAGCGCCATCAGTATCAAACGTGAATTCATAATGCAAATCGGCTTTTGAATTCACAAAGATAATGATTTTCCGGCAAAACCACAAATTATTTTGAAACACGAATTACCATAAATTATCCATGTATTTCATTTCAAAACGATATTAATTCCGCCGCCGGGTGTTTTTGGGAAGACAATAAGGATTATTTATGATAAACAACGAACCCATTAGTGGCGACAGCCAGCGCATGGTCTGTCGCCACTAACGGGCTATAGAGAGCCACGTTTGGCACGTCGCCACCTGCCTCAAAGGGGGCGGGCAGGCCAGCCGTAGTCTTGGTAGCACTTCACGGGCAGGTTGTGGGCCTTGACGTAGGCGGCGGTGAGGCTGTCGCGCAGTGCCTCGCGCGCGTCGCTGTCGCTATAGATGGCGTGGAACCGCCCGTATTTGTCGCCGAAGATGCGCTTGGCGCTCGGCTCAAAAGTGTTGCCGTCGGTCACCGGGTCAAAACCGGTAACGCGGTAGGCGCCGCCCTCGTTGCTGACGATGAGCATGCCGGCGTGGTGGCCACCGCTGACGCACTTGAGCGTGTCGCCGGCGATGTCATAGTTAAACACCCAGAAGTCGCCCAGCACCTTCACCGTGTCACCATTCTGCTGCCGGTCGATGATTTTAACCTGCGGGATGTTGATTTTGCCGGAGCCGTAGCGGTTGGCGATCGAGTCGACGAGGAAGCGGTCAACGGCCTGCTCAACGGTGGTGTCGGCCTGCTCAATCACCTCCGCGGGCGTGGCGTTGTCGGCCGCTTGTCCGTTACCTCCGCCACACGATGCCGTCATTGCGAGCGTGAAAATCGCGACGGCTGACAATAGTACATTCTTTTTCATAGTTTTGGTCTGATAATTTGTTTGAGGGCAAAATTACAAAAATCGCGCGAAACAGCAACTATTTTCTCAGTCT
>CAMHQD010000100.1 GCA_946187345.1 uncultured Porphyromonadaceae bacterium | reverse complement strand
CGTTTTGCGAGTGCAAAGGTACGGCGAATATTTGACATGGCAAAATTTTTCCGCAACTTTTTCGCAACTTTTTTCAAAAAAAATTTGCACTGTTTTTGCGGCCGAGATACAACTCATACAATGACAACAAGTTAGCCAACATTCCCATCAAACACCAATTTCCGCGAATTTTCCACTGATTGGCATCGAGCGCGCTAAAAACGGCACGTAAGCACGGCGTGGGGTCAGTTCACTTGCACGTTGTGTCCGGCGGCACTCAGACGGGCGGAGATGGCCTCAATCTCACCGCGGCTGACGACCTGCAGCGTGTCGAGCGGCGGACGGCGGTCGATGCTGTAGAGTTGGACTTGGCGCGGCCTGATGACGGACAAAGCCTCGATCAATGCGTTCACTTCGGCCTCGGTGGTGTTGTCGATGGGCTCGCCGTTGACGGTGCCGCGCAACAGCATCGTCTGGACGACGCACTGCCCGGCAAACGACTTCAGGTTGTTGATAATCGCCTCGGGGTTGACGTCATGCGAGACCGGGCGGTTCACCAGCCGCAGCGTGCGCGCCACGGCGCTGTCGAGTTTGAGCACGTTGTTGTCGACGAGCCGCAGGGCGGCGGCCACGTCGGGCTTATGGGCCATGGTGGCGTTGCTCAGCACGGTCACCGCGGCCGCGGGGAAGTAGCGGTCGCGCAGGCGGATAACATCCTCCACGATGGCCTTGAAGTCAGGGTGCAGCGTCGGCTCGCCGTTGCCGCTGAAAGTGATTGAGTCAAGCGTCTCGCCGTCGGCTTGCAGCAGGCGCAGGCGCGCGTCGAGGGCGCGGTGCACGGTGTGGCGCGCAGGGATGCCGTCGCGACCGACGCCCTGGCTATTGAGGCCCGCCTCACAGTAGACGCAGTCAAAAGAGCATAGTTTGCCGTCATTCGGCATCAGGTTCACGCCCAGCGATGTGCCCAGGCGTCGGCTATGTATCGGTCCGAAGACCGTCTCGTGAAATATCATTTTGTTGAAAGGTTGAGGGGTTGAGGAGTTGAGGATGGGGGCAGCCACGAGGTGGCCGCACACCGAACGTTGTTGCCGCCGTCAATTTCCCCCTCCTTCAGGAAGGGGTGGGGGGACCTGTGGGGCCAGGAACTGCAGCCACTGCTTTGCCACGAGGCGGTGGTCAAAGCGGGAGGCCACGCTGCGGTGCTGGGCGTTGCGATCCAGACGGCAGTCGGCCGCCCAGCCGATGCCCTCGGCAAGGCTCTGCGGGGTAGACTCAGCCACAAAGCCGTCCTTGAGGTGGGAGACAATGTCGCGCTGACCGCCGCCGCCCGTGGTGACGGCCACGCAACCGGCGGCCATACCCTCGAGCAGCGTGTAGCCGAACGACTCGACTCGCGAGGTGGACAGCACAACGTCGGCGCGGGCGTACACCTCGCGCGGGTCGTCGACGTAACCGACAAACGTGTGGTCAAGAGCCACCGCGTCGAGAGCGCTGTCGTTGCGCAACCCACCATAGAATATAATGTGTAGGCGCGCGGCCAACCGCGGGTTGCGTCCGGCAATCAGGCGCGCGGCCTCCACGAGCAGCGGCAGCCCCTTGACGGGGTCGTCGAGGCGCGCGGCACCCATCGCGAGCACCACTTTGTTGTTATGGTCGCCATACATCGCGTCGCGCAGCCGCCGCGTGGCGTAGGCCGCGCAGTCGAGCGCGTTGGGAATGACCGTGACCGGCTTGCCGCGCAGCAGGCTGCTCATGCCGGCACAAGCCGCCATCCAGTTGCTCACGGCGACAAAACGCAGGTTGGGCGCGCGGTAGAGGTCGGCCTTGCGGCGGTGTGTCTCGGCGGCCAGCCTCCACTTGGACGGCGGCAGCAGCGGACAGTGCCCGCAGCCCATCGTCCACCCCGCGCAACCGTCGGGCAGGTGGCAGACGCCCGTCATCGGCCACTGGTCGTGCAGCACCCACGTCACCGGCTTGCCGATGGCCAGCAGTGCCTGCAGGCCGTCGAGCGACAGCGTGCCCTGGTTGACCCAACCCAGCACGATGGCGTCGGCCCATTCCACCCACGGGTGGGCGGCGATGTCCACTCCGCGGCTCGCCGGGTCGATGAGCCATAGCGTGGAGCGCTTGAAGCCGTTGTTCCACAGCACTCCCGCGCGCTCGGCCACAAACGCCAGGCGACGCTGCCACCCCGTGCCGGCAAGGTCCACCTCGGGTCGCCCCGTGCGCGCGTCGGTCACGAGCAGGCGGGCCTCGGCTCCCACGGCCTTCAGACCGTCAAGCAGCCGCATCGAGGCGATTGCCGCGCCGCCAAGCGCGTCGCTATGATTGATAATGAGAACTTTCATAGACGGGTGTCCCAAAATATTTCTATCAGGCCACGCCGGCGCGTGGCCTAAATTTGACGGATTGCTTTATTTGCGGCCGAAGTCGGCCGGGATTTCGCCCCAATGCTCGGTGTCCCACTTGAGGACGGCATTGGGCCACGTGTGGGTCTGCACCCATCGCTCGGCGCGTTGCAGTAACTCCATCACGCGCGCGTTGTCAGCCGCGGGTTGTATCTTGGTGTTGGCGCGGCGGTTGCGCAGCCACGCCAGGGCGGTGCGGCTGTCGCTATATACGGCCGTGTGGGTGTTTTGCTGCCGCGCCAGCATCGCCAGGGCGTGCACCAGGGCGAGGAACTCGCCGATGTTGTTGGTGGCGCCGTCAAACGGTCCCTGGTGGAACAGTTCGGCACCGGTGGGCACATCCACGCCGCGGTACTCCATGCGTCCCGGGTTGCCCGAGCACGCGCCGTCCACTGCGATGCTGTCCATGACGATGCCCGGCATGGCGGAATAGTTGACGTAGGCCTGCGGCCCGCGCGCCACGGCGCGCAGAATGCCCTCGTCAGGCAGTCCGGCGCGATATGCCTCCACAGCCTCTATCTGACTGTCGAACGCCTTGTATCGCGCACCCGGGTATCCCGAGACGCGCTCCTCACAGTCGGCCCACGAACTGCACACGCCCGGCTCGGTGCCAACCCAAACAACGTACCACTTCATTCTTCTTAAACAATAAACGATTCAAAGAAACAGCACAAAGGTAACGCATTTGAACAAGTTAAAAACTTTTGGTCAAGTGTGAAGCCATCTTGTTCTCTTCTTAGTTTTTTAGATTTCTTGGAATTTTAAGACTGCGGCGAGGATAGCCCCTGCATCTCGACGAGGTGGCTGTAGGCGCCGCCGCGGGCGAGCAGTTCGTTGTGGGTGCCGCGCTCGATGATGCGCCCGTCTTGCAGCACACAAATCTGGGTGGCGTTGATGATGGTGCTCAGGCGGTGGGCAATCACAAGGGTGGTGCGGCCGCGCATGAGGTTGTCGAGGGCTTGCTGCACGAGGTGCTCGCTCTCGGTGTCGAGCGCGCTGGTGGCCTCGTCGAGGATGAGCACGGGCGGATTCTTGAGGATGGCGCGCGCGATGGACACGCGTTGGCGTTGGCCACCGCTCAACCGGCAACCGCGGTCGCCGATGTTGGTGTCGAAGCCTTCTTCGGTCTCCATGATAAAGTCGTAGGCATTGGCGATGCGCGCCGCCTGCTCGATTTGCTCGCGCGTGGCGTCGGGCTTGCCGAAGGCGATATTCTCGGCAAACGAGCCGTTGAACAGAATCGCCTCCTGGTTCACGTTGCCCATCAGGGCGCGCAGGTCATGGATGCGGTAGTGACGGATGTCGTGACCGTCGAGCGTCACGCGCCCGCCCTGCACGTCGTAGAAGCGCGGCAGCAAGTCGGCGAGCGTTGTCTTGCCGCTGCCGCTTTGCCCCACCAGCGCCACCGTGGCGCCGCGCGGGATGTCGAGCGTCACGTGGTCGATCACGGTGCGCTCGCCGTAGGCAAACGTCACGTCCTCAAAGCGGATGCCGCTCTCGAGGCGTGGCGCCGGCAGCGGACGCTCGGGGTCTGTGATGGTGACGGGAGCGCTCAAGATTTTGTCGATGCGCTGTATCGACGCCTTGCCGCGCTGGATGCTGTAGGTGGCGCGGCTCAAGTCCTTGGCGGGGTTGATGATGCTGTAGAAAATCACCATGTAGTAGATGAACTTGGGCGCGGTGATGGCACTGGTGCCGTTGAGGATGAGCGTGCCGCCAAACCACAGCACGATGGCGATGGTGGCCGTGCCGAGGAACTCGCTCATCGGGTGGGCCAACTCATAGCGGCGGTTCATGCGCGTGACGATGTCGCGGTAACGCTCGTTCTCGCGTCCAAAGCGGTCTCGCGCCGTCTGCTGCGCGTTGAACGCCTTGATGACGCGCAGGCCGCCGATGGTCTCCTCGATGTTGCTCAGCAGTACGCCCCACTGATTCTGCCCCTCGAGGCTCACGCGCTTGAGACGCTTGCCCACGCTGCCCATCACCAGGCCGGCCAGCGGCAAGAGAATGAGCACAAACACGGTCAACTGCCAACTCACGAAAATCATCATGCCCAGACACGCCACAATCATCACGGGGTTCTTGAACATCATGTCGAGCGATGACATCACGCTATTCTCCACCTCGGTCACATCGCCACTCATGCGCGCCATCACGTCGCCCTTGCGCTCGCCGGTGAAGAAGCCCAGCGGCAGCGCCACAATCTTGTCGTAAATCTGGTTGCGGATGTCGCGCACCACGCCCGTGCGGATGGGGATCATGCAGAACGACGCCATGTAGGCGCAGCCGGTCTTGAGGCCGGTCATCACCACCAGCGCCACCGCAATCGAGGCCAGCGCCGTCGACGCGCCGTACTCCTCGATTATCCATTGCACGCCATAGTAGAAGTTGTTGACAGCCACCTTGCTCAGGCTCGCCTCGTCCCACTCCATAAACTCGTAGGTGGCCGTGTTCAGCCCGAAGAGCATCTCCAGGATGGGGATAATCAGCGCGAACGAGAATAGCGTCAATATCGCCGTGAGGATATTGAACAGCACGTTCAGCGCCAGGTAGTGCTTATATGGCGGCACAAAGCGCGCCAGCAGCGAGAAGAATCCACTCATAAACTAAAATAGTTTGTAGCAAGTAGCATGTAGCAAGTAGCATGCCATACTATACCTATTATATAACGCACCGCCGCGCCGTTTATTATAAGCCATAACTTCCCTGAAAATACGTGATAGATTTCGGCGAGTTGCAGGTTTTTTTTG
>CAMHQD010000099.1 GCA_946187345.1 uncultured Porphyromonadaceae bacterium | reverse complement strand
GAGCCCCCGATAGGGGGCGACAGCACATAGGCGGGGGCGCTAGCCCCCGTAAACAGGATGGGCAGAATAAATGCTGCCCCTACAAGTAACCAAAGCCCCGTAGGGGCGACAGTCTCCGCACGTTTCTGTCGCCCTTACAGGGCTTTGTTTGAGAAAAAACTCACACCATAGTCACGGGGGCTGGCGCCCCCGCCTAGGAGCTGTCGCCCCTGACGGGGCTCACATTTGTCGCCGCTTGCGGCCACGCCAAGGCGAAGCCCTACAGTCTTTGACAATCCTAATGGATTTTACCGGACAGCAATATAAAAAAATAGACGAAAATAGACGTCGTTATAGACGGGAATAGACGCGAGACAATCGCGAATTATAAAAAGGGCTGATGGCGCGGGGCGGGTATGTAGCAAGGCGTACACCGTCGTTGTGGACGATGCACGTCTTGCCCGCCTGATGTGGCGGCGGGCGTAGCCCATAGCAGAGTCGAACTGCTCTTTCAAGAATGAAAATCTTGCGTCCTAACCGATAGACGAATGGGCCGTTGGTGCCTCCCGCGTGGCCGGCCGTGCGGCCGCGGAGGGGCGGTTATATAGTCTCAACGGCAGGCTTCGCGCGGGCCTCAGGCCTTGGCGGGAGCGAGTTTGTTGAGGTGGTGGGCCAACTTCGACTTGAGGTTGGCGGCTTTGTTCTTGGAGATGACGTTCTTGCGGGCGAGTTTGTCGAGCATCGCGGTGACGCGGGGCAGGGCCTCGGCGACGGCGGCGGCGTCGTTCATCTTGCGGATGTCACGCACGGCGTTGCGCATGGTCTTGGCGTAGTAGCGGTTGCGGAGGCGGCGTGCCTCGGACTGGCGGATTCTTTTCTTAGCAGACTTGTGATTTGCCATTTGATTGTTATAACTAATTGATTTGTTGTAGTTTGAATATTATTTGAGTAGCCCATAGCAGAGTCGAACTGCTCTTTCAAGAATGAAAATCTTGCGTCCTAACCGATAGACGAATGGGCCGTTGGACGGGTGGTTGCGCAAAAAGCGACTGCAAAGGTACTAATGTTTTTTGAAACAGCCAAATTTTTTTGCTTTAAGGTGTTATTTTTCACCCGTTGTCGCGTTGCCGTGTCACTCGTCGAGCAATGCCGCGATGCGTCGGGCCACGGCGTCGATGCCTCCTGTTCCCTCGACCGGGCGGTAGAGGCCGCGCTCGCGGTAGTAGTCGCGCAGCGGCGAGGTCTGGCGGTGGTAGACGTCGAGGCGCTTGCGGGCTGTCTCGAGGGTGTCGTCGCTGCGGCCGGTGAGTCGTCCGCGGTTGAGGATGCGCTCGATGAGTTCCTTCTCGTCCACCTCGAGGCCGATGACCATCGTGACGGCGGTGCCGCGCTCGGCGAGCATCCGTTCGAGGGCTTCGGCCTGTGCGATGGTGCGCGGGAAGCCGTCGAAGATGACACCGCGAGCGGCCGCGTCGCGGTTGTCGTCAAGCACGTTGGCGAGAATGTCGGTCATTAACTGGTCGGGGATGAGTTGTCCCTGGTCGATGAATTGCCGGGCGGTGTTGCCCAAGTCGGTGCCGCGGCGCATATGGTCGCGCAGCACGTCGCCGGTGCTGATGTGGAACAGGCCGCGCTCGGCGATGAGCCGGTCGCTCTGGGTGCCTTTGCCGCTGCCGGGGGCGCCGAAGATGACGATGTTGAGCATAGTGTTGATTGGTTGAAGGTTGAGGGGTTGAGGGGTTGAGGGGTTGAGGGTTAAGAGGTTGAGCGTTGAGGGTTGAGGGGTTGAGCCTCGCGCTGTCGCGCTCGGGGATAATTGTTGGGCCTGGCCCTACATTTATTACCATTTGCGTCAGCAAATGGCTCAACCTCTCAACACTCAACCTCTCAACCTCTCAACTCTTGAGGACGTAGATGTCGGGCAGGTTGCGGGCGAGGCCGTCGAGGTCGAGGCCGTAGCCGATGATGAATTTGGAGGGGATGTTGAAGCCGACGTACTCGGGGGCCTGTCCGGCCTTGAGCGAGTCGGGCTTGAAGAGCAGTGTGGCCATCGCCACGCGCTTGGGCTGCTGCTCGAGGAGTTTGCGGCGCAGGTGGTCGGCGGTGAGGCCGGTGTCGACGATGTCCTCAATGATGATGACGGTGCGCCCCTTGATGTCGGTGTCGAGGCCCATCACCTCGTTGATGACGCCTGTGCTGGCTGTGCCCTCATAACTCTTGAAGCGGATGAAGGCGATTTCGGCGTTGGGGATGCCGCACTCGCGGAAGAGGTCGGCGGCAAAGATGAACGCGCCGTTGAGGACGCACAGGAATAGAGGAACCTCGCCGGGGTCGAGGTCGCGACGGATTTCGGCGGCCACGCGCCTGACTTGCTCGGCGATGGCCTCGCGTGTGATGTAGGGTTCGAAGGTGAGCCCGTTGTAAGAAACCTCTGCCATGACTGTAGTTTTTTTGAAAGGTTGAGGGGTTGAGGGTTGAAATGTTGAGGGTTGAGGGGTTGAGCCATTTGCTGACGCAAATGGTAATAAATGTAGGGCCAGGCCCTGCAATTATCCCCGAGCGCGCCGGCGCGAGGCTCAACCTCTCAACGCTCAACCCCTCGGCCTCTAAACGATTTTGAAAAATTTGCGCAAAGTTACGAAACTATTGCGGGTTATCAAAATTTATAGTGACAAAAATTTTTTTTCTGCGATTTTGTTGTCTCACCGCCTGTGGTATGGATAAAAATTTGTAATTTTGTAGGCTTATCCACAAAAAAGGACTTAATGAAGATATACACAACCGAAACCATACGTCAGATTGGCGAGGCCTCAATCAAGGCCGAGGGCATCAGCACGCTCGACATGGTGGAGCGCGAGGCCGCCGCGGCGGCCTACGAGATCATGTCGCGCTGGCGTCCGTCCAAAACCATATATATATTTGCCGGCCCAGGCAACAACGGCGCCGACGCGCTGGCGGTGTCACGCCTGCTTCTCGACCAGGGCTACAAGCCGGTGACCTATTTGTTCAACACGCGCAACAGCCGCCTGAGTCCGGCTTGCTCGGTCAATCGCGAGCGCCTGCTGCAGGTGGAGGGGGCCAACTTTATCGAGATCGAGAAGACATTCATGCCGCCGGAACTCACGGCCGATGACGTGGTCATCGACGGACTGTTCGGCTCGGGGCTGACGGCGCCGCTGAGCGGCGGCTACAAGTCGCTGGTGCAACTGTTCAACGAGAGCGAGGCGTTTGTGGTGTCGCTCGACGTGCCCAGCGGACTTTTTGGCGAGTGGAACACGGGCAACGACCGCCGTTTCATCGTCAAGGCGTCGCTCACGCTGTGCTACCAATATCCGCGCCTGTCGTTCTACTTTGCCGAAAACGCCGAACTCATCGGCGAGGTGGTGATGCTGGACCTGGACCTGAACAAGGACGGCGAGTTGCGTCCGCCCAGCGACTTCTACCTGATCGAGCGGCGTCAGGCCAAGCGCCAGATTGTCGCGCGCGACCCTTATACCCAAAAGTATGACTACGGCACGGTGCTGCTCGTGGCCGGCAGTTACGGCATGATGGGCGCGGCGGTGCTGGCGGCGCGCGGCGCGATGCGCGCCGGCGCGGGCCTGGTGACGGTGCACGCGCCGCGGTGTGGCTACGACGTGATACAGACGGCAATCCCCGAGGCTCTTTTTGAGCCGGACGAGAGCCAACTGGTGAGTTCGCTCATCGAGCCTAAGAAGCGTTACAGCGTCGTGGCCATCGGCCCGGGCATCAGCACGAGCCCCGAGACGGTGGACGCCATCGACGTGTTCCTCAAGCGGCACAAGGGCCGCATCATCCTCGACGCCGACGCGCTGAACTGCATCTCGATGCGTCCGCAGTTGCTCAACTGCATTCCGCGCGGGTCAATCATCACGCCGAGCGCGATCGAGTTTGACCGCCTGTTCGGCCACCACGACACCGACGAGGAGCGGCTGAAGAAGGCCATCGACATGTCGCGGCGCCGCGACCTGACGATTGTGCTCAAGGGACACCACACGATGACGGTGCGCCCCAACGGCAAAGTGTTTATCAACGCGAGCGGCAACGCCGGAATGTCGACGGCGGGTGCCGGCGATGTGCTCACCGGTGTGATCGCGGGCCTGCTGGCGCAGGGTTACGCGAGCGACACGGCGGTGGTGCTCGCGGTGTATATCCACGGCCTGGCCGGCGACTTGGCGGCCGAGGAGCACAGCGAGTTCGGCGTGATGGCGGGCGACATCGCCGACGGCATCGGCCGCGCCTTCCGCGCCCTGTCGCGCTGAGGCTTGGAACTGTCGGCCACGCCGCTGGAAATCTGTCAAAGTAGTTTTGTTCTTCTGTCTAAATTAGGATTTTGAATCATGAGTACGCAAGACATCAAGGCGACAATCGCCGAGTATTTCAAGACGCAACCCGTCTTGAAAGCATGGCTGTTCGGGTCTTTCGCTCGTGGCGAGGAAACCCCCGACAGCGATGTGGACTTGATAATAGCGCTTGACAAAAGCAGTCCCATTGGATTCCGATATTTCGGCATGTGGGGCGATTTAGAGAGATTGTTAGGCCGGTCAGTAGATTTGGTGACTGAAGGGAATTTAATGCCATTCGCCCAGGAGACAGCGGACAACGATAAAGTCTTAATTTATGAGAGAACCAATTAGAGACAAAAGCCGACTGCAACACATTCTTCAAGCGATTGATACCATTTTAGATAGAATAGATGGCGTGACGTTTGAGGATTTGTCAAACGACAAGATGTTGTTTGGCGGCATCGTGTATTATACCTTAATAATTGGTGAGGCTGCATATAAATTAAGCAAGCCATTTACTGATAATCACCCACAAGTTAATTGGCGTGATATTGCAGATATGCGTCACCATCTTGTGCATGGTTACTACCAAATTGATAGCGATATTGTTTGGGCGGTTATTCAAAACGACTTGCGTCCATTAAAAGAGCAAGTGAGAAGGCTACTGGACGATACCGATTGGGAACAGTGGGAACAAAGCGATGAAGAATAAAATGAGGGGCGGCAGGATCTGCGGGTTCTGTCGCCCCTACGGGGCTGCGTTGCCTCGTGGCTGTCGCCCCTGACGGGGCTTTGATTGAGGGAAAAATCATGTCGTTGTCACGGGGGCTTACGCCCCCGCCTATGGACTGTCACCCGCTCCGCGGGTTTGGCGACGCCGCCCCTTGCGAC
>CAMHQD010000098.1 GCA_946187345.1 uncultured Porphyromonadaceae bacterium | reverse complement strand
GCAAGAGCCTCGCAGAGGCTCGCCGCTTGGTCACAGCGGGAACCGGCATGTGTGCCTCGAAGAGGAACTTTGTAATTGATTTTTGCCAATCCGATAATTTCCAATCACTTTGCGTGCCGCGAATTTTGCCCACAATCTATTCGGCGGCTGACAGGCGGGCGATGGCCTTGCGGCAGATGGCCTCGTGGCGCAGCGTCATGTAGACCAGCATCAGGTTGAGCACCACAATCTCAAAGGCGAAGTAAAGCCAGGGCACATTGACCAGCACAGAGATGAACATGGCGATGGTGCGTGTGTTGAACGACAGCATATTGGTGTACTTCATCAACGGCAACGACTGCTGGCGGAACCACTGGCGAAACTCCATCGGGATGGCCTCGGCCGTGCCGTAGCGCTCGCGCAGAACGGCGCGCAGCCGCTGCATCGACGGCGAGAACGCCTCCTGCTGGGCAGTGTAGCCCAGGTAGCCCCACGCCGTGAGTTTGCTCCAGAAGTCCTTGCTCCACGACATCGCCTCAAACTGCGGACGCAGTTGCGCCGTGCTGTCGAGTTCGCTCCCCTGCTCCCCCTTGAGGAAGTAGAGGTGGAACTGCCGGTAATAGTCGGCGCTTGCCGCCTGCTTGGCGTGGCTGATGCCGCTCACCACCGCCATCGTCCAGATCATCCATTGGTGCTCTTGGAAGAAGGAGTCCAGCAGCGCGTCGCCAAAGTCCACCTCGCGCAACACGAGTGCCACACAGATGGCCACAAACCAGAAGTCGCCGCTCAAGCCGTCAAGGATGCGGCCCAGGCGCGAGTATTGCTTGGTCAGGCGAGCCAACTGACCGTCGGCGCTGTCGTAGGTGTTGGCCCACACGATGAGCAGCATACCCACCCAGTTGACCCACGCCAGTTCCGGCTGGCCGTAGTAGAGCAGGCAACCGCCGGCCACACCGAGGAAGATGCTGATGATGGTGACAACGTTGGGCGTCACGCCCAGCCACGCGAAGAACTTTGCCCACAGGAAACCCAGCGGACGGTAGAAGTAGAGGTCGATGTGTTCCTCGGTGTCCATCGACTTCAATGATGCCTTATATTCGTCAATCAGTGACATAAGAGGTTTAGTGGTTGAGGGTTGAGGGTTGAGGGTTGAGAGGTTGAGGGTTGAGCCGTTTAGCCATTTGCTTTCGCAAATGGACTTAATGTAGGGCCTCGCCTTGGCGTGGCCGTTTCACACGCGAATCATTTATCACCATTTGCGACAGCAAACGGCTCAACGCTAAACCTCTAAACCTTTAAAAATGCGGATGATGGCCTTGGCGATGTGGGGCGCGGCCTCCACGCGGCACGGCGCGAAACTGGGCCAGTCGTTAAAGTCGATGATGCGCACAGTGCCGTCGGCGTCCACGATGCAGTCGCCGCCGTACACCACCACGTTCAACTCCTCGGCCGCCTTCTGGCAAATCGCCTTCAGGTGGTCCAAATCAAACGGCAGACCCTGCGCCTTGCCGTTGACCACCTCCCAGCCGTACTTGCTGTGGCCCTCGTCAAACGGGTAGAACCAGTAGAAAAACTCCGAGCCGCGGATGCCGTAGAACTTCACGAGGTCACCCACCAGATGGACGTTGATCACCGCGCGGTTGATGCCGCGGTAGAAGTACTCCTGAAGCACCTCCTGCGCCTCCTCGGCGTGGCGGCAGTAACTCACGTCCTCCTTGTGCATGGCGTGGAAGTCGCCGCGCTTGATCCAGCAACTCTTGAAGCCCGCCGCCTCTATCTTGGGGCGAACGTTCTCGTTGGTGTTCACAATCAGACTGTCTGGATAGGGAATGCCGTTGCCCAGCAGGATGCGCGTCATGCGCTCACGCGTGCAGTTCTCGATGCCGTAGCCCGAATTGATCACCAGGTGACCGGCATCCTCAAGGCGTTGCAGCGCGGCGATGCTCTCGCGCTGGCGGCACATGGCCACCACCAACGGCGTATCGACCTTGCCGCCGGCGGCAAGAAACTCGTCCTCACTCAAGATTGTCACGGCACAGCCGCGCTTGCGCAACTGGTCGACCGTCGCGTTGAAAATCGCCGTGTCGTTGCCAATGTGGTTGGGCGAGTAGGCTCCGGCCCGCATCACGCCCGTTATAGTTATCTCTGCCATAAGTAGTTATGAAAGGTTTACCGTTCACCGGCGACCGTCGGCCGGCGGAACAGGTTGTCTCGTCATTTTCTGAATTAATTATCCAATTTCGCGTTGTAGAGCAATTCCTCGGCCTTGGCGATGTCGCTCGCGTGGTCCACGTCAATCACCTTCTTACGCATCTCGTGGGCGCCAAGCCGCATCAACGGCGCGTTGAGCGCCGCGCGCTGGAAGTTGCGCATTCGTGACTCGCCACGCTCCACACACTCCCGCACGATGGGAAAGAAACGCTCCGTCATGCCGTAGATGCCCGCGCTCACGTAGAGGTCGTGGTCGCTCGGCCCGTCGCGGAAGGCGACCACAATGCCGGTGCTGTCCACATCGACATACAGCGGCTTCTCATCGTCGATATACGTCGTCACAGCCCACAGGCCCTCGCGGTCGCCCGAGCCCTCCCATTCGCTGACATACATATCGAAGTCGTGCTCGTCAAAGATCGTGTCGACCGTGGTGAGGATAAACTTGCCCGGCGGTATCACGCGCGTCAGTTCCGCGAAACTGTGCATCGAACTGGGTGTGCTCTTCACCACAATGTTGAGCGGCACCGGCAACTCCATGCGCTCGAGAAACTCGCGCACCTCGGTCATCTGCTCGTTCACAATCACGCTCACGCTCTCGGCGCGGCAACGCAAGAATATGTTTATCAGCCGCTGAATCATCGGCTCGCCGTCAATCTCCACCAACGGCTTGGGCTTGCTCACGCCCTCTTGCACCAGTCGCGAGCCCTCGCCCGCCGCAATTATCGCGTAGTTCATAATCTCAATATGAAAGGTTGAACGTTTGGTGGTTTAGAGGTTTAGCCATTTGCTGTCGCAAATGGTAATAATAGCGAACGCATGCTATGGGATTTGGAGAAGAAGAGCCATATCTCCCGAGCGCGGCGGCGCGAGGCTAAACCTCTAAACCCTAAACCTCTAAACTTTTTGTTATTTGTCGGCCTTGCGGTCGTGCAACTGGCGCTGCAGCGGGTTGGCAGCAGCCTCGTCATAGCGGAGACGATTGCGATGGATGTCGATGGCGGCATAGATGGCGCTGCGCAGCGGCTGCTCGGCCGCGATGCCCTTGCCGGCGATGTCAAAGCCGGTGCCGTGGTCGGGGCTGGTGCGCACGATGGGCAGGCCCGCGGTGTGGTTCACGCCCTCCTGCATGGCGATAGTCTTGAAGGGAATCAGGCCCTGGTCGTGATACATGGCCAGCACTGCGTCGAAGTGCTCCCACTGGCGCGCGCCGAAGAAGCCGTCGGCCGCATACGGCCCGAAGCACATCACGCGATCCTCGTCATAGGCCGCGTTAATCGCCGGAGCGATCACGTCACGCTCTTCGAGGCCCAACAGACCATTCTCGCCGGCATGAGGATTGAGGGCGAGCACGGCGATGCGGGGCCGCTCGATGGCGTAATCACGGCGCAGCGCGTTGTCGAGAGTGACAATGCGCTCCCTGACGAGTTTCACGCTCAACAATTCCGGCACGTCACGCAGTTGCATATGCACCGTGGCCAGCGCCACGCGCAGGTTGCCGGCCGTCATCATCATCAGCGCGCGGTCACGCTCGCCGCCCACGGTCGCCTCCAGATAGTCGGTGTGGCCCATAAAGTGGAAGTCATCGCTCTGGATGGTGTCCTTGCAGATTGGAGAGGTGACCAGCACGTCGGCAAAGCCGTCGCGCACCTCAAGCGTGGCGCGCGTCAAGGCCATGCGCGCCGCGCGGCCAGCCACCTTGTCGGGGGTGCCAAGGTCTACCTTGACCTCATCGTCACAACACTCCACTATGTTCACCACGCCGTCCTTGGCCTCAAGGGCGCTGCTGATGTTGTTCAACTGCAACGACGGCAAATCCATCGCCTTGCGGTGGTAATTCATCACCTTGCTCGAGCCATAGACAATCGGAGTGAACAACTCAAGAATATCCGGCGTCGCCAACACCTTGGTGAGAACCTCGATGCCGATGCCGTTGGTGTCGCCAATGGTGAGGGCGACACGTGTCAATCGTTCGTTATCCATTTAATAATAAGACGCTTATCATAGCCCGACGCGAAACAATTCACGTCGTGCCACAAAATATCACGCTAAATTACAACTTTTTTGCCACACGGCCAAAAAAAAACGGCAAGGGCTTTCACCGCAGCCCGCGCCGTTGGCCCGTCAAAAGTCCAGCAACTTCAAGTGCTGACGCGTGTATTTCATCGAGTAGCGCGTGAAGTGCCACCACTCGCGCGAGAACGTCGTGAAGCCCGCCGAGCGCAACGCCTGACGCAGCAACTCGCGGTTGCGCTTGGCCTCGGCGGTGATGCGCCCGCGCTTGACCAGGCCGGCCTCGTCGGTGATTTGTGCGTCGGTCGTGAACGTGTCAAACGGGGTGCCCATGTCCACCACGCGGCCATTGAGCGTGAGACCGATGTCGACGGCCATGCCGTAGTTGTGCGGACCGCCGCGGTGTGGCTTGGCGACATACTTCTCGTTGGGCGTGCCCTTGACGGCGTCCCACATCACACGCTGCACGCTCAGCGGTCGCGCGGCGTCATAGATGATGAAGCCGTAGCCGGGGTCCACCTTGCGCAGCACGGCCAGCGCCTTTTGCAGCGAGCGGCCGGTCTCGCGCGTGACGTAAGCGCGGCGCAGCGAGCCGTACATGTTCCGACCCACAAAGTTGTCCGTGGTGGCATACTTCAAGTCGACAGTGATAGCCTCGTCAAGCGTTGTGACATCAACGAGGCCCGCGGCGCGCATCCGCGCGTCAAAGTCGGTCGCGCCGGCGGCCATGCCGGCCACCAGCGCTATCACGCCCGCCACCAGTCTCAAATAGCGATTAAAAGCAAGTTTCATAACACTCAAGTTTCTAAAACAGGTTCGCGTCAATTTCCGTCAATAACAACGTCAATTCCCGTCTATCTTTATAGTTTTGGGACAAAAGAAACACCCGTCGTCTCACTTGTCATCATAATGGCATCGTTAGTGAAATTCACCTTATTTAAGTTTCCAAAGTAGGTTAATCACTGATTTACAATGCGGTAGTGACGAAGATTACCTCATCGTCCGCTGGAAAATTAAAAAATTCAGTCGTCCAAACCCACTTAGTGGGTTACACAAACCCACGAAGTTGGTTTTACAAAAACCCCAGGTTGACACCGCCAGGTGGCTACC
>CAMHQD010000097.1 GCA_946187345.1 uncultured Porphyromonadaceae bacterium | reverse complement strand
ACGTCGAGAAGGCCGCTACGCTGAGTTTCGCGCTCGCTCCCGCCTTCGACAAACTTGTCATCACCGGCGAGTTTGAGGCCGATCCCGTCGAGGAGACTCACGTCTATGTGATCGGCAACGTCACCGATCCGTCTTGGGATCCGTACAATGGTGTCGAACTCCAGGCACTTGAGGAGAACCGGTTCGTCGGCACAATCACCGTTGCCGACGAGCAGGCCGGCAATGGCTGGTTCAGTTTCACCAAGAAACTTGCCGACCAGTCAAGCAACGAGGAGCCGTGGGAGCAGATTGCCAACTACCGCTTCGGAGCCGTCAGCGATGGTGACTTCGTCGTTACCCAGGAGCAAATCGGCTCGCCACTGAGCCTTGAGATGGCTGCTGAGCCTCATGCCTTCCAGATTCCCGCCGGCGAGTGGCAACTCACTGTTGACCTGAACCAGATGACGGTCACCATCGATGGCGAGTGGCCTGTTGAGCCCGTTGTCGAGATCGCAGCCGTCGAGTTGATGGGCTCGAGCAACGAGTGGGCTGAGCCTCTGGGCGCGTTTGCCGCCGAGGACGCCAGCACCGGCTACTGGACCCTGAACGATGTGGCCTTCGCTGCCAACGACGAGTTCAAGATCCGCGTCTCTTACACCGACCAGAGCGAGAAGTGGCTTGCTCCCGAGAGCGATGGCAACTTCCTGATGACCGAGCAACTGCTCGGCCAGGAACTGGCTCTCGTTGAGGGTGGCGGCAACATCTACGTCGAGAAGGCCGCTACGCTGAGCTTCGCGCTCGCTCCCGCCCTCGACAAACTCGTCATCACCGGCGAGTTTGAGGCCGAGCCCGTTGTCGAGATCGCAGCCGTCGAGTTGATGGGCTCGAGCAACGAGTGGGCTGAGCCTCTGGGCGCATTTGCCGCAGAGGATGCCAGCACCGGCTACTGGACCTTGAACGATGTGGCCTTCGCTGCCAACGATGAGTTCAAGATCCGCGTCCGCTATAGCGACCTGAGCGAGAAGTGGCTTGCTCCTGTGAGCGACGGCAACTTCCTGGTGAACGAGGATATGCTCGGTCAGGAGTTGACCCTTGCTGAGGGTGGCGCTGCCAATATGTATGTTGAGAAGGCCGCTACGCTGAGTTTCGCGCTCGCTCCCGCCTTTGACAACCTCGTCATCACCGGCGAGTTTGAGCAGCCGGCCAAGCACAACTACTTCCTGATTGGCGCCTTCAACGAATGGAACGAGGAGGCTCCCGTGCCATTCGAGATCAACGAGGACAACTTCACACTTGATTTCAATTTCAGCGGAGAGTTCAAGATCATGGACGAACTGGGCAACTGGTATGGTGGCGCGGCCGAGCCCGGCACCAACTACTGGTTGACCTTAGAGAACCCGAGTGTCGAACTCGTTGACGGTGCCAACCTCTACATCGACGGCGACTTTGCAGAATACTCTCTGACCATCGTCGAGCAGGACGGCAAGAAGATCCTCACCGTTGAGGGCTTCGCGCAGCCTGTCGAGGAAGGCTACTACCTGCTTGGTGACTTCAACGAATGGAACCCGAACGAAGGTGTGGTTCCGTTCGAGCAAGTCGAGGAAGGCAAGTGGGTCGCCTCGTTACCGCTTGAAGCCGGACAGCAGTTCAAGATCATCACTGCCGACAACAAGTGGATTGGAGCCGATCCCACCGACGCCACCGATCCCTATGTGCTCACTCCCGAGTGGACCAGCGCACCGATCGTCACCGAGGATCCCGAGGCGCAGGTGTTTGGCTACAACTTCCAGGTCAGCGTCGCGGGCTACTTCACCTTCACTCTGGAGGGCAGCACGCTCACCGTGACCGGCTGGCCCGAGGGTGTCACCCTCGACGAAGCTCTCGCCGGACAGGAGGGTCTGATTAAGGAAGACCTCACCGTGGCCTACGTCAAGGACGACAACCTGCACGTGACCAACGGCTCGCTCTGGCTCACCGTGGCTGTCGGCTTCCAGGAAGAGCCGATCCAGGTCGGCGATGTCATCACCGCCTATCAACTCAACGCCGCCGACATCGTCAACCCGCTCACCAACCCGAGCATCTATGTGGCGACGGTGAACACCGTTGAGGGTGGCAGCGTGCCCGAGATTGTTGAAGTCAACCTGGCCAACAAGCCCAACCCGATGCCCGTCGCCGGACAGGTGGTCAAACTGATTGGCTACTACAACGTGGTCAACGGTGTCGACCTCATCAGCGGCTACAGCGGCCTCAACGGCAGCATCGGCCAGAGCGTCGAGGTGAGCAACGCCAGCGGTATGGCTCAGAGCACCGAGCAGTATGAGATGTACGTTGTCTTCACCCTGAAGGCTCCGTGGGAGGATGCCGCCAACGGCGCGCCGCGTCGTGCCAAGATGACCGACGACAACTGGTACGGCAACGTGATTGTCAACATCCTCGACACTCCGGTCGAGACCGGTATCGACATGCTGACGGCTGACCCGAACGTGGCAGGCGTGAAGTTCTACAATGTTGCCGGCCAGGTCAGCGACCAGCCGTTCAACGGCCTGAACATCATCGTCACCACCTACCTCGACGGCACCCAGAAGGCCGTCAAGGTCGTCCGCTAAATGACGCTTGAGACTCGATTGCCCGAATAATCGGCCACTCGACCAATCGGGCACTCGAAGTTGAATAATTGAAATCGTGTCCCTGCAGGCAGCAGCCCGCGGGGACACTTTTTCCGTATTTATTTGGTGAGTTTGGCGGAAAAGTTGTAATTTTGTGGTTTGTAAACATGTATTGAATGAATCACTGCTATGGCAAAAGAGAAAAAGAGTGATAACTATAACGGCATTGTGACAAAAATGTGGTGGTGCTATGGTGGCCTTGTGGCGGCTGTGGCGTTGCTGTTTGTGCTCATCTATGCCGGCGTGATCGGCTATATGCCCGCCATCGACCAGTTGCGCAACCCCACCGACAAATTCGCCAGCACAATCTATAGCGCCGACGGCGTTGAGATGGGCCGCTACTACCGCAGCAAGGGCAACCGTGTGGCCGTTGACTTCGACCAGTTGTCGCCCTACCTCTATCAGGCGCTTGTCTCGACCGAGGACGCGCGATTTGAGGAGCACAGCGGCATTGACATGAAGGCCATCGGACGTGCCATCGTCAAGACGGTGCTGATGGGTCAGCGCAGCGCCGGCGGCGGCTCGACCATCACCCAGCAACTCGCCAAGCAACTTTATTCGCCCGAGAGCAACGGCCTGCTCGAGCGTGCGATCCAGAAGCCCGTGGAGTGGGTGATCGCCATCAAACTCGAGCGTTACTACACCAAGGACGAGATAGTGCAGATGTACTTCAACCAGTTTGACTTCCTCAACAACGCCGTGGGTATCAAGACGGCGGCCTTTGTCTACTTCGGCAAGGATCCGGCGATGCTCAACGTGCAGGAGGCGGCGATGCTGGTGGGCATGTGCAAGAACCCGTCGTACTACAACCCGCTGCGCCACGAGGATCGCACTCTCGGCCGCCGCAATGTCGTGCTGGACCTGATGGTCAAGCAGGGCTACCTGAGCCAGGCCGAGGCCGACAGTGTCAAGCGGCTGCCCATCGTGCTGAGTTACCACAAGGTGGACCACAACGACGGCCTCGCGCCGTACTACCGTGAGGAACTGCGCCGCATGATGACGGCCCGCAAGCCGGAGCGCGACAACTACCCGTCGTGGAACGAGCAGGCCTTTATCGACGACTCGGTGGCCTGGGAGACCAATCCGCTCTTCGGGTGGTGCAACAAGAACAAGAAGCCCGACGGGTCCAACTATGACCTGTACAGTGACGGCCTGAAGATATACGCCACCATCGACTCGCGAATGCAGGAGGCTGCCGAGGCCGCGGTGCGCAAGCACATGGCCGGCACGCTGCAGCCCGCCTTCAAGCGTGAGCGCGGCGGGATGTCCAACCCCTACACCAACAACACCGGCGAGTTGAGCGCCAAGGCCAAGCAGGGCCTGATCCGCAACGCCATCAAGCGCACCGAGCGCTACCGCGTGATGCACAAGGCCGGCAAGAGCGACGACGAGATTATGGCCGTGTTCAAGACCAAGGTGCCGATGAAGGTGTTCAGTTATGACGGTGAGGTGGAGACGATGATGTCGCCGCTCGATTCGTTGCTCTACATCAAGTCCTACCTGCGCTGCGCGATGCTGTCGATGGATCCGGTCACGGGCCACATCAAGGCATACGTCGGCGGTCCGGACTTCCGCTACTTCAAGTATGACATGGTGTCCACGGGTCGGCGCCAGATTGGCTCGACGGTCAAGCCGTTTGTGTACTCCTATCCCATCAACGAGTTCGGCCTCACGCCGTGCACGGTGCGTCCTGGCGGCTCGCCCAATATCCATTGGTACGGCCACACGTGGAACCCGCGTGGCGTGGGCGGCTCGATGACGCTGCTGTCGGCGCTGACGAGTTCGGTGAACTCAATCAGCGCGGGCTTCATGGAGGGCACTGCGCCAAACTGGATTCAGGAGCAGGGCTACGAAGTGTACCGTCCGGAGTTGCTTGCCGACTGGATGCACTCGTTCGGTATCACGAGCAAACTCGAGGCGACGCCGGCCTTGAGCCTGGGAGCAAGCGAGGTGAGCCTGCGCGAGATGGTGGCGGCCTACTCGGCGTTCGCCAACGGCGGAATGCGCGTGGCGCCCGTCTATGTGTCGCGCATCACCGATAACCGCGGCAATGTGCTGGCTGAGTTCTTCGGCGACCAGACCGAGATTATGAGCGAGGACACGCAACTCAAGATGCTGTCGATGATGATGAACGTTGTGAACCACGGCACCGGCGCCCGGCTGCGCTCGATGTACGGCTTGCGGGCCGAGATCGCCGGCAAGACCGGTACCACCAACCATAACAGCGACGCGTGGTTCATGGGCTTCACACCCGAACTGGTGACCGGCGTGTGGGTTGGCGGTGAGGAGCGGTACATCCACTTCAACAGCACCGGCATCGGCCAGGGTGCCGCCGCCGCGCTGCCGATCTTCGGTTATTACATGAAGAATATCTACGCCAACACCCAGTTGCCTTACACCCAAGACATGAAGTTCAAGTTCCCGTCGGGCTTTGACGCTTGCGCCGGCGACCTGAGCGGCTATCGCAACGGTGGCGGCGGTGGCGGCGGCGAGGTCGAGAGCGAACTCGGCTACGAGGGCGCCTTCGAGTGACGCCGCGCCTCACCCGATACCCTGACCCCGACCATCAGATTTTGGATTAGTGCAACCCGCTTCAGCGGGTTGCACAAACCTCGTCAGGTTTTACAAAAGCCACAGGTTGGAGCCGCAGGTGGCTACCTGGGGGCATGAGGCGAGATAATAGATGGTGCAACCTCTTCGAGGTAGCAGACAAATATCCAGCCCGTCAACCCCAGGTAGCCTCCTGGCGGTGTCAACCTGGGGTTTTTGTAAAACCCACTTCGTGGGTTCGTGTAAC
>CAMHQD010000096.1 GCA_946187345.1 uncultured Porphyromonadaceae bacterium | reverse complement strand
TTGGCCAAAAAAACAATCGACTGTCTCATAATATTATCTTTCTTAGGGTTAACATAAATATAAATCTCACGCTCGCAAATTTACACATTTCTCCACAAACCCACAACAATTTTTCCTTAAAAAACCATAACGGGAGTTGTGTGCCGAAACAACCTTGACGTTTTGTCTATTTGGCATAGT
This sequence comes from uncultured Porphyromonadaceae bacterium, assembly GCA_946187345.1. Lineage (GTDB taxonomy): Bacteria > Bacteroidota > Bacteroidia > Bacteroidales > Muribaculaceae > Sodaliphilus. Next base: position 5,284 of record CAMHQD010000096.1, on the reverse strand, counting down.
AGGCTCGCACCTCGCCTATGGAGAGTTTGCCCAGGAGCATCAGCGGGATGTGACGCTCGTCGGTGCTGAGCCACGCATCGATGCCGTCACTGCTGCTCTGGCCGCCCTTGGTGGTGAACTTGAACGACAGGCGGTAGGCGTCGTGCTTGCTGCCGTCGCGCAGTTTCACCTGCTCGCGACCCTTGTAATAGACGGTGAGGTATTCCTTCTCCTTGCCCGAGAAGATGACGGTCGTCAGCCGCTTGTCGCGCTCAAGTTGAGCCGGGTCGAGGTCGCGCAGCATATAGAAGATGCTCAGCATGTCATAGGCTTGACACTGCGCGCTCAGGTCGGTGCTCTCGGTCCATGTGCTGCGATAGCGCGTGCAATGGGCGCTCGTGTGAGAGAAGTTATACTTATACTCCACCACATCGTGGGCATAATAATCCTTCTCATGGACATACTTCTCGTAGCGTTGCGGACGCAGGCTGCCGTTCATCACACACAGCAGCGTGTCGCGCACCGGATATACTTTGTCGGCCCACGAACGCGTCTTGGCCGCCAGGCGGGCCCGGTAGCCGGTGCCCTGCTTCTTGATTGACAGCGTGGCGTCGGCCGCGTGCTTCCAGATTACTCCCCAGTGGTACACCACCTGGTAGTTAAGCGTCTCGCCGCCGGTGTAGTCAACAGCCCAAGCCGTATTGCTCAGACAAAAGAACAAAAGGACAATAGATACAATTCTCTTAATCATGACGTCTGCAGTTATTTGTCGTATAGCCTATTGACTGCACTACACACATTTGGTTTAATCGGCGTTTAGAGGTTTAGGGGTTTAGAGGTTTAGGGGTTTAGCCTCGCGCTATCGCGCTCGGGGATAATACATTTATTCCCATTTGCGAACGCAAATGGCTCAACATCTCAACCTCTCAACCCTCAACCTCTAAACCTCTAAACCTTTCAACTTTACTTCTCTGGCTCAACGACTTTGAGGCGGTCGCCGCTGCCCTTGGCCACGGTGCGGTAATAGTCGGGCGTGTAGCCGCCGAAGACGGGCTGCACGGGCATGCCGGCCTCGTTGCGCTCAAAGCGGCCGTCTTTCTCCTTCTTGATGTTGCCGTCAAGGTATTTCACAAACAGGTACTCGCCCAGTTTGCGGTAGCGCGCCGTGGCGTCCTGCGCGGCATTGATGCTGTAGTTGGAGAGCAGTTCAACAGCATCGGCCGGCGTGCTCTTGTACACCGCCGTCGCCTTGGCCTCCACCTGTGGCTGCATCGCGGCGAAATTGTCCTCGATGCTCGACTGCACGCGGCGGATGTCGCCAATCATCTGTGAATAGCGGGCGTAGGCCTGATTGGCCACCCAGTTGTTCACCCAGAAGGCCTTGTCCCAGTTCAACTCGAGCAGGTCGCCGCCACCCGGGGCGTAACTTGCCGGAGCCTCGGTCAGGCAGCAGTACAACGGCACAAACACGGCGGTGTTGGCATCGTCAACGCCAAACCACAACACGCCGCCCACAGGGTCGGGCAGCCACGAGCGCATCTGCGAGACAAACACCCATCCCGTCTGCTGGGTGGCGATGGCGCGCTCCATGCAATAGGTGACGCTATCCACCGTGAACTCCATCGGGCGCCAACGGTAGGGCACGTCGTAGGCAATCTTTGCGCCTGGGTCGACCGTCATGTCGAACGGCGTGCCCTCAAAGTGGTCGCGCATCATCGCCTGCACGTCGCGCACGCTCACCTTGTGGTCGGGCTTCACACAGAGTGGCATCACCTCGGCGCCGCGCTTGCCGTTGATGTAAGGCAGATAGCGGTCCATGCCGGAGGCGTGGCGGTTGAAGTAGGCCCACACACGCGCGTCGCAGCCGCGCAGCGTGCCAAAGTCGGCCGGCGAGTATGCCGCCGAGAAGTCAAACTCGCTGTCCTTGCCGTTGAAGTAGCCCATCTTGCGGGCAAACGAGATCACGTCGGGCGAGTAGATGCAGTTCTTCTTGTCGTTCAGCGGAAAGCGGTGGATGCGGGCCTGATTGGCGTGGCCGGCGATGCAGTCATCGGGCACACGCATGGCTACCCACACGGCGCCTTTCTCCTTGTCGCCCTTGCCGATAAGGTCCATAATCCACACCTCGTTGGGGTCGCCAATCGAGAAGGACTCACCCTCGCTCACGTAGCCGTAGTCGGCTACGAGGCGCGTCATCACGTCGATAGCCTCGCGTGCCGTGCGAGCGCGCTGCAGCGTCACGTAGATCAGGCTGCCATAGTCCATGATTTCGCCCTCAACGGTCTTCCATAGTTCCTCGCGACCGCCGAAAGTGGTCTCGCCGATAGTCAATTGGTGCTCGTTGATGTTACCCACCACGTGATAGGTGTGCGCCACCTCGGGAATCTGTCCCAAGTGCTTGCCGGTTTCCCAATCCACAATGTCGCGCATGGCGCCGGACGGGTGGTCTGCCGCGGGTTGCATAAACAACTCGCCGTAATGCGTGTGGCTATCGGCGGCATACGAGATGATGGTTGACCCGTCGGCACTCGCGTTCTTGCCCACAATCAGGTTGGTGCAGGGCATCGCCGTCAGCGCTCCCGCCACCATCACGGCCGTTGCGGCCAGTCTGGAAAAAGAATGTTTCATATCTATAGTATTTTAGGTTTTTAGTTTTTGGTCGGTTGTGCCACTGTCAAGACGCAGTCACCGTCTATAATCCTGGTCCATAGCGAGAAACCATCCGCTTGTAGGGCCTGGTCTTGGCATGGCCGGGATGCGGGGTAGGACAGTGTATATTGCGTCAGCGAGCAGTCGTGATTGCCGCCCTCTGCCTTGAACATCGCCTCCTTGGCGGTCCACGCCACAATGTTTGCCGTCACATCGTCGTCGGCAATCAGAGCCAACTCTTCAGGCGAGAGGAACCGCTCGCGCACCCGCAGCACTCTATTTGAGACGCGCTCCACGTCCACTCCCACCGGCCCATTGTCGCTCACGGCGATTGCCACCATGCCACGCGTGTGGCTGATGCTGAAGCCCGGCACCGGTGGCTCAAGATAGGGTGCGCCGCTCGGCTTGTGAAGCAGCCGCGCGTCCTTGCCGACTGCCGTGGCAATGAGCAATCGCTCCGCCAGCCACTCGCAGCGCCGTGCCGCCGACCGCGCGGCCGGCAACGCCTCGCCTGATTGCAGTCGCTCCCACAATCCGACCAGTTCACGCTCGCTCTCGGTCAGCCGCCACAGCCACACCGTCACGCCACCATCCGTCAACACTCGCCCTGCTTCAGGCATCTCTCGTTTTTTAGGTTAACCTAAATTCCGCTAGGCTCGATATTTCTCTCTCGAAAATTCTCGAAAAATATTAATTATCTCCCGTGAATTTACGTGAATTATCGTGAATAAAATATTTTACGGAAATTCACGGAAATTCACGGGAGATTAATTTTCGAGAATTGCCCGAAATTTTCGTGAGTATATTATGGTTGCGGATTTTAGGAATATTTTTATTGTTTTTGATTGTCTTTATTGACTTTACTGTCATCTAAATGATTTCGCGTGACCTTGATTTTGTCGATGCGGTATTTGATGACTTTCATCACGGTGAGTTTGAACGGGCCGGCCTCGAGTTCCTCGCCCTCGCTGAGGAAGTCGCCCTTGAGGCTGAGCATCAAGCCGGCGAGCGTCTCGGCCTCCTCGGCCGCGTCGCCCAGCGCGTCGTCCTCCACCTCGGTCACACGGCAGAAGTCGGTGAGCGGCGTGTTGCCGTCAAAGATGAACGTGTCGGTGCCGATGCGTGTGTAGAACTTCTGCTCGGTGTCGTACTCGTCGTCAATCTCGCCCACGATTTCCTCCAGCACATCCTCCAGGGTGACGATGCCCTGGGTGCAGCCATACTCGTCGACGATGATGGCCATGTGCATCTTGCGGGTGCGGAAGTCCTCGAGCACGTCGTCGAGGCTGCGCGTCTCGGGCACGAAGTATGCCGGCCGCATCAGGTTTTGCCAGCGGAAGTTGTTGTCGCGCTTGCCGATATAGGGCAGCAAGTCCTTGGCGTAAAGGATGCCCTTGATATTGTCCGGCGTCTCGTCAAACACCGGCAGGCGCGAGTAGCCGGTGTCGACCACGCGGCGCACCACGGTGTCGAACTTGTCCTCGTAGTCCAAGTCCACCACATCGACCCTGGGCCGCATGATTTCGCTCACCGTCTTGTCGCCAAACGAGAGGATGCTCTCGAGCATCTTCTTGTCGCCGCCGGCGTCCATATCACTCGCCTCGAGCGCCGTGGCCAGGTCTTCGCGCGACACATCGTCGTCGCCGGTGTGCACCACCCGCTTCACGATAGCCGTGCTCTTCACCAACAGGCTCGACAGCGGCGAGAACAGTTTCACCACCAACTGCAACGGTCCCGACACAATCACGGCGAACTCGCGGTTGTGGCTCTGGGCGTAAAGTTTGGGGATTACCTCGCCAAACAGCAGGATAAGGAATGTCAACAACACCGTCTGCACGATGAAGTCCAGCACCGCGCTATTGAACGTCATTATGTTGCTCAAGGCGTAATTGAGTAGGATAACGAGCATCACATTCACCAGATTGTTGCCAATCAGGATGGTTGCCAACAGTTTGTTGGGCTTGCGCAACAGTGCCTCGACGCGCTCGCGCGCGTCCTCATCGTCAATCTCCTCGATGTCGGCGCTTTTCAGTGAGAAGTATGCCAACTCCGAGCCGCTGTTGAACGCCGAGAGTAGCAACCCGAACAGCGCCACAACGATGGCGACAATGTCGCCCGGCGACGGCTGACTGAAAACAATAGGAGCAACGGCCGCGGCGTTAGTGGCGGCGGCATTGAGTATCACCAAGATACACGATAACGGGTCAGGATCCAAACCAATAGTATTAAATTAAACAATTGCGGCACCCGGCCGCATTCACACCGCAAAATTATGAAAAATATTCAAGTTACACAAAAAAATCCCGACCCCACCATAGAAATACCTAAAATCCGCAACCTTGAATATGCTCTCGAAAATTTCCGGAAATTTCCATCGCCGAAGGCGATTACCACTGTGGAAACCCCACCATGATAGGCGAAGCCATGAATGGTGGGGTTAGCCGCGATGCGGCACCGAAGTCATCGCCTTTGGCAATGAGAATTTTCACGGGAGGTGATAGCATGGAGGTGGGGTGAGATGATTTTTCCGTGGGATTGGTCCAAATTTCCAGTGGATAGAAAATGGCAGTTGTTGGGAAGCGCCTATTTTAGCGTTTTTCACCAATATTGTCCTAAATAATTTTTTCAGAAAAAGACAAAGGAAGTTGAAAAGAAA
>CAMHQD010000095.1 GCA_946187345.1 uncultured Porphyromonadaceae bacterium | reverse complement strand
CGAAGTGGGGTCTTCGACCCATCAGACATCTTCGATGTCATCATTGCTCGGCATTGTGGAAACGACGGAAGAATGAATGTTAAACACAGGTTTTTACAGGTGACCCAAATATACGGGAAAGATTTTACGGGAATTCTCGGGAATTCACGGGAGATAGATTGCGGGGCGGCAATTTTAAGGGAGAGTGGGTTTGCTGACGATTGTGGCGACGGCCCAGGCGGCGATGCCTTCCTCGCGGCCGGTGAAGCCGAGGCGCTCGGTGGTGGTGGCCTTGACTGAAACGCGATTGACGTCAACGCCGAGGCAGGCGGCCAGACAGGCGCGCATCGCGTCGATGTGTGGACGCAGTTTGGGCCGCTCGGCGGCGATGGTGATGTCAACGTTGTTCACCTGCCAACCACCCTCGGCCAACAGGGCCACAACATGGCGCAGCAGCACTTTGCTGTCGATGCCCTTGTAGCGCGGGTCACTATCGGGGAAGTGCTTGCCGATGTCGCCCAGGGCAGCCGCGCCGAGTAGCGCGTCACACAGCGCGTGGATGGCCACGTCGGCGTCACTGTGGCCCAGCAGGCCCAGTTCATGCTCGATGCGCAAGCCGCACAGCCACAACTCGCGGCCGGGCACAAGGCGATGGACATCATAGCCCATACCTACATTAAATGCACAATTCATAATTCATAATGCATAATTAATAATTATCCCGTGAATTTTCGTGCATTTCCGAAATAATTATTCACGAAAATTCACGAAAATTCACGGGGAGATAAATTGCGATGGCAGCAATTAATGGAAATTAATGGTAATTCGTGTTAATTTTAGCATGATAGGAATCAACGGCGGCCGAAGAGGTTGCGGATGCCCTCCATGTCGAAACTCAAGGTGAAGCGCAACGTCTGGTCGAGCGGACTGTTCTGGGCGGTGGCAATCATATAGGCGGCGTCGAGTTTGATGACACTCAGCGCGAAGCCGGCGCCGAAACCGAAGTACTGGCGGTTGCCTTTCCACTTGTTCTCGTGGTAGTAGCCGCCGCGCAGGAAGAATTGCTGGTTGTAGACATACTCGGCGCCAAGCGACCACGTAATCTCTCTCAACTCCTCCTTGAAGCCGCCGGGCGCGTCGCTGAACGACTTGAAGATGCCCGTGATTGACGACATGTCTTTCCACTTCTGCAGCGCGTCGTTATACTTCTCGGTGTCCTCATAGTCGCTCAAACGCGGCTTGACGGGCACGAGCAACTTGTTGGCCTCGGCCGAGATTGTCAAGTTGTGGTAGTCGGCCAGCGGGAAGGTGAACGCGGTACCTAATTTGAGGTTGGCCGGCAGAAAAGCGGGGTCGTTGCCGCCGTTGTAACTCACCTTAGAGCCGATGTTGCTGATGTTGAAACCGAGCGTCCATTGACATTCGTTGCGGCCCACCATGGGGTAGGTGCACAGGTAGCCGTTGATGTCGGCGGCAAAGGCCGACGAGCCCTTGGTCTTGTCGCCGGTGTTCATGTCGCTGAAGCCCAAGTCGCTGTAGATGTAGCGCAAGGCGACGCCCATCGAGAATTTCTCGCTCAATTTGCGAGAATAGCCCACATCGACCGACATCTCAAACGGGCGGATGCTCGCCAGCGTGGCGCCGCTGCCGTCGTCGTGGGTTTGGATTTCGCCCAACGAGAAGTAGCGCAGCGAGGCACTGATGGCCTGGTTGTCACTGCTGCCCAACTTGAGGTAGCCCGAGAGGTTGGCCAGATAGATGTCGTTGACAATCTTGCGCAGCCACGGTGTGTAACTGAGCGAGATGCCGGCCTTGCTCTCGATGAAAGCATACTTTGACGAGTTCCAGAACTGCGAGTTAACGTCCGGGTCGGTGGCCGCGCCCTGGTCGCCCATCGAGGCACCGCGCGCGTCAGGTGTGATGCTCAACGAGGTCACACCGGTGGTGACCGGGTTGAACTCGTTGTCCTTGATATCATCGGCAATGGCGGCGGTTGTTACCGCCACCATCGCTATTGCCGTTAAAAAAGTTCGTTTCATATTCTGTTGAAATAGACCGTAACTAACATAATAAACTACAATGAGGCGGTTTTATTGTGTTACGGTCGTTTCAAATGAGTGACAAGCGCTTTAGCGGACCACTACTTTGTGGCTGCGACCGTCAATGGTGACGATATAAATCGCGGCCGGCAGATCGGTCACAACGTTGCGTCCGGCCGCAAGGCTCACGTTGCGGCTGATGCCGTTGATGGCGGTGACGATTGCCTTGCCGGCTACCGTGGCGTCGATAATGATTGCTCCGGCGGTGGCGCTGACGCGGTATCCGTCGGCGTCAATATCGTTGACGGCAGTGATGGTGCCGATGCGAGTGGCTCCACCCCGGCCAAGCCATGTCTTGTTGTCGGTGTCGGCCATAATCACGTTGTCCACCTCAATGGAGGCATCGGCAAGCAATGCGCCGCCGTCCACAACATCGATGGTGGCAACAGTATTACTGCCGGCCTCAAAGGGGATGTTGGTCACGCTATACACGGCCAGGCGTGTCACGCCGTTCTCTCCGGTGTACCATGCCACGGCTCTCCCCTGGCTGTTGATGCCGCGCTCGGCAATGGCCATACCCTCCGGCAGTGTGATGTCACACTGCACCGCGGCATAGTCGGCGCTGTTTTCCATGAGGAGCGTCAAAGTGCCGGCAGTAGCGAGGGCTGGAGCCACAGTCACCGCGTCTGTGGTCGTCGGATAGTTGTTGGCGGTCAGACGTTTTGTCTTTCGGACGTTGGTCTCAATTCCTTTAACGGCATAGTTGGCCACACCACTCACGTCGCTCACGTCAATAATCTTATCATCATTCACATCGGCAGCCTCAAAGACAAAAACAGGCGGCATTTGTCCCAACGAGCGCGAGGCTGTCGCGGTTATATCACCAACGTCAATGTGAGTGTCGTCGTTGACATCGCCCATCAGGTATTCCCACAGCACATGGAAGTCCTGCCACTGCTCGGCTTCCTTGTAGAGCGTGGCAACCGCGTTGGACGGTGTGCCCAGGTTGACGTTGGGCTGGTCAATACCGGCCCAAACATCGTTGCCAACGGCCGGAACCGCGGTGGCGGCAATCTCAAACTGCTTGATGCCTGTCGCGCCGGCAAAAGCCTCGGTGCCAACCGTGGTGAGCGATGCCGGCAGATTGAACACATCCACGTTGCCCGACATTCCGTAGAAGGCGCGGTCGCCGATGGTTGTCGTGCCCTCGGCGACAATGTCGCCGGCGGTGAGCGCGGTGAGCGCGAAAGCCAGTTCGGGCACCTCGGTCATAGGCGCGGTGGCCGTGGTGAGCGCGGTGGCCGCAAGGAAGGCCCCTTTGCCCAACGCTACGCCGTCGGGCAGGACGGCGGTGGCCAACGTTGAGGACGTGAAGGCATAGTCGCCTATAGCCGTGAGCGAAGTGGCGCTGGAGAGGTCGACGCTTGTGAGTGACGTGCCGGCAAAGGCCTCGGCGCCGATGCTCTGCAACTCGCTGCCCACGGTGAGTGTGGTGAGTGCGGCATCCTTGAACGCCTCGTCGCCGATGGCGGCGCAGTGCAACTCGGCGGTAGCAAGCGTGGCGCAGTGGGCAAACGCACCGGCGCCGACTGTCGTCACTGTGGCGGGCACGTTAATGGCCGTGAGGCCGGTCGCCGTAAAGGCTCGCTCGCCGATAGCCGTGAGCGAGGACGGCAGCGTGATGCTTGACAACCGCGTGCAGCCGGCAAACGAGCCGTAGCCGATAGCCTCCAGTGTCGCGGGCAAGACAACCGTTTGCACCGGTGAGCCAATCAGCGCGCCATTCGGCAACGTGTTGCCGCTGACTGTGGCACCGCTGATGTCGAGGCTCTCGAGCAGCGGCAACTCGGTGGCGATAAAGCATAGGTCGGCCTCGTTGAGCGTGCCGGTCACGGTGAGTGAGGTGACGTCGGTATCGGTCACAAGCGTGTGGAGCCGACCGGCAGTGTTCTCAACGTTGAGCGCGGCGGCGCCCATGGCAATCATTGTGGCGGCAACGGCAGCCGATAATTTAGCCTTATTCATCGCGAATTGTGAATTGTGAATTGTGAATTATTTGACGAGCACTTTCTTGCCGCCGTGGATATAAATGCCTGCGGTGGGCTGCGCCACGCGGCGACCCATCAGGTCATAGTAGGCCTCATCGGCAGTCTCGACCACGGTGACATCGGTGATGCCGGTGGGCAGAGGCTCCTCCTCGGGAGCGTAGAGCGGATAGACGATATAGTTCTGGAAGGCGAGAGCGTCGGTGCTGGCGATGCGTGCCGGCGCGCCGGCGGCGCCACGGTCGCTCCAACCCTCCTTGAGCATGGCTACGCCGCTCACGAGGTATTTGTTGCCGGGCGTGAGTTCATACTCTTCACTACACCAGTCCATGTTGAGCGTCAGGCTCTGACCTCCGCCACGGTTGCCGTTAGTGAAGGCTCGCAGGGTGGGCACTCCGTTCTCGGTGTAGTAGTAGCCCTCCACCTCAATCACTTGATTTGGCAAAATCTCGAATTTTTGTTCCATATTAATCTGCACAACATCGACTTTAGTGCCGCGGCGGGCCGAGGTGGGCGACTGGGTAATGGTGAGCGTCGGGTTGCGCTCAACGTCACTCAGTGTGCCCAAAAGTGTCTCTGCCTCAATGTAGTTCATCGCCAAAATATCTTGCAACACGTCACCGGTTGCGGCGATGCGAATCCAACTGCCGTTGGCATCGCTGGCAAACACGCTGCCGGCTTTCTCGCTCACTTCAACAACGGTGAGTTTCTCTTCAACGACGTATGCCTTGTCATTAACGCCTTCATTAATAATGGTTTCAAGCGGAGACGAGCCCACCACATTCAGGGCGAATTCAGCATCAGGCACCTCAATGCGCTGCCCAATCGCGTCCGCCCTCACGGTCACAATGTTATTTGTTGTTACAGTGAAAACACTGCCCGCGGTCAGTGACTCGTCGGCCTCAATCTCCAACTGAGCGACAGCGCCGCTATTGCCCCAGATAGAGAAATTCTGTCCGGAGTAACATTGCGCGCGCAAGCAGCCTTCCGGCAGGTCATTGCCTTCGCCGGCAATCTCGGCTTCAAGGGTGTGGTCCTCAGTACGTTCCGTAGCATTTATCACGGGCACGCCACGCTTGTTCAGCACTGGAGACACGCCTTCAGGCAGATAAATGTCAAGTTGGAAGGCCACATACTCCACATCATTGTCCATCATGACGTTCAGCACAGCGGTGCCTCCAGGCATAATGTTGCAATCCTGAACGTAGATGCTGCATTCGGCACTTGCGCCAGCTGCGGTCGCCATAACTGCCAGGGTAATCAGGCAAGCGCAGACGTTATTAAAAAGTTTTTTCATCTTTATAGGTTGTTTGTTATTGAATTAGCATTTGTTTCCAACCTGCAAAGATACAACCAAAAATCCAATGATGCAACAAAATCGACAAAACCTCACAAAAATTCTCGAAAATTTCGAAAAGCCATTAGTGTTTTCGAGAATTTCCGAGAATTTCTTGAGGCTTTATCTATCGCGAAATAGAGGCTAACAAACCTTATTTTTCCTATATTTATTGTGTTTTATTGCCAACAGGAATGCTAC
>CAMHQD010000094.1 GCA_946187345.1 uncultured Porphyromonadaceae bacterium | reverse complement strand
CAACGACCCCATGATTAACAGTCATGTGCTCTAACCAACTGAGCTATTGAAGCGGGTTGACAATCTGCTCTCGCAAATTGCGCTGCAAAATTAGTGCGAAATTTTGAATTGTGCAACGTTTTTCGGAAAAAAAATGAAAAAAACGCCATTTTTCACTTTTTTAGCACCACACATAGCGCCCGTTTGCCGCCATTGTTGTAATTTAGCACCCCGAAACAGAAAGGTTGAGTGGTTGAGCGTTGAGAAGTTTAGCCATTTGCTCCCGCAAATGGGAATAAATGTATTATTCCAGAGCGCTTGTAGGGACACAATTTATTGTGTCCACTGAGCGAGGATAAAATCTCAACGTCTAAACCCATTAAAACGACTAACGACTATATAATAACCTATGAATAACTTTCTAAGAAGATTATTCACCCACTCCTTCAGGAGGAGGGTGGGGGGAGGATTGGTGGGCTTGCTTTTGTGCGCCACCGTCCTCACCGCTAACGCCGCCGACCAGGCCGCCATTGCCCGCGGCCTGAGCATCTTCAACTCCCTCTATAAGGAACTGAACGCTTTCTATGTCGATTCTATAAACCCGCAGCAGTCTGTCGAGACGGCCATCAACGCCATGCTTGACGACATCGACCCATACACCGAGTATATCCCCGCCGTCGACCAAGAAGACTTTATGATCACCGCAACCGGTCGCTATGGCGGCATCGGCAGTTACATCATGCAGCGCACCGATACGGGCCGCGAGGGCGTCTATATCTCACAACCATATGAGGACAGCCCAGCCGCGCGCGCCGGCCTGCGCGCCGGCGACCGCATCATCGCCATCGACGGCGACAGCACCACCGGCTGGGCCAGCGACAAGGTGAGCGCGCGCCTCAAGGGTGAGGCCAGCACCCATGTGCAGGTCACTGTAGCGCGACCATACGCCGGCGCCGACAGTATCCTCACTTTTGATATTGAGCGTCAGACAATTCAGGTCAATCCCGTGCCTTACTGGGGCGTGTTGCCAAGTGGTGTGGGATACATCGCGCTGACGACATTCAACGAGCAGAGTGCCTCGCGAGTGAGGCAGGCTGTCGAGACATTTGCCGCCGACAAGACCGTCAAAGGCATTATCCTCGATCTGCGCGGCAATGGTGGCGGACTGCTCGAGAGCGCCGTACAGGTGGTGGGCTGCTTTGTGCCCAAAGGCACCGAGGTTCTCATCACGCGCGGCCGTGACAAGCAGAGCGAGCGCATCTATAAGACCACCGACGCTCCGGTCACCACAACGCTGCCGCTGGCCGTGCTCATCGACGGTGGCAGCGCCAGCAGCGCCGAGATTACCGCCGGCGCCCTCCAAGACCTCGACCGCGCCGTGCTGCTGGGCTCGCGCAGTTTCGGCAAGGGACTCGTGCAGACCACACGCCAACTGCCATTCGGCGGACTGCTGAAAGTGACTGTCTCGAAGTATTACCTGCCCAGCGGACGCCTCATCCAAGAAGTGGACTACTCACAGCGAAACCTCGACGGCACCTACCGCCACACCCCGGCCGACAGCACCATCATCTACCACACGCGCTCCGGACGCGAGGTGCGCGGCGGAGCCGGCATCACGCCGGACATCGTGATCAAGTATCCCGAGGGCAGCCGCTTGGTTTACAACATTGTGCGCGACCATTGGGACTTCGACTTCGCCACCCGCTGGGCCGCCGAGCACGACAGTGTCGACACGCCATCGCGCTTTGTCGTCACCGACGAGATGTTTGACGCCTTCAAGCAGTCAATAGACCCGTCGCGCTTCGACTACGACAAGGTGTGTGAGACGGGCCTCGAGCGCCTGCGCGAGGTCGCCAAAAACGAGGGCTACGTCAACGATGAGACCACGGCGGCATTTGACCGTCTGGCCGAATTACTGCACCACGACCTGAGCCACGACCTCGACTTGCACCGCGACGAGATCTCGCGCCTCATCGCCACCGAACTCATGGGCCGCTACTACTACCACCGCGGCCAAGTGGAGCAGGTGGCCCACACAGACGAGACTGTTGCCCGCGCCGCCACTACCCTCTCCGGCCCGGACTACCGCGCGCTGCTCAAACCAAGCGCCAAGTAGAGAGTTTGAAACAAGCCATACTTAATTTCCCGCCAAAACACGCTGACTATCAGCACAATAAACATCGTCGTCCAAATAAGCACGATTAATCATGCTTATTTGGACGACTTAGCATAAATCAGAGTCCGAAACAACCACTTATATTGCCGTGCAGAGTATTATACCCGACAGTATAAGCGTAGCAGGCCGCAGGCATAAAATGTAATGACACGCTATCCATCTCTCGAGTGCGGCTTTCCGTCAGACTGGTCACAATGGCCTCGACCAAACCGTTGCGTGGCATGAACCATAACAGAGATGCCAGTTCACCGGGACGGTCAACATAAAGGTCACTCCACTTCACCTCAACAACCCAACGCGGTTTTTGTCGCCCGGCATCAATGCCGACGATGTCCACCTCGCCTTGCTCTTTCTTGTTCAGCCGCCAATTAGCGTAACTAATGCCTGATGACCGGCGAGGTATCCATTGGGCATAAATCGCCGTTTCGACCATATCACCAATCTCTCCATCGGTAGCATTGACCGGTTGGAACAACGCGCACCGCAGCGATGGGTTGGTCAGATAAATCTTAAAACTTGTCTCGCGCTGATAGTGCTTCGCATTGTCATCGGTGCGATGTATCACTTTTATCAAGAACGCGGCTTCAAGGTAGTTGATGTATTTTCTCAAAAGATCCTTTCTCACACCGGACTCGCGTGACATCGACTCATAGGAGAACTGTCCACCGCTATGATAAGCAATCATAGTGAACAGTGAGTTTAGTTCTTGGACGTCCTGAATACCATATAGACTTGGCAAGTCGCGCAATAGCACTTTGTCGATGATATCGTGGCGGATAAATTGTCCGGGATTCTCCTGAATTTTCTTTGAGAACACCACCTCGGGATAGCCGCCGTAGTTGATGTAATCGATAAAAAGCCTATTTAATTTGTCTATGTCCACCGTGCCGAAACTCTCAACTTCACCGGCGTTCCATCGCAAGGTTTGCTTGTACATCAAGGATTCATATCCCTTCAGGTGGATATATTCATAAAACAAGAGAGGAGGCAGGCTGAAGTCTGTAAACCGCCCTGCCCCACTCTCGTTGCTGCGCTTTCTCAATTCGGCCGCCGCCGAGCCGCTGGCGATGAATTTCACATGCCTATAGGTGTCGACAAGTGATTTGAGGTGCACTTCCCAATCTTTCAAATACTGAATCTCATCGAAAAACACAAAGTATTGCTGGCGGTCATTTTCAGCCTTGCCGAGAGTCTGCCTCGACAAGTTGAATAGATGCTCAAGATGGATTTTGTTATAGATGGGGGTCTCTACCGAGATATAAATGATATTTTGCTGAGGCACGCCATCGGCCAGCAAACGTGCGATGGTGTGGAACAGCATCACAGTCTTGCCCACACGCCGTGGCCCCATTAGAATGACTGCGCGCCGGGTCTCGGTGTCGCTGACCAGCGAGTAGAAAGAGTCAAGATACAGCCGTGGCTTCATCTCACTGTAGTCCTCGGGAATCTCGCCTTCAATCCACCAGGGATTATCAATTCTGAGTCTGCCCACTATTTGTTTTTCGAGAAGTTCAGTATACTCCATAATGCTATATTTTTTTGCAAAAGTAGCCAATATTTGCCAAATAAGCAAATATTTTTAGGCTTATTTGGTGATAAGATGTGTTTTTTTGGTGCTATTAAGGGTGAAATGGGGCTGTTTTGGCACGGAGTTGGGTCTCGATATTTTATTTTTCCGGCTCAATGATTTGATAGTCAGGACGATGCGTGGAGGAGGAAAAATAAGCACGATTAATCGTGCTTATTTTTCCAGGTATAGTTCAGCGGAATTTAAACCCGGATGACGTTTTTTGTGCCGTATGGTGACGGTTCCGCGTGCCTGTCTCCGACTCCCCCCTCCTTTAGGACGGGGGCTCAGCGCTTGGCGAGATAGGCGGCGACGCGCTTTGACGCGTTGTCGCGGATGTTGCCGTAGTAGAGGACGTAGTCGTCGCCGTGGCGGCCGTCCGGCCCGAAGAACTCGGCCGCAATCTTGGTAGAGGCTTCGTCAAGTTGCTCGCCCGGAGCGTTGGTCACCACCACGCCGCGCTCGAGCACGATTTGGGCGTCGGCGCCGATGTCGGCAAGCACCGGCTCGCCTGTCTTCTCGTCTGGCGCGAGCGAACCCACATTAGCGCTTGCCGGAGCATAGGTGTCGTCAAGTTTCCAGTTGAGCGGATTGATGCTGATCGCGCCCGGCAGCAGTACGGCTGTCTCGACATTCTGCTCCACATTCCCCTTGCCCTCGGTGTTCCAACTGACAATCACGCCGGTGTCGCTCTCGCCGGTGGCAAACTTGAGGTGCGGATAGGCCGCGAGTTCGTCGCGTGTCACCGCGTAGCCGATGACGTATGCGGCGACCATGCGCGCGTAGCGGTCGGGGTGGGCCTTGAAGTAGTTCTTCAGTAAGAGTTTGGCGATGGCTGAGCCCTGACTGTGACCCGCGATGATGAACGGGCGCCCCTGGTTGTAGTGCTCAAAGTAGTAGTCGAGCGCGGCGGTAATGTCGCCGTAGGGCATACCGCAAATTGCCGCGTCCACGTTACCCGTCTCCTTCCACGAGCGCTTCATGATGGCCATGCCACACTGGCGGTAGAAAGGCATGAACACGTTGGTGGATGCCTCGTAGGCGCTCGCCTGCACTTGATATTGCGCCTCGGCGCCCTGCAGCATCTCGGTGTTGTCGAGCGAGGCGAAGTCGGGCGCGCCCTCCTGGAGGCTGCCCAAAATATACTCTGTGGCGTAGATATAGAACGTGTCGACCGGCTTGGTAATCTCCGGCAGGCGGCACCAGTTGGCCTTCTGCGAGTAATCAATAACTCCTTCCATGACTTCTAATATTATAAAATTAAACAATTTAGCCCAATGGCGTGGCTACGGTTTTCGTTTACAAAGTTACTGTTTTTCACTTAATGCTTAAATATACTACACCTTGTTTTAACATTTGTTAATACAAATAACGCCAATGCGATTGAGTTGTCCCGATGTTTCAGACTTTTTTGGCCGCTTATCTGCCACTGTATTGCAAAAAAAGCAGTACCTTTGCAGCACAAAATCGTGAAAAGGTGTATAAAACGCCCCTTCAAAAATCGCGAAAATGTGTATAAAACGCCCAAATAAAAAGCGTGATTTGGTGCAACGTTTTAATGTACAGACAATTATGAGTGAGTGTTTTTGCCTCTTTATATGACTCCGCTGCTTTAGACCAAGCATAAAAATGACGCTCAACGAACTGACAAAGATTTTCACCGGCGACGGACGCGCCGCCGCCATCAAGCGCCTCGCCACCGGCCTCAAGCCCGGCAAGGTCGCCACCATTGACGGCGCAGCCGGCAGCGCGCTGGCGCTCACATTGGCCGCACTCCCCCACCGCGACGCGCCATACATCATCGTGGCAGATGATGCCGACAGTGCCGGATACCTCTATAACGACATCGAGGCACTCACCGCCCCGAGCCAAACGCTAATCTTCCCCTCGGGCTACAAACGCGATATCCGCTACGGCCAGACAGATGCCGCCAGCGATATTCTCCGCACAGAAGTGCTGAATAGAATAAGCGCTCAAGTCCTTCCCCCCGCCCCCCTCATCGTTGTCACTTATCCTGA
>CAMHQD010000093.1 GCA_946187345.1 uncultured Porphyromonadaceae bacterium | reverse complement strand
GCTCCAACCTGGGGTTTTTGTAAAACCTCTGATGAGGTTTGTGCAACCCGCTGAAGCGGGTTGTTTTATTTACTCTGTTTTATCATCAAAATTTATTCACGATAATTCACGTAAATTCACGGGAGATAAATAATGTTTTTCGGAAATTTTCGATAATGTTCGAGAGATAAATATCGAGCCCAGCGGAATTAAGGGACAGAAGAAACAAAAGAACAAAAGGGTGTAATGTGTCACGCCTTTTGTTCTTTCGTTCTTATGCCTAAATAGAGAGAGAGCTTTATAGCAGTTCAACACCGATGCCGGGCAGGTCGCGTAGCGTGATCTTGCCGTCGACAACGGTCATACCGCTAAAGCGGTCGTTGGCAATCAGCAGATTGCCGTCCAGGTCGGCATAGTCCACCAGCGGCGAGAGGTTGGCCGCGGCGCTCACGGCGCACGATGTCTCGGTCATGCAGCCAATCATCACCTTCATGTCGAGAGCGCGAGCCAGCGTAATCATCTTGTAGGCCTCATGCAGGCCGGTACTCTTCATCAACTTGATGTTGATGCCGCTATACACCCCCTTGAAGCGGACGATGTCCGGCAGACGCTGGAAGGCTTCGTCGGCGATGATTGGCAGTGGCGACCGCTCGGTGAGCCACGCAGTCTGGTCAATCCACGTCTTGTCGAACGGCTGCTCGACAAAGAGGCAGCCGCGCTCGGCCAGCCAGTGGCACATCTCCAGGGCCTTCTCCTTGCTGTCCCAACCTTGATTCACGTCAACGCAAATGGGCACGTCAGGCATCATCTCCTTGATGATGTTGATTGTCTCCTGGTCTTTGTCAAGGCCCATCTTCACCTTGATGAGTTTATAGGGTCGGGCCTCCTCAACCTTTTGGCGCACCACCTCCTCGGTGTCGATGCCAATGGTGAAACTCGTCACCGGCGCCTTGGCCGGGTCGAGTCCCCAGATTTTGTACCACGGTTGGCCCATAATCTTGCCCAACAAGTCATGCAGCGCGATATCAACACTCGCCTTGGCGGCACGGTTGCCCTCGGCCACGCTGTCAACATAGGCGAGAATATCCTCCACGCGGAACGGGTCGTTGAACTGCTCCAGGTCAAGACTCGACAGGAACTTGGTGACGCTCTCGACGCTCTCGCCCAGATAGGGAGGCATAGAGGCCTCGCCATAGCCAATGATGCCGTCATATTCCAGTTCGACTTGCACGTCGGGCGTGGTCGTGCGGCTCGAGCGAGCCAGATTGAAAGCGTGGCGCAACTTGAGTTCATATGGCTCAAAGCGCAGCGTCAGTTTGCCGGTCTTGGCCACCTTGCGCTCGCCGCTACAGGCCGACAGCAGGCCGGCGGGAGCGGCTGCCGCCACCAGTCCAAGGCCCGATCCGATTAAAAACTTCCTTCGATTCATATAGATATGACTTTTATTGTGTTGCCCTCCCCCACCCCTCCTAAAGGAGGGGTGCTTGCGGTTGCCACAAGGGAGAAATAAGAGTTATATGAGAAATAAGAGAAATAGGTTAATTCGCACTTTGCACTTCGTTCTTTCGTCAGAATAGCCAGGGGTGGCTGGCGGCGGCGGTGATGCCGGTCGTGCCCACTTGGCCGGCGACGCGGCGGATGGATAACGGCGAGTAGAGATATTTGTCGCTCTGCGGGTCAAGGCTGTTGATTTTCACTTGGCCCGAGCAATGGATATAGAGGCCGTCGCGCAGGTAGATACCCACGTGGGTCACGCGCCCCGTCTTAGAGTTGCCGAAGAAGAGCAGATCGCCAAGCCGCGCGTTGTGCCAGTCGGCTACGAGTTCACCGTTTTTGGCCTGTTGCGAGGCGTCGCGGTGCAAGATGATGCCATTACCCAGGTAGCACACCTTCACCAGGCCCGAGCAGTCGGTCACCTTAGTGCTCGTGCCGCCCCACAGGTAGCCGGCACCCATCATCTTGCGTGCCGTGCGCTCAATCTGCGACGCGTTGAATGATTGTGAGGCCCATTCCCTCATTGAGGTCACCGCCTCGCGCGCCACATATCCCTCGCGGCCATCGGGCGTAGCCACCCGCAGCCAGTCGCCGCCGTCGTCTTTCACATCGAGCATACAGCCCATCACAAGGTCGCTCACCGGCTCATCGCCGCGCGGCGCGCTCATCATCCACGTGGCGATGGCGGTCACAATCACACGTTTGGCACCGCGCCAGGAGGCTAACGCCTCGGGCGTTGTAAAAGAGATGCTACTCTCGGGAATCCAAGCGATATATTCGTCGGGCAGTTGCACACGCAGCCATTCTCCTTGTTGTTGCAGCACGTGCACCGGCGTGCCCATCACTGCTTGTGTGGCCATCTCACCGCCATGTCGCGGCTCGCAGCGAAGGCTCGCCACGGCCACCTTCACCCGCGCCCAACGCTTGTCAGAAGGCATCTCGAGTTCGAGCACACGCAGGCTGTCGACGTTCACGCCCTGCATAAAGCGCACAATCGAGTCGCGTTGCGCCGTTGTGCCCACCCAACCGATGGCACGCTTCACGCCATCATCGCCGTCGCTGAATGTCACTTCGGAGATGGCGTTGCGCTGGTCTTTGGGCAAGAAGCGCGACACGGCATCGTTGGCCATTGTGGTCAGCATGGCTGATGCCACCATCATCATCAATATTGTTCTCTTCATAAATTACAACATTTTTGATTCAATAGGATTCTATGGTTTCTCAATGGATTCCACTTCGAGGTGGGAGTGCCACTTGTCGTAGTAGAGGTTGCCGCCGCGCCATTCCACCTCGCCGGGCTGGAAGTCGACGGTCTCGCTGCGGATAAACGTCTTGGGCGGGTCCAGACGGTCGCCCACGGCCTCGTTGCTGGCCATGCGATAGAGGTCGATGCCGCTGGCATAGTAACTGTTCATCGGTGTGTCGACAGCACCGCGGCCATAACTCTGATCGGTGGGCACCCAGCCCACGCCCTCAAAGTAGGTCTCGGCCCAGTCGTGCCAGTTCACCTCGCCCGGGTAAATCCACCAGCCGCTCTCCCAGCGCGCCGGAATGCCTATCGAGCGGCACAGCGAGATATAGAGCAACGCTACCTGGCCACAGTCGCCGTGGCCGTTTTCCATCACATATCGCGGGATGCAGCGGATGGTGCTGTACTCCCGCGCTCCGGCCCACGGCAACCGGCGGCTAATCCACTCATAAATCTTGCAGGCCTGCAGCACGGGATTGGTCTCGTCGCCAACGATGTCGAGCGCCATGCGGCGTGTGGCCTCGTCAACGAGGATGTGAGGTGCCTGCGGCGCGGTGAACTCACGGTAGACGGCGCTTGTCGTGTCGTATGGCTCCACCATCGCCAGCAGGTCTTGCTGAGCGATGTGGCGCTCCCCCACGGTGTAGGCAAAGCGGTACTCAAAGTGCGTCGCGCGGCCGGCGACAGCCTTGGCCTCCATATACACCGTGTGGTGCTTGCTGCCTTGACTAAAGGTCGCCACGTGGTTGCCGCCCAGGAACTTGATGTCGCTCTGACGCAGGTTCTCGTAGGGGAACGGCATCCACGCCCTCACCGTCTCGCCGGCCGGTACGGCATCAGCGTCAACGTCAAGGGTAAACTTCACGGTCACGCGCCGCTTGTCGCGCACCTGATTGGCGTCGGCCGGTGTGGCCATCGCCTCGATGAGCGACGCGCGGCGGTCGGCATAGTCGGCTGCCTTGCTCGCGTCGTGCTCGGCTTGCAGTTCGTCGGCAAGCAGCCACAAGTTGCGCACGCTCTTGCGGAACCACCACTCGGTGCCGTCGATGGTCATCACCTCGAGTTTGCGTGATGCCTTCCACGCGTCAATCTGCTCGGCACTGACCTCGGGCATACGTTCACAGATGAGCGCGCGGCCCTGCTCCGGCGTCATATTGAAGTCCTTGCGGATGCGGCTCATAATGGTGTTGAGCGAGTCAATGGTCACCGCCCGGTCGCGGCGCTCGGCTTTGGGCAGCCGCTGCATCAGTCGCTCGGCTTGCTTAAACTCGCCGGCATCCATCAGCCGCTCCACCTCCGGCACCCACTCGGGTCCGGCCATAGCCGGCAGCCACAGCGCCGCCAGTGCCGCCAGAATTGAAATCCGTTTCATAGAACCTTTATCTTTTCACAGTTTTCAAAACTCTAAGAAATCTGAGAGTTCTAAGAGGTCTGAGACTTCTTAGAACTCTCAGGCAGATTCTATTACAGTTTCAGGATTTTGTACTCATAGGGCTGCAGGTCCACCTTCTGGTCGAGGTCGTCCTCGCGGCCGGTCATCATGTCGGTCACCTTCTTGCCGGCAAATTCGGGCAAGGCGATCTCATGCTCGGCATTGCGCAGATTCACCAGCACCAGGAAACTCTCGGCTTGTCCGGCACCGCTCTTGACAAAGGCGAGGATGTCGTTGTCAGGCAGCGCCCTGTAGGTGCCCTTGAGCAGGGCGGGGTTGGTCTTGAGCAGGGCGATAAGTTGCTTGTACTCGTTGCGGATTTCGGGCTTTGCGGTCCAGTCGACAGCCACATAGTGGAAGAAGTTGATGGGCTGCTCGTAACCGACTTCCTGCGAGCCGTAAACCAGCGGGCCGCCGTGCAGGAACACCGTCGCCACCCACGCCGCCATCGCGCCGCGGTCGCCGCCGAACATTCCAAACGGCGTGGCGTGGGTCGACTCGTCGTGGTTGGTGGTGAAGCGCATCTTCACTTTGCCCTGGGGCAGAGCGGCATACTCGGTGCTGTCACACTCAAACACCAACTTTGCCGAACCGCCTTTGGCCCACACGTCATCGCGGAACTTGTGCATGAAGTCCCACGCGTAATTCATGTCGAAGCCGGCCTCCACAAAGTTCTTCTTGTCGTTACCCTCGGCCAGCATCACTATCTTGCGCGGCGCGGCGGCTGCACGCAGGCTGTCGATGGCACCTTTCCAGAAGTCGGTCGGCACCATGTCGGCCACGTCACAGCGGAAGCCGTCGATACCCACTTCCTTGACCCAGAAGAGCATCGCCTCGCGCATCGCGGCGCGCATGTCGGCGTTGTCGTAGTTCAGGTCGGCCACATCGGTCCAATCGGTGCCGGGCGTGTAAATCACGTTGCCCAGGCTGTCTTGGGTGTACCAGTCCTTGTGGCCCTGTTCTTTGAGCCACTTGCTGTCCCATGCGGTGTGGTTGGCCACCCAGTCGAGAATGATGCTCATGCCGTGGGCATGGCAAGAGTCGACGAGAGCCTTGAAGTCGTCGATAGTGCCGAACGACGGGTTCACGGCCGTATAGTCCACGATGGAGTAAGGCGAGTTTTTGCTCTTCTCCTTGCCGATGGGATAGATGGGCATCACCCACATCACATTCACGCCCAGATCGGCAATCGAGTCGACGCGGCGAGCCACCACCTGCAGCGAACTTGGCGAACTGCTGTCGGGGGCAAACACACGCGGGTTGACCTGATACATCACGATGTCCTCGATGGCCGGCAACTCATAGGTGGCGGCTTTCTTCTCGGGCTCGCACGCGGCAAGAGCCAGAGCGGCGCCCAGGGCGACCACAGGCAAAGTCTTGAAAATGGTTCTCATCACTGTCTTTGTTTATATTATATTATTGTTAATGAAAATGATTAGTCTCGCTATTTCAACCCACAAAGTTAAACAATCTTTTTCATTCCCACAAATCAAATTTTGCACGTGTCGTTATCTTCTCAAGTATATAAATAGAAATCAGCCCGAAGGACGTAATTTATATACCCCCCCACTGGCGTGGGGGGTAGAGAGCGGCCTATAACGCCTCTGAAAGAGGCAACGAACGCGACATGTAGGGCCTGGCCGTG
>CAMHQD010000092.1 GCA_946187345.1 uncultured Porphyromonadaceae bacterium | reverse complement strand
CGTCTGCACAACCGTTGCAAGATCTCGGGCCGTCCCAAGGGCTACATGCGTCAGTTTGGCATCTCCCGCATCGACTTCCGCGAGATGGCTTCTAACGGCTTGATCCCGGGTGTGCGCAAGGCCAGCTGGTGACCTGTAAACAACAACAACTCAATTTTCAATTATTTAAATATTGTTCGGACACTGACGTTTAATCAATAGTTCCGGTAGTGTTCCGAATCAATTTAAACAATCAACAAAAATGACCGATCCAATCGCTGATTTTTTGACGAGACTGAGGAACGCGATCAAGGCGCAGCACCGTGTCGTTGACATCCCTTCCTCGAAGATGAAGAAGGAGATCACCAAGATCCTCTTCGAGCAGGGCTACATTCTCAACTATAAGTTTGTTGAGGACGGTACGCCCAGCGGCTCAATCAAGATTGCTCTCAAGTATGACCCCGTCGACAAGGAGAGCGCCATCAAGTGCCTGACGCGTGTGTCGCGTCCGGGCCTGCGCCAGTACACCGGTTACAAGGATATGCCCCGCGTGCTCAACGGTCTGGGCATCGCCATCCTCTCGACCAGTAAGGGCGTGATGACCAACAAGCAGGCTGCCGAGCTCAAGATCGGTGGCGAGGTTTTGTGTTACGTTTATTAATAAGGAGGGTACAATTATGTCAAGAATAGGTAAATTGCCAATCACGGTGCCCGCCGGCGTGACCGTCGATATTAAGGATAATGTTATCACCGTCACGGGTCCCAAGGGCACGTTGTGCCAGAAGGTCAATCCCGCCATCGGCGTGGAGTTCGAGGACGGTGTCATCAAGATTTCGCGCCCCAACGATGAGCGTGAGTCGCGTGCCCAGCACGGTCTCTACCGCGCCCTGATCCACAACATGGTGGAGGGTGTGGCCCACGGCTTCACCGCCCAGATGGAGATTGTGGGTGTCGGTTACAAGGCCGAGATCAGCAGCCCGAAGGTGCTCAAGCTGACGCTTGGTTTCTCTCACGATATCTACGTGCAGATGCCTCACGAGGTGGATGTTGACGCCAAGATGGAGCGCAACAAGAACCCGCTGATCACGCTCACCTCATGCGACAAGCAGTTGTTGGGCCAGATCTGCGCCAAGATCCGTTCGTTCCGCAAGCCGGAGCCTTATAAGGGCAAGGGTATTAAGTTCGTCGGCGAGGTCATTCGCCGCAAGTCGGGTAAATCGGCAGCCGCCAAGTAAAAAACAGTTTGAGATATGGTATCCAAGCAAGACAGACGCAATAAGATCAAGGCTCGTATCCGCGGTCGCATCAGCGGCACCGCCGCCCGTCCGCGCATGAGCGTGTTCCGCAGCAACAAGCAGATTTATGCCCAGCTCATCGATGATGAGGCGGGTCGCACCCTCGTGGCGGCATCGTCGCGCGGGCTTGACGTGCAGGGCACCAAGAGTGATGTGGCCGCCCAGGTGGGTGAGAACATCGCCCGTCTGGCCATCGAGGCCGGTATCACCACAGTAGTGTTTGACCGCAACGGTTTCCTGTTCCATGGCCGCGTGAAGGCGTTGGCTGATGGGGCTCGCAAGGGTGGTCTTAAATTTTAACGCAACAACTCCAACGAAATGAAGAACAATAGAGTCAAGCTCAATAGTGACGTCGAGCTCAAGGAGCGTCTGGTGGCGATCAACCGCACCACCAAGGTCACCAAGGGTGGACGCACGTTCACGTTTGCGGCAATTGTTGTCGTGGGCGATGGCAACGGCGTGATTGGCTACGGCCTGGGTAAGGCCAACGAGGTGACCACGGCCATCAGCAAGGGTGTCGAGGCCGCCAAGAAGAATTTGATCCGTGTGCCGGTGCACAACGGCACTGTGCCTCACGAGCAGGTCGCCAAGTTCGGCGGCTCGCGCATCATCGTCAAGCCGGCGTCGGCCGGTACGGGCGTGAAGGCCGGTGGCGCTATGCGTGCCGTGTTTGAGAGTATCGGTGTGACCGACGTGCTTTGCAAGTCCAAGGGTTCGAGCAATCCTCACAACTTGGTGAAGGCCACGTTGCTGGCGTTGAGCGAGATGCGCTCGCCGCAGCAGGTCGCCAAGGTGCGCGGCATCAGTGTCGAGCAAGTGTTCAACGGTGTTAAATGAGTTTCGCCATGGCAAAGATAGAGATCAAGCAAGTCAAGAGCCGCATCAATCGTCCGGCTCGCCAGAAGAAGACCCTCGACGCGCTGGGACTGCGCAAACTCAACCACAGCGTGGTGCATGAGGCCACTCCCCAGATCTTGGGCATGGTTGAGACAGTGCGCCATCTGGTCGTCGTGACCGAGGTCGCCGAGTAATCATTAATTGTTCCAACACAAACAATCATTCAAGATTAGAGATATGGAATTACACAATCTGACTCCAGCGGTCGGTTCCAATAAGAGCAAGCGTCGCATCGGCCGTGGCCCGGGTTCGGGCAAGGGCGGCACGTCGACGCGTGGTCACAAGGGTGCCAAGTCGCGCTCGGGCTACAAGAACAAGGTTGGTTTTGAGGGTGGCCAGATGCCGCTTCAGCGCCGCGTTCCCAAGGGCGGTTTCAAGAACTTCAACCGTGTTGAGTACAAAGCCATCAACCTTGACACAATCAGTGCCCTGGCCGAGCGCCTCGGTGTTGACACCATTAACATCGCTACCCTGCGTGAGGCCGGCCTGCTGCGCAAGAGCCAGCTGGTCAAGGTTCTCGCCAACGGTGCTATCACTGTTAAACTCAATGTGGAGGCTAACGCCTTCAGCAAGAAGGCCGAGGAGGCCATCGTTGCTGCCGGCGGCACCGCCACCAAAGTCTGAGTCTCATGAAACTGATTGAGAACATAAAGAACATCTGGAAAATCGAGGACCTGCGCACTCGCATCGGCATCACGTTCTTCTTCCTGTTGGTTTACAGGTTCGGTTGCCATGTGGTTGTGCCGGGCATTGACCCGCTCAACCTGGAGGCCATGCGTGAGTTCACCAACAACAGCGGTCTCATGCAGCTGCTCGACATGTTCTCGGGTGGCGCGTTCTCCCAGGCTTCGATTTTCGCGTTGGGTATCATGCCCTACATCACGGCGTCGATCGTGATTCAGCTCGCCGGTATGGTCGTGCCCAGTTTCCAGAAGCTGTCGCGCGAGGGCGAGAGTGGCCGCGTGAAACTCAACCAGTACACCCGTTATCTGACCGTGCTCATCCTGTTGGTGCAGGCCCCGGCCTATCTGGTCAACCTGCAATATCAGGTGAACGCGGCTGCCGCCTCGGGTCACGCCATCTCTATGGATATCTCGTGGGGCTACATGGTGTTCATGTCGCTTGTGCTCACCGCCGGCGCCATGTTCATCATGTGGTTGGGCGAGAAGATTACCGATAAGGGTATCGGCAACGGTATCTCGATGATCATTCTCGTCGGTATCTTGGCCCGCCTCCCGGGTGCGTTCGTGCAGGAGTTCACGAGTCGTCTGAACACCGCTCAAGGTGGTCTGGTGATGCTGCTGATTGAGATTATCGTGCTGTTTGCCGTCACCGCCGGTGCTGTGATGCTCGTTCAGGGCACGCGCAAAGTGCCTGTGCAGTATGCCAAGCGCATTGTTGGCAACAAGCAGTATGGTGGCGCCCGCCAGTACATCCCCCTGAAGGTGAACGCGGCCAACGTGATGCCGATTATCTTCGCGCAGGCGTTGATGTTCATTCCCGCCACTCTGGCCGGTTTCCGCGCGAGCGGTGAGGGCTTCTGGGGCAAGTTTGCCAGCACATTCAGTGACATTAACGGTTTCTGGTACAATGTGGTCTACTTCCTGTTGATTCTCGCTTTCACCTACTTCTACACCGCCATCACCGTGCGTCCGACGCAGATGGCCGAGGAGATGAAGAAGAACAGCGGTTTCATTCCTGGCATCAAGCCGGGCAAGAAAACTGCGGAGTATCTTGACTCGATTATGTCTCGCATCACCCTGCCGGGATCAATCTTCCTCGGTATTGTGGCTATCATGCCGGCCTTTGCGCGCTTCTTTGGCATCAACCAGCAGTTCGCGCAGTTCTTTGGCGGCACGTCGTTGCTGATTATGGTGGGTGTCGTGCTCGACACGCTCCAGCAGGTTGAGACCCATTTGCAGATGCACCACTACGATGGTCTGATGCGTTCGGGTCGCATCAAGGGACGTTGACACGGCAGTTGTCACGTTGATTAATGAATTGGAATCAGATATCTTCACAACAAGCGAGAGATGATTATTCTCAAGACTGAAGAGGAGATAGAGCAACTCAGGGAAGCCAACCTCGTGGTTGCACGCACTTTGGGCGAAGTTGCCCGGTGGGTGCAACCCGGGGTGACAACCCACAAGTTGAACCAGATTGCTGAGGAGTATATCCGTTCGCAGGATTGCGTGCCGGGTTTCTTGGGTCTTTATGGCTTTCCGGCGTCGGTGTGTATCTCGGTCAACGAGACTGTCGTTCACGGCATTCCATCGAGTTATGTGTTGCGCGATGGCGACATTGTCAGCGTGGACTGTGGCGCGGTGACGCGCAGCGGATTCAACGGTGACTCGACCTACACTTTCCCCGTCGGGGATGTGGCGCCTGAAGTGCTCGAGTTGCTCAGGGTGACCAAGCAGTCGCTCTATTTGGGCATCGAGCAGGCAGTGCCGGGCCACCGCATCGGAGACATCTCGAACGCTATCCAGACTTTCTGTGAGCGTCACGGTTACGGTGTGGTGCGCGAGATGACCGGTCACGGCGTGGGGCGTAAACTCCACGAGGATCCCGAGGTTCCCAATTACGGGCGTCGCGGCACCGGTCCGCTTATCAAGAACGGCATGTGCATCGCTATCGAGCCGATGATTAATATGGGCAGCAAGAATGTCTTTATCGATGAGGACGCCTGGATTTGCCGCACTCGTGACCGCAAGCCCAGTGCCCACTATGAGCACTCGATCGCCGTACATCATGGCAAGCCGGACATCCTTTCATCGTTTGACTATGTCAAGGAGGTCTTGGGCGACCGGTTCATTTGAGGCTCTGCTGACAACAATTCAGTAATTAATAACCGCGACAACAGCAACATCAACAACCCCTTTCTTGCAACACTTATGGCAAAGCAAGCAAATATCGAACTGGATGGCACCATCCTTGAGGCCTTAAGCAACGCGCAATTCCGCGTGGAACTTGAGACGGGTCATCAGATTATCGCCCACATTTCCGGCAAGATGCGTATGCACTACATCAAGATATTGCCGGGCGACCGTGTGCGAGTCGAGATGACGCCGTATGACCTCACCAAGGGCCGTATATCGTTCCGTTATAAGTAAGACAAGCGAATTATTCATCGTTCAAACAAAATACGATACAACAATGAAGGTCAGAGCATCAATCAAGAAGCGTTCCGAGGATTGCAAGATTGTCCGTCGCAAGGGACGTCTGTATGTGATCTGCAAGAAGAATCCCAAGTTCAAGCAGCGTCAGGGTTGATTCATGCGTCACACGGGCAGCCGGAGCGAGATTTCCGGCCATAAAGTGAGATTTTGTCTCCAATATTGCCCGTAATCAATAAATTATTAGTAATTTTGCACAAAATTTGAATTTCTTAAAAATATATGGCAGTACGTATTGTGGGAGTTGACCTCCCTCAGAATAAGCGCGGCGTGATTGCGTTGACCTATATCTACGGTATCGGTCGCAGCAGTGCCGAGCAGATTCTCAAGAAAGCCGGTGTCAGCGAGGACACCAAGGTTAAGGACTGGACCGACACCGAGGCCGCCAAGGTGCGTGAGGTGATCGGCAATGACTACAAGGTGGAGGGTGACCTTCGCACTGAGGTTCAGATGAACATCAAGCGATTGATGGACATCGGTTG
>CAMHQD010000091.1 GCA_946187345.1 uncultured Porphyromonadaceae bacterium | reverse complement strand
TCGCCGCTTTGTGAAGAGGCCCGCAGCCGTCCAACGGTCGCGGGCCTCTTCTTTTGCCTTCTTCCCGCCGCTTGCTTTACAAAACGGCGCGGCCGTTTTGCACACGACTCTGCCGTTTCGCACGCCGCTCATTTTCAAAACTGCGCGGCCGTTTTGCACACTACTCTGCCGTTTCGCGGTTATTCGGCAAACTTTGCCGCTGGTATGGGCAACACTCCGTTCGCCGAGTTGGATATTTACGCCGGCTATCGGTTTAACGATTACGCGCGTGTGGGCATTGGTTTGGGTCCGCGCTACTATTTCACGCCCGGCAACCTGCGCCGCACCAGCGTGAAGTGGGCGATGCCACTTGTGTTTAACGTTCGCGGCAACATCATTCCGCAGGACTACCGCACTGTCATACCATATTATTCTGTGGATTTGGGAGCGACGGTTGGCGATGGCTTTATGCTGCGCCCGACCATTGGCATCCGTTGTGGTGAGCCCCGCTCCGCATTTCTCTTGGGTGTGTCGTATATGTTGCAGAACCTGCGCGGATACCGTAATGAGACGCTTGACGATGTTGTGCGTGTTGTAGACGCCAATAATGCGACATCGTCTTTTGCCTTGACTTTGGGATATGAGTTTTAGCTAACCACTTGATATGTTTAAAGATATGAGATTGAATAAACCGCTGTTATTGTTATGTGCGCTCGCTGCGCTTGTCTGTGGCTCCGATTGACCAGGGCACCTCGGTTCCGTATGCCATCAACAGCAAGATTGAGACGCATTTGATACGGGCGATATCCGCCATGGGTGTCACCGCTGCCCCGTACTACGGCCAATTCTTTGTCTCCGGGCGTTTTGACCATGGTCTTGACGACGTGGTGCCCGGACCGCCCACGCGTCATCTGCTCAAGACGACACTGACAATCTATATCGGCGACGCAATCAACCGTCAGGTTTACGCCACGACATCGTTTGAGCTTAAAGGTGTGGGCAACAGCGAGGAGCGCGCATACATCAGCGCTCTCAGCTCCTTAGGCTCCAATAACCGGCAACTGCGTCAGTTCATTGAGTCAGCAAAGGTGAAAATCATTGATTATTACAACAGCAACTATGAGAACTACCTGCGACGCGCGCGCACCGCGATGCAGGAACGGAACTATGAGGAGGCTCTCTACTATAGCACATCAGTGCCGGAGTGCTGCGTTGGCTTCGCCGAGGCGAACCGCTTGACAATGACGATTTATCAGCACCATGTTGACTATGAGGCGAGTCTGCTGCTGGCCAAAGCGCAAGGCGAGTGGGCGGCATCGCCCGATGAGGCCGGCGCGCGGCGCGCCTACGCTTATCTGTCGCGAATCGACCCCTCGGCCGCCTGCTATGGGCAGGCCATGGCACTCGGGCAGCAGATACAGGTCACGGTAAAAGAGAACTGGGATTTCGAGAACAAAGAAAAATATCGTGATCAGGTGGCGCTTGAGAAACAACGCATCGCGGCCGCGCGTGACATCGGTGTGGCCTACGCGAAAAACCAGCCGCGCACGATTACGAACTTTGTTTTCTCTCGCTGGTATTAAAGTGTTACCTCTTTTTATTTCCATTTATAACAACCTTCAAAAAATGAAAAAAATTCTATTATCAGTCTTAATGGCATTGGCCGCGTCCGGCGTGGCCGTTGCCGATGACAAGAAGACGGTGAGCGAGTCAACAATCAAGAATTACGACCGCTGCTCAGTTTACACGTTCCTTGTCAAGAGCGACAAGCAGAACGCCAAGCTTGACGAGGAAGTCACCACCAGCGCCAACGTGGTGACCGACATCATCAAGAGCGTGAAGAAGACACAGGCCGACACCACCGGACTGCGGATGTCCCAGGTGCCCCAGACGGTATTCCCGACCATCGAGATTCCCGACCAGTTCAACGACCACAACCTCACGATGCGGGTGTTGGACGTTGACGCGCTTTTCGAGGGTTTGACAGATGAGCAGGTCAAGAGCGCCAACGAGGAAATCGGTGTGAAGAAGAGCAAGGGCAAGAAACTGCTGGGTGGCCTCGGAAAGGCCGCTCTCGGCAATGACACCAAACTCATCAACACCGACACGACGCTGGAGCGCATTCCCGCCGCGTTGAAAATCTATTTTGAGCGCGAGAATGTGCCGGCCAAGGTTGTCGCCAAGTGGTTCGACAACGATGGCAAAGGCAACACTTGGGACACCAACTTAATCGTGGAAAGAGGTTACTATGGAGCCAAGGCCGAGGAAATTGCCGCCGCCAAGCAGGAATCAGGGTCAATGTCTAACCTGCGAGGCAAGGGATTTGACTTGATTGAGAAGACATTTGTCATCGGCGTCAATCTCGCTTATCGCAGCAATCAGGCAATCATGGCCGAGGCGCAGGCGCTGGCCAATGCGGCCGGCTCGATGTTTGGAGGCATCGGCCAGCTGGCCGCCCAGGGCGCCGGCGCCATCGCCGGCGCGGCTGTCGGTGACGGATATTCGGTGCAGGCCACCTGCTACCTCTACAAGCTCGAGTGGAATAAAGAAATCTCTGACAAATTCGCCGAGAATATTTATGATAAGAAGGCTTCGTTTGAAGACCTTGTCGCGCTCGGCATCTGCAAGCTCGTGCCCATGGGCAAAGAAAAAGCCACCGCACGCGTGCGACAGAGCATTACGAACTCGCGCCCGATGCAGGAGCTCGTCCGCATCGCCACGGTCCAGGCCATCGATGCCGCGATCAGCAAACTGCAGGAGAAGGTCGAGCCTTTCCGCACGGTGACCCCGGTCACAAGCACCGACCCCGACGGTACTGTCTATGCCAAAATCGGCACCAAAGAGGGCTTGTCCAAAAACGATGAGTATGACCTGCTTGAGGCTAACGAGAATGAAGACGGAACCATCGAGTACAAGAAAGTCGGCACGGTCAAGGTCATTGACAAGCGCATCTGGGAGAACCGTTATGGCGTCGCTGACGACATCTCAGACATCAGTGACGATGAAGCCAAGGCTCAAAAACTGAACAAG
Source organism: uncultured Porphyromonadaceae bacterium (assembly GCA_946187345.1). Classification (GTDB taxonomy): domain Bacteria; phylum Bacteroidota; class Bacteroidia; order Bacteroidales; family Muribaculaceae; genus Sodaliphilus. The sequence goes on along the minus strand of CAMHQD010000091.1, from coordinate 3,140 downwards.
GACGCGATTCAGCTTGGAGCGACCGCGTTCAAGGGAGCCAAGAAAGGCAATGACTACACCGGATACTTCCTGCGCCTGAGCAAGAAAAAATAACAAATAAACCGTCTGCAGAACCGCTATTCGGCAGCCGGTGAGCGACAAGGTCAATAAAGACAATGGTGCATTCGCCGTCAAGTCTTTATTGACCTTGTTGTTTAACGAGGGAAACACGTCTCCCAAGCCCCGCTCAATCCACTTTGGAGTTGTCTTGCGCGGGTCTACTACAATATGCTTCAGAGGCGTGTTTTAACTTAAGCCTATATAATGTTGTCAAGTAAAAAAATTACAGTATTTCTCATTTTTTTCAAAATTCCAAACTCAAAACTTGCACAGATCAAAAAAAAGCAGTACCTTTGCACCGCTTTTGGGAAATAACCCAACAGCGACAGTTCGGGATGTAGCTCAGTCCGGTTAGAGTACGCGTCTGGGGGGCGTGGGGTCGCTAGTTCGAATCTAGTCATCCCGACTGAAGTAAAAAGGTACTGAAAATTAGCAAGATAGCTAATGAATCAGTGCCTTTTTTCGTACCTAAATGGTACTAAAATCGCCAAAAAAAAACAGCAATTTTGCAACATTTTGGTGTCATTCGCAACCCTTCGCAACATTCCACTTGCAAGTACGCTTGCAAGTATGCTTGCAAGCAAAAACACTGGTTTTTTGCTTGTTTCAAGCGATTCTTGCCCCTCGGAATGGAGCTTGTTGCAATGGGAAAAGAGAGGAATTTGCAAGCGAAATTTGCTCAACTTGCAAGCGAACTTGCAAGCGCCACTCCGCAATGCGCTGATTTACTGCAAAATGCCACAAGTTTTTATTATGGCAAATACAAGATTTTTTCTTGATGAGCGTGGCTCGAAAGCCGGCTCACCGTGTGTGTTGAAGGTCGCAATAGCGCATAAGCAGAAGACTGCTTACCTGTCGCTAAGCGCAAAGTTACTCCCGTCACAGTGGGATAACGTGAAATTGAGGGTGGTCAACCATCCCGACCAGATGCTGCTGAATGTTTACGTTTCAGGCATCAAGCAGCAAGTTGACACCCTACTTCTTGAACTGGCTCGTGATGGAAAGTTGGATTCTATGACTGCCGCTCAAATCAAGGCTCATTGTGAACTGGCACTCAACCCCGAGAAAGCTGCCGCAGAACGAAAGAAGAACTTGTTCGTGACTCGCTTCTTGAAGTTCGCTGAGAGCAAGCGAGCAAGCACCAAGCGCATTTATATGGAGACATATAAGCGCATGAAGGAGTATGCCGGGGCGCGGCTTGATGACCTCAGCTTTGAGGACATAACCAAGGAGTGGATAATCGGCTTCGACACCTACATGGAGCCACAATCGCCGTCGCGCAATGCTCGTAATATTCACCTGCGCAACATCCGTGCCGTATTCAACGAAGCCCTTGATGATGAGATTACTTCTTTCTATCCGTTCCGCCGTCTGAAGATTAAGAATGAGGCTACTCGCAAGCGCAATCTCAAGGTTGAGGACTTCCGCACGTTCATCAACTTCCCTTGCGAGAAGCACGCCCAGCAGTACCTCGACATGTTCAAGCTGATGTTTATGTTGTTGGGCATCAACGCTATCGACTTGTGCAATCTCAAAGAGATTGACCATGATGGTCGCATTAACTTCCACCGTGCCAAGACTAATCGCCTTTATTCTATAAAGGTGGAGCCCGAGGCACTGGAGATCATCAACAAGTACCGCGGCGAGAACTGGCTGCTGAACATTCTCGACCGCTATGCTGATTACAAGGATTATACCAAGCGCATGAACAGAGCCTTGAAAAAGATTGGCCCTGTGAAGCGTGTGGGTCTCGGCGGCAAGAAAATATATGAGCCGCTATTCCCCGACATATCAACGTATTGGGCGCGTCACACATGGGCTACCATCGCTGCTTCTCTTGACATACCGCGTGACACAATCGCCCATGCCCTGGGTCACGGCAACAACACTGTGACTGACATCTACATCGACTTTGACGAGCGCAAGGTCGATGAGGCCAACCGCAAAGTGTTGGATTGGGTTCTATATGGTAAACGTTGACCCTACCAATCACCTTGCCAATGACCCTGCCGATGAATATACCAATGAGTGTATCGTGCCATATTGACTATTGCCCTGCCAACGTCATAGACAATGACCTCACCAAAGACCTCACCGCTTACATAAACCATGTGTGAAGGTAGATGACAATCTAAAATTGCAAAGCATTGAAAACCAAGCATCTTGAAACGAGCGGCAAGGTGCTTGATTTTTTTCAATAATTTCGGCTTTATGTCGAAAAAACACTTATGCTTGTGGTCAAAGATTGTTTGTATTCATACAATCTTGTGAACTTGCGACCCCTTTTCGACTAAAATGTCACAAGACTTGCGCATCGGCTTGCGCATTGGCTTGCGCAAGTTCAAGCCCAACAAGTTAAAAGGCAGATGTTTAGAAAAAAACACCTGCCCGGTATGGCTTGCGCAAGTGACGCTCTTTTCAATCGTTTTGTACCTTGTAGAAGTCGCCTTTGAGGAGGTGGCTCATGCCGTCCTCGGTGAAGGTGGCTGTGAGCTTGGCGCAAAGGTAGCGTTTGCCGTCGATGTGAAATAGGGAGCGGACATTGGGGATTTCATCGCAGAGGAAGGAGAAGGTGTACTTCTTCTTGCGGTCAACCTCGGTGTAGGTGGTGCGCTGCACGCCCTGGCCGTAGGCTCGGTTGTTGATGCGCAGCGACAACTGCCGTCCGCTGTAGATTACGCCCCATGTGATGGTGAGCTTGCTTGTGTCGGTGAGCACCGCCGGCACAGCGTATGAATAGGTCATGTCGAAGGTGTCCGTCCATGGGTGCGGCAGCCGAGGCTTGCACTTGGTGTAGTCGCCCCACCAAAAGGCGACAAAGAGTTTGTCGAACACGGCACCCGACTTGTCCTGCTCGCCATTGCTCACCGAGGGGAACGCCCCGAACTGAATCACCACATCGGGGTCAACTACCTCCACACCCGGTCTGCGCCCCGTGTGTGTTTGCGAGGCGTTGGCCTCATCGTCCTCGCCGGTCTCTCCGCAGTCGAGGAACACGAGATTGCCATAGGTGTCATCGGTCTCATCGATCCATGCCGGAA
>CAMHQD010000090.1 GCA_946187345.1 uncultured Porphyromonadaceae bacterium | reverse complement strand
TCCACGCAGTCGCCGGCAATCTGCGCCCACCAGCGGTTGGGCTCGTCCCAGTTGAAGTTGCCGTAGTGGTGCCACAGGTTGTGGGTGTCGTGGTTCACGCCGTCGGTATTCTTCATCTTAGTGAGGCGGTCGGCATACTGCTCGCCGCCGGGCAGGCTCAGGTAGTTGTCCTGCAGTTTGCCGCCCTGACGGATAGTGTATGGCACCATGCACTGGTCGATGTCGCTCTGAGGCTTAGTCCAGTCGCGCGTAAAGAGTTTGCACAGGTTCTCCTCACCAAAGTTGCCCGTGTGGTTAATCACGATGTCGAGGATAATCTTCATGCCGCGCGCGTGGGCCGCGTCAATCAGGTCTTGGAACTTGGCGTCGTCGCTCTCAAAACGCTTGTCGACCTTGCTGAAGTCCATGGCGTGGTAGCCGTGGTAGTCAAAGCCGCTGGCGTTCTGCACAACGGGTGTCACCCACACCGCGGTGAAACCCAGCGCCTTGATGTAGTCGAGTTTCTCGATAAGGCCCTTGAAGTCGCCGCGCCACTCCGGATCCTGATTCTCGACGTCTTTGGTGCCGTCCCAACAGTAGGTGTTGTTACTCTTGTCGCCGTCATAGAAACGGGTCGTCATCACGAAATAGATGGTCTCGTCGCGGAAGTCCACGCGGTCGCCCACCATGGCGGCAAGAGCCGGCACGGTGGCCGCTATGGCTACGACAAGAGCCATCATCTGCTTGATGAAACTTTTTGCTCTCATAAGAATTGTTTAATGGTTAGTAAGATAACTGATTTTCTTGCCGCAAATTTATTAATAAATTGATTTCTTACCAAGTGCAATAGCGCAATCTTCAACGAACAGGCTACGCAATCGTTTGCAATCTCAAAAAAATTCATTCACCACTTGTCCACGTCAACAGAAAATCGTACCTTTGCCCTCACATGAAGATTGGAGAATATAACGAATTGACGATACGGCGAGAGGCCGAGCAGGGCCTCTATCTTGCCGACGCCGACGGCAACGAGGTGCTGTTGCCGCGCCGATATGTCACCACGGCGATGGCCCCCGGCCAAACGCTGCGCGTGATGGTTTACACCGATAGCGAAGACCGCCCCGTGGCTACCACCGACGTGCCAAAGGCTACCGTGGGCCAGTTCGCGCTGATGCGCGTCAACCAGGTCAATCCCGTGGGGGCCTTCCTCGACTGGGGGCTGGCAGGCAAGGAGTTGCTGGTGCCTTTCCGCGAGCAGCGTGTCACCATGCAGGCGGGACGCAGTTATGTTGTGCGGGTCTATCTCGACGAGGCTTCACGCCGCGTGGTCGCCTCGGCCAAACTTGACCGCTTCATCGGCCTCGAGAAGCCCGACTACTACCACCGCCAGCGAGTTGACGCGCTCATCGTGCAACGCACCGACCTCGGCTTCAAGGTCATCGTCGATGGCAAGCACTGGGGGCTGCTCTACGACAACGAACTGCGCCACAACGTTAACGTGGGAGAGCATCACACGGCCTTTGTCAAGCGGGTGCGCCCCGACGGTAAGATTGACCTGACGATGAACAAAATAGAACGCCTGCGGGTGGAGGACATCGCCTCCAACATCATGCAACTCCTGCATGACGGCGGCGGCACACTCGCCCTCACCGACCGCTCCACGCCCGAGCAGATTGCCAACGTGCTGGGCTGCAGCAAGAAAGACTTCAAAAAGGCCGTCGGCTTGCTCTATCGCCAGCACCTTGTCACAATCAACGAAACCGACATCAAACTGGTAAAATGAAAATTTCACACTTGGCAATAGTGGCCATGACTCTGGCCCTCACGGCATGTTCCACAAGCCCGAGCACCATCGACGCCTCGATGCCGATCCACATGGCTGAGACGCGCTTGGCCGACACCACCGTGGTGCGCAAGACCGGTGGTGGAGCACTCACCATCATCGCCGACCTCAGCGTCAGTTACCCGCAGCCCGTGGCGGCCGATGATAGCGTGACGCGCACCGCGCAGCGCCTCTTTATCCGCTATCTGCTCGAGCAGCCCGACTCGCTCACCATCGACAGGGCACTGCACGCCGTGGCCGCAAATACGCTACACCAAAATGACTTCGATGCCGAGGCTGCCGTGAGGGAGGATGCCGATGCAACACTGCTTGAGGCCATCGACACCGACACTGTGACCGACTATCGCACCTCCACCACCATCGCGGTCCTACGCCACGAGGTGGAACTGGTGACTTTCCAGCGGGTGGATGTTGTCAAGAAAAACGGCAATGTGAGCGCCGTGGCGCACCGATATTACACCATCGACACGCGTGACGGCGCGCTCGTCACGCCGCGACGCCTCTTCAACGACGAGGCCCTGCCTGTGGTCACACGCATGCTGCGCGACCGCCTCATGGCCCAAAACAACGTCTCCTCCAACGAGCAACTCAACGAGTTAGGCTATTTCAACGCCGAAAATCTGGTTGTGGGACCGAACTTCTACATCACCGCCGACGGCGTGACGTGGAGTTACCTGCCCGGAGAACTGGCTGTGGAAGCCGTGGGAGAGCCAACTATCACCATCTCTCTCGACGACCTGCGCTCGCTACTGGCACCCTCCTCACCCCTACACCGCTATCGTTAAATAAAATCTAACATATAAACCGTGCTTTTCAGTGTTATAGAAAAATACTTTGGCGCGCAGTTGAGCGACACCCAACGGGCACAGTTCGATGTCTTGGCTACACTCTATCCCGAGTGGAACGCCCGCGTGAACGTCATTTCGCGTCAAGATATCGGCAACCTTGAGGTCAATCATGTGTTGCACTCGCTCGCCATTGCCCGCTTCGTGCCGTTCAAGCCCGGCACCGAGGTGCTCGATTTGGGCACCGGTGGCGGCTTCCCCGGCGTGCCGCTGGCTGTACTCTTCCCCGAGACTCGCTTCCACCTTGTGGACCGCATCGCCAAGAAGTTGCGCGTGGCCGAGGATATAATCTGCCAGGCAAGCATTGCCAACGTCACCCTGCAGCACGGCGACATCGGCGAGGTGCGCGGCCGCAAGTTCGATTTCGTCGTCAGCCGCGCCGTGATGGACTTGCGCGATATGGTGCCGCTGGTCAAGCGCCTGATCTCTCACGGCGGCGAGAACGTTGTGCCCAACGGCCTGATTTGTCTCAAGGGCGGCGACGTGAGCGGCGAGACGCAACAATGGCGCCACAGCGTCATCGTCGATGACCTCGCGACTTACTTCACCGAGCCCTTTTTCCAAACCAAAAAACTCATCTACCTCCCCCTGTAAATAACTACGCTTGTGCCTTAGTGTATTATTGGAGTGTAGTGCAAAACGGCCGTGCCGTTTTGATAAAACGAAAAACGAACAAATGACCTGCATTCATCAATTCCAGTTCAATCCCTTCGGCGAGAACTGCTATGTTCTCTACGATGAAGACTCGCGCGACGCATTCGTTGTTGACCCGGGCATGATGATTGAGGCCGAACGCATCGAGATGGCCGAATGGCTCGCGGCTGAGCGACTCACGCCGCGGCGCGTTCTGCTTACCCATTGCCATATCGACCACGTCGCCGACGCGCGACGCTTTGCCAACCTCTGGCACATCCCCGTCTGCGCCTCGGCCGATGACCGGCCATTAGCGATGAGCCTCAACGCCCAGGCCGAGCGGTTCGGCTTCAATCGCCGTTACTTCAACTTCGAGGCCCTTGAGTTTGACGAGACCCTCGCCGACGGCCAAACGCTAACCCTTGGCGTTGCCGAGTTGAAAGTTATCGCGACTCCCGGCCACAGCCCCGGCGGATTGTCATTCTACATTCCTTCAATCAACACCGTGCTTACCGGCGACACCCTCTTTGATGGTAGCGTGGGGCGCGTCGATCTGCCGGGCGGCGACATGGACACCCTGCTCGACAGCATCTATAAGCGCCTGCTCGTGCTGCCGCCGGCCACACGCGTGCTCAGCGGTCACGGATACGCGACCACCATTGGCGATGAAGCGTCATCAAACCCCTACATTATTTAATTAGTATTATGCTGCCCGATAAATTCTACAGGCTCGACGACGACGAGGACGAGGATGACGAACTCGACGACGAGTTTGACGACCCCGACAACATCGACTGCGACCCCGAAGACTGAGCATGTAGCTTGTAGCATGCGCCACATGTCGCGTGTCAAAAGAGTGGTGTGCAAAACGGCCAAGCCGTTTTGCCGCGCGTGTCAAAAGAGTGGTGTGCAAAACGGCCAAGCCGTTTTGCCGTTAGAAAAAACCTAAAAACAACAAAATAACAATGAAACTAATCAACCTCCTGCTGCTATCGGCAGCGACAACAACCGCACTGGCCGCCGTCCACACCGAGACCTCGCTCGACGGCAACGGCTGGAAATTCTCGCGCGACAGCGTCCGTTGGACTACCGTTGCCGTGCCGCACGATTGGGCCATCGACGGCCCGTTCGACAAGAAATGGGACCTCCAGACGGTCGCCATCAAGGAAAACGGCGAGGATGTCGCCACTGAGCATAGCGGCCGCTCGGGCGCTCTGCCCTGGATTGGCCGCGGATACTATCGCCGCACGTTCAAGGTGCCCAAAAACTGTGGGCACGCCGAACTGGTCTTTGACGGCGCTATGGCCGATGCCCACGTCTATGTCAACGGCCACCTCGCCGGCCACTGGGCTTATGGCTACAACGCCTTTGTGGTCGACATCACCCCATATATGAAGCGCGGCGGCAACAATCGCCTTGAGGTCTCGCTCAACAACCTTGAGGAGAGCAACCGCTGGTATCCCGGCGGAGGCATCTACCGTCCCGTCAAGTTGGTCTCCACCGCCGAGGCCGCCCATCTCACCACCTGGGGCATGGACGTGGTTACCACGCCCGATGTCGAGGGCTACACCGTCACCGTCAAGCACCGCCTTGAGGGAGCCGCCGCCGGCGACGCCACCTCCTACGAGATGCTCGTCACCATCGACGGCGACAATGCCGCCAGCGCCGTCGCCAAGGCCGACGCTCAAGGCAACCTCGTGGCCACCCTGCAACTCGAGGACCCGCACCTGTGGTGCGCCCACGACCCCTATCTGTGCAACGTCACCTGCAAGTTATACCGCGGCGACCGCCTCGTTGACGAGCAAACCGTGCGCACCGGCCTGCGTTATCTCCAATGGGGCAAAGACGTCCAAGGCTTGACCCTCAACGGCGAGCGCGTCGTCTTCCGCGGCGTCTGCCTCCACCACGACCTCGGCCCGCTCGGCGCCGCCGAGAACCGCACCGCCGTCCTGCGCCAACTCGAGATGATGAAGCAAATGGGCGCCAACGCCATCCGCACCTCCCACAACATGCCGTCCACCACGATGATGCAACTCTGTGACAGCCTCGGCCTCATGGTCATGGCCGAGAGTTTTGACGCCTGGGCCGAGCCGAAGGTGCGCAATGGCTACAACCGCCTGTGGAACGAGTGGTGGCAACGCGACATCACCAACCTCGTCACCCACCACCGTACCCACCCCTGCATCGTCATGTGGAGCGTGGGCAACGAAATCCCCGAGCAGTGGAAGGAAGTGGGCGCCGAGCGCTACCGCGGCCTTGTGGACCTCTGCCACAGCCTTGACCCCACGCGCCCGGTCACCTGCGGCATGGATAATCCCGACGCCGACATCGCCAGCGGCTTTGCCGCCCAGGCTGATGTGCCCGGCTACAACTACCGCGTCCACCGCTACCTGCCCACCTTCCACAAGTTGCCGCAGGGCATCCTCATGGGCAGCGAGACAACCAGCACAATCAGCAGCCGCGGCACATACTTCTTCCCGGACACCTGCGCCACCAACATCACCTGGCCCAAAGGACACGACGGACAGTGCAGCAGTTACGACGTGGAGTACTGCTGGTGGAGCAACCTTCCCGACGATGACTGGGCAACCCAAGAGGCGATGGCCGACCAGGGTATGCCGTTCGTGGGCGAGTTTGTCTGGACCGGCTACGACTACCTCGGCGAGCCAACCCCCTACGACGAGTACTGGCCCAGCCGCAGCAGTTACTTCGGCATCTGCGACCTCGCCGGACTGCCCAAAGACCGCTACTGGCTATACCGCAGCCACTGGAACAAGACCGACACCACCCTCCACATCCTGCCACACTGGACCTGGCCCGGACGCGAGGGACAAGTCACCCCGGTCTATGTCTACACCAACCTGCCCAGCGCCGAACTGTTCATCAACGGCAAGAGCCAGGGACGCGTCTATAAGGACAGCAGCAAGCGCCTCGACCGCTACCGCCTGCGTTGGCGCGAGGTGAAGTACGAGCCGGGCGAACTGCGCGTCGTGGCCTACGACAGCGACAACAAGCCTGTTGCCGAGCGCACCCTACACACCGCCGGAGCACCGGCGCGCCTGAGGCTCGAGCCGGAGCGCGACGTCATCGCCGCCGACGGCAACGACCTCTGCTACGTCACCGTCAGCCTTGTTGACGCAGGCGGCACACTCTGCCCCGACGCGGCCAACCGCCTCGAGTTTGCCGTCAAAGGCAACGGCGCCCGCTACAAGGCCGCCTGCAACGGCGACGCCACCTCGCTCGAGCCGTTCACCGACCGCCGCATGAGCCTCTTCCACGGCCAACTCGTCGTCGTCCTCCAGAGCACCGGCAAGCCCGGTGAGGCCACCCTCACCGTCACCGACCCCGCCACCGGCCTCACCGCCACCCTCCCCATCACCGCCCGCTAATCCCC
>CAMHQD010000089.1 GCA_946187345.1 uncultured Porphyromonadaceae bacterium | reverse complement strand
GAGCACATGACTGTTAATCATGGGGTCGTTGGTTCAAGTCCATCTTGAAGCGCAGGGGCAAGGACGGGGAGACGGATCCCCTGTTGAAAAACGAAGTCCGTCAACCGCTTCAATAGCTCAGTTGGTTAGAGCACATGACTGTTAATCATGGGGTCGTTGGTTCAAGTCCATCTTGAAGCGCAGACGAGCGAGGGTCGCATCATCGGCTCTCGCTCGTTTTGTATTCGTGATGCGGCTTATCGGTATGAGAACAGAAAATACTTAGTATTTCGTACCTTGTACTTCACACTTTTTTTGTACCTTTGCGGTGATGATAACAGTGACCGACATAGTAAAGAGTTACGGCTCGCTCGAAGTGTTGCGCGGCGTGAGCCTGACAATCGCTCCCCACGAGGTGACGGCGATTGTCGGTGCCAGTGGCGCCGGCAAGACTACGTTGCTGCAAATAATGGGTACGCTTGAGCGTGCCGATAGCGGCACAATCAGCATTGCCGGCACGGACATCGTGTCGTTGGATGACCGCCGCCTATCGGCTTTTCGCAACAGTCACATCGGCTTTGTGTTCCAGCAACATCGGTTGCTGCCGGAGTTCACCGCTGTAGAAAACGTTGCCCTGCCGGCGATGATTGGCGGTAAAGGGCGTGGCGAGGCGCTGCAACTCGCGTCGGAGTTACTCGGTCGCATGGGGCTGGAGGAGCGTCTTACCCACAAGCCGGCGGAACTCAGCGGCGGCGAGTGCCAGCGTGTGGCTGTGGCGCGCGCACTGATTAACAGTCCTGCCGTTGTGCTTGCTGACGAGCCCAGTGGCAGCCTCGACAGCCATAACAAGCGAGAGTTGCATCAACTCTTCTTTGACCTCGCCGCCGAGCGTGGCCAGACTTTTGTCATCGTCACCCACGATGAGGCATTGGCCGCACGCGCTCATCATGTGTTCCACATGAGCGACGGCCAAATAACTGATAATTAACCATGGAAGCGAATCCGATTGCAAATCTCAACATACGTTCGGTGTGCAGCCACCTCGTGGCTGCCCTTTGGGCGTTGCTCGTCTTGCTCGCGGGCTGCGGCAAGGACAAGGCACTTGACGATGCTTATGTGAACTACCGTTTGGACGTTGTCACCTATGCCGGCACCGCCGATGGCGCGGCCGTGTTCGACTACTACGGCCGCGGCGATAGTCTGCCCGTGTCGCTACTCACCACATGGACCCACGATGTGGGAGCCAAAGTGGGGCAACGGCTGTTGTTGCGTTATGGCTTGGATGCCATGCCCGCCGGCGGCAACGCGCAGGTCAAGGCCTATGGCGTGAGTGCCATTGTTAGCGACACACTGCGCGTGAGTTCGCTCGCGCCGGCCACGATGGGCGCCGATCCGGTGAGGTTGCGCAGCGTGTGGCGCACCGGCCCATACCTGAATGTGCGTTGTGAGGTAGAGTACACCGGCCAGCATCACCGATTTGGCCTTGTGGCGGAGGACGCCACGCTCGATAGCGACACCATCGTGTGCCACATCATCCACAGTCTGGGCGGCTTCACAGCCAAACAGTGGCGCGAACTCTACGGCTCGTTTCTTATCGATGAGGCCTTGGCGCGCAAGACCTGCCGCGTGCTGCGCGTCGTGGTCGACACTGATGTCGTCCGCCCCGCCTCCACCACCTACGACTTCGAACTGTAAACATTAAATAACAATAGTTTTGTAAAGCGAGACGAAGTCTCGTATAAAAAGAAGATTTTACTCTTATGGCAAACCAGAAACAGATTCAGATTGAAGTGCCGGCCGACGAGATGGCCGGCCGCTACGCCAACCTGGCGATGATTGCCCACAGTGCCAACGACTTTTTTATCGACGCCATCCTCATGTCGCCCAATATGCCCAAGGCGCGCGTGCAGAGCCGCATCATCATGACGCCCGAGAACGCCAAGCAACTCGCCATCGCCCTGCAGCAGAACATACAGAAGTATGAGCAGACCTTCGGAGAGATTCGTCTCCGCCAGCCCCAGCAGCAGGTCGACGCCGACTTCATCGACTTCCCCACTCCCAAGGGCAACGCCTAACCCCGACGTACTTATGAACTTGTTCATTTATAATACGCTCAATAGGCAGAAGGAACTGTTCCGGCCGCTGCATGAGGGCCGGGTGGGTATGTACGTGTGCGGCCCGACGGTCTACGGCGACCCGCATTTGGGCCACGCGCGTCCGGCCATCACATTCGACGTCCTTTTCCGCTTGCTGACGCATTTGGGCTATAAGGTGCGCTATGTGCGCAACATCACGGACGTTGGGCACCTCGAGCACGACGCCGACGAGGGCGAGGACAAAATCGCCAAGAAGGCTCGTCTCGAGCAACTTGAGCCTATGGAGGTCGCCCAGCACTACACCAACCGCTATCACGACGCGATGGCTGCACTTAATGTGCTGCCGCCCAGCATCGAGCCGCACGCCAGCGGCCACATCATCGAGCAGGAAGAACTCGTCAAGCAGATTCTCGGCCACGGCTACGCCTACGAGAGCCACGGCAGCGTCTACTTCGACGTCGAGAAGTATGACCGCGACTACGGTTACGGACGGCTCTCGGGTCGCTCCCTCGAGAACACGCGCGATGCCAGCCGTGACAATCTCGACGGTGTGGGCGAGAAACGCAACCAGGCTGACTTCGCCCTGTGGAAACTCGCCCAACCCGAGCACATCATGCGGTGGCCGTCACCGTGGGGCGACGGCTTCCCGGGATGGCACTGCGAGTGCACCGCCATGGGGCGCAAATACCTCGGTGACGAGTTTGACATTCACGGCGGCGGCATGGATCTTGTGTTCCCTCACCATGAATGTGAGATAGCCCAAGCCGTTGCCAGCCAAGGCAAACCGATGGTGCGCTACTGGATGCACAACAACATGATTACCATCGGTGGCCAGAAGATGGGCAAGAGTCTCGGTAACTTCATCACTCTCGAGCAGTTCTTCACCGGCGACCACCCGATGCTCGACAAGGCCTATGGTCCGATGGTCATCCGCTTCTTTATCCTCCAGGCCCACTACCGCGGCACCGTCGACTTCTCAAACGACGCCTTACTTGCCGCTGAAAAGGCTCTTGACCGCCTGCTTGACGGTTGGCACCGCTTGCTGGAACTCAAGCCGGCTGCGACCGCGACGGTTACGCTCGATGACTACGAGGCAAAGTGTCTCGAGGCACTCTGTGACGACTTGAACACGCCAGTGGCTATCGCTCATCTCTTTGACGCTTGCCGCGTCATCAACCAGGCAAACGACGGCGCGGTGGCTCTCACAGTCGAGCAAATCGATGCGTTGAAGCACCTGTTCAAAACCATAGCCTTCGGCCTGTTGGGAGTGCGCGACAATGCCGCCGGTGGTGAGGGCGTCAACCTCGAGCCTTACCGCAAGGCCGTTGACCTGTTGCTCGAGTTGCGAGCCAAGGCCAAGGCCGACCGCGACTGGGCGACCAGCGACCGCATCCGCGACGAACTTGCCGCAGCCGGTTTTGACGTCAAAGACACCAAGAACGGCACCGAATGGACGCTGAGATAAGTACGAAGTGTGAGGTGTCCCCCACCACCCCTCCTTTAGGGGGGGGCGGGGGAGGCCGGGGGGAGGACACGCCTCTGGTTTCCGTCATCGTGCCAGCCTATAACGTGGCGTCATGGCTGCCGCAGTGCCTCGAGAGCATCGCGGCGCAAAAGAATGTGCGCCTCGAGGTGATTGTCGTGGATGACGGCAGCACCGACGCCACCGGCGACATCGCCCGCCGTATGGCCGAGCGTGACAACCGTTTCAATGTTATCAGCAAGTTCAACGGCGGCCTGTCGAGCGCGCGCAACGCCGCGCTCGATGTGGCCGCCGGTCAGTGGCTGATGATGGTGGACGGTGATGACCTGTTACCGCCTCACGCCGTCAGCGATTTGCTATCCGTTGCCACAACCACCAGAGCCGACATCGTTGCGGGCCGATGGTTGCTCTTTGATGATGGCGATGAGCCACAGTTCACCCAACCGTCGGCACCTGCTGTGACACGCCTCACGGCCGATGAAGCCATTGATGCCATTCTTTATCAGGACGGTCGCATTACCGGCAGCGCCTGTGCCCGTCTATTGCGGCGACAACTGTTTGACACGTTGCGATTTCCCGAAGGAAAGTTGTATGAAGACCTTGCCATCGTTTATCCGCTCTATAGCCGAGCAGTTGCCGGTGTGGCGCTCTCGTCGGCCGTCGTGTACGGCTACCGCCAGAAGCGTTCCGGCAGCATCCTTAATGATTTCACGCCTCGTCGTGCCGATGTGCTCAACAATTTAGAGACGTTGCTGCGCGAATTTGACTCTATCGGCGATGCCACCCACCGACCGGCGGTGAATGCGCGTCGCCTCGCCGCCGCGCTCAACCTCCTTGTCCTCATGCCTGGCGGCAGCGAGTATAGTGCGATGGCCGACCGCTGCATGGCCACAATCAAGGAAGTGCGTGGCGGCTGCATCACTGATAGCCGTGTGCGCCTCAAAGACCGCCTCGCCGCGCTTGCCTCCTACGGCGGCAAGGGACTGCTACGCGCGCTGGGTTACATCCGTCGTCGGTGACACGGAGGAAATGTTGCCTTTTTTCTTGAATTATTGTTAAAAATTGCGTTTAATTCACAAGTTTTTTGTAATTTTGCGCAAATTGGACAACAACTATGGCTCAGCAACTGCGAGAAAGGCTCGACCGCATTGCCGCCAAGTGCGGTGTGCTTGTCGAGAATTACGAGCGGCTATTGGCCGACAAAGTCGCTGTGGATCAACGGCTTGCCGAGGTCAAAGCACAACTGGAGCGTCAGGCCGTGGAACTTGAGCGACTGCAGCGAGAGAACCACTACCTGCGCACGGCGTCTGTGCTCTCTCCAGACAAGGAGACTGCCGAGCGGAGCCGCCGGCTGTTGTCTAAGATGGTGCGGGATATTGACAAATGTATCGCGCAGTTGAATACGTGATTCGGGATAATCAACACGAATTATCATGAATTTATCATAATTTTATTTTCACATAAAAACGCGTGAAAATTTATGAATTATCAATGGTAACTCATGTTTGAAATCCACTTTCATGATATGGCAAAAACCGAAAAGAAAAAAGACATAGAACTCTTCGTAGCCGATGTGGGGCCAATAGCATTGAGTTGCGCTCCAGACGAGGAGAACGAGATCCGCGAGGCCGAGAAACTGGTGAACCAGACTTGGAAAAAGTGGACGCGCGTCTTCGGCGCCAACACTGCCCCCCATGAGTTATTGGCTCGTGTGGCGTTCCGCTTTGCTTGGCTCTACTACCGCGCGGCCACCGATAACGAGGCTGTCGACCAAGTGCTCGCCGAACTTGAGCAACGTCTCGATGACAATGTGCTCAAGCATTGAGCGACGCCACCACTATTCAACCGCAACACATCTGTCCCCCCCTCAACCCGCACCGTCATGCCGCAAGGCAGTGACGCGCGTTGTCATGTGCCATTGCGTTTAACCGATAATTAATTCATTAGATATTAACTTTAAAACAATTTTACAAGACATCGACAGAATATGGAATTAGAACTATTAACTGTGATAGTCGCTGTTATCGTCGCCTTCCTGGCCGGTGCAGCGGTCGCACTCTACGCCTCGCGGCATTACGCCAAGAGCACGGCCAACGCCATCGTCCACAAAGCCAAAATGGAGGCGGAGGTGTTGCGCAATAACGAAGTGATGAAAGGTAAAGAGGAAGCCCTTGACATCCGCACTAAGGCCGATAAGGAAGCAAGCCAACGCCTGCAGAAAGTGCAGACCAGCGAGGCCAAACTCAAGCAGCGCGAGATTCAACTCAACCAGCAACAGGGAGACCTCAACCGCGGCAAGAAAGAGGTGGAGCAGCAGCGCGCCGCAAACGAGCAGGAGCGCACTCGCCTTGAGAACCAGGACGCCGCCATGCAGGACCGCCTGCATGATCTTGAGCGCCAGGAGAAGACCATCCAGGACACGCTGGAGCACGTGAGCGGCCTCAGTGCCGATGAGGCCCGTGAGAAACTTATCGAGAGCCTGCGCGACGAGGCTCGCACCCGCGCCGCCGGTTACATCAACGACATCATGGATGATGCCAAACTCACCGCCAACAAGGAGGCCAAGCGTATCATCGTCGAGACAATCCAGCGCGTGGCCACCGAGACGGCCATTGAGAATGCCGTCACCGTGTTCCACATTGACAATGACGAGGTGAAAGGACGCATCATCGGTCGCGAGGGACGCAACATCCGCGCCCTGGAGGCGGCCACCGGCATCGAGATTATCGTTGACGACACGCCCGAGGCCATCGTGCTGAGCGGCTTTGACCCCGTGCGCCGCGAGATCGCGCGCCTGGCCCTGCACCAACTTGTGGCCGACGGCCGCATCCACCCGGCACGCATCGAGGAGGTGGTCGCCAAGGTGCGCCGCCAGGTCGAGGACGAGATCATCGAGACCGGCAAGCGCACGGCAATCGACCTGGGCATCCACGGCCTGCACCCCGAACTCATCCGCCTCATCGGCAAGATGAAATACCGCTCCAGTTACGGCCAGAACCTGCTGCAGCACTCGCGCGAGACAGCCAACTTGTGTGCCATCATGGCCAGTGAGTTGGGTCTCAATCCCAAGAAGGCGCGCCGCGCCGGTCTGCTGCACGATATCGGCAAGGTGCCCGACGATGAGCCCGAACTGCCGCACGCCACTCTGGGACGCCGCCTGGCCGAGATGTATAAGGAGAAACCCGACATCTGCAACGCCATCGGCGCCCACCACGACGAGGAGGAGGCCA
>CAMHQD010000088.1 GCA_946187345.1 uncultured Porphyromonadaceae bacterium | reverse complement strand
GACAACAACGGCAACTGGACGCCGGCGGCACGCCGCATGTTCGTCAAGCCCGTGGTGCCCGCCTCGTTTGAATCGGGCAACATCGCTCGTTACCGCTATTGGATTGACAACAACAAGCAGGAAGGTGCGGTGACGGGCGATACCAACGGTCTGCTGTCGCTCGACATCGACATCGACGCGCTCACCACCGGCGTGCATCTGCTCACGGTGATGGCGGCCGACAACAACGGCAACTGGACGCCGGCGGCACGCCGCATGTTCGTCAAGCCCGTGGAGGCAGAGCAGTTCGCCGAACATCACATCGCGCAGTGCACTTATTGGTTTGACAACGACCGTTCGACGGCGGTAACCGCCGAGGTCGCCGGCAACCTGCTCGACATCGACATCGACGTGGAAAGCCTGAGCAGCGGTGTCCATATGCTCGATATTATGGTCGCTGATGAGACCGGCGCGTGGTCATTCACGGCAAAGCGCCACTTCGTGCTCATCCGTCCCGAGGAAATCGTGCCCGAGCCCGACCGCCATATCGTGGCCTACGACTACTGGTTCAACTACGGTGTCCACCGCCGCGTGACACTCGACGCTCCGGTGACCACGCTCTCACTCATCGACGTGGAACTGCCCGCCACCGAGGTGCTGCCCAAGACCCTCGCGGGATATGTGTTCGACATCGAGACCCTCACGGCGAGTGTCGCCGGTGCCGAGGTTACCTTTGGCGCCGAGGCTGTCGACGACACGGGTATGCGCAGCGACGCCCGCACGATCACCTTCAACAGCGACCTGACCATCGACCCGCACATGGTGCTGCTCATGCACAAGCAGCCTTACAGCAGCGATGTGCCCGGCCGAGGCGACATGCGCGGCTTCATGATTGACGAGTTGTCACCGAACGCCAACGTGACGTTCTCCGTCACGGCTGAGGGCGCAAAAGTCGACATATACGATGCCGACGGTAACAAACTGCGAGTGTCGGTCGAGGCCGGCGAAGACGGCAGCGTCATTCATCGCGTGCGCCCCACGGTGGGTGGCAAAGTCTATGCCCTCGTTTATGACGTCACCGAGCCGGTGGCCGCATTGGACGTGATGTGGCGCGTGGTCTCGTTCTGTGACCTCAACGACGACGGACGCGTGGACGTGGGCGACGTGAACACTGTGCTCAATGATATTCTTAACGGCGCGACCAACATGAACTTCGACGTGAACGGCGATGGCCGCGTGGACGTGGGCGATGTCAACACCATCCTCGACACCATCCTCAACCAATAGCCGGCTCCGAAACTCGCGTAAAATATCGTAAAATTTCACGTAAAACTCGTAAAAAAATTGCGAGTTTTACGTGATTTTTTTGAGGGTATTCATAAACGGATTTGTGTTATTGGACAAGATTTAGTATATTTGCGACATGAAAAGAATAACTCTACTGCTTATCGCGGCCCTGGCGGTTGTGACCGCGCAAGCCGCCACTGTCGGCAAGGCCGCATATATCAAGGCCCACCCACGCTACGCCGGCAACAATTACCAGGCCTATCCTGACAGCGTGCTGCCCGCGCTCACCCCTGCGCCCGATGGCTACACGCCGTTCTTCCTCGACCACTACGGCCGCCACGGCAGCCGCTGGCTGATTAACCCCAAGCAATACTCCCGTCCGGTGGACGCGCTGATGAAGGCCCGCGATGCCGGCAAGATTACCGAGCGCGGCCTGCAGGTGTTCACCACGTTATGCGACGTGCTCGAGGCCAGCGACAAGCGGCTGGGCGAACTGAGCGACATCGGCGCCGAGCAGCATCAGCGCATCGCACGGCGCATGGTGGCCAATTTCCCGGAAATTTTTTATGACGCTGACGCTACAGTCAGGGCGCGCTCCACTGTCGTTATCCGCTGCATCCTCTCGATGCAGAACGAGGTGGACCAAATCGCCGCGCTCTGCCCCGCGCTGCCAATCGCTACCGACGCCTCCCTCGCCGAGATGTACTATATGAACTACAGCGACCCTGTGGTCAAACCATTGCGTAAGCAGGCGCGACCGGCGTTGGAGTCCTACCGCGACAAGTGGCTCCGCTCCAAAACGATGCTCAAGAAACTTTTTACCGACGTCGGTTGGGCCGAGCGGAACATCGACTTGCCCACGTTCACCTCCGACCTGTGGTCAGTGTCCGCCAATATGCAGAGCCATCACGCCTTTGAGAAAACCGACCTGCTCGACATCTTTGGCGACGACCTCTACAACCTGTGGCGCTACGAGAACGCGAGTTGGTACATTACCAGCGGCAATACACCACTCACCGGCGGCCGCGTGCCCTACATGGAGGCGAACCTGCTGCGCAGCCTCATAGAAGACGCCGACCACGCCATCGCCCTCAGCCGCACCGGTGCCTCGCTGCGCTTCGGCCACGAGAGTGTGCTGCTGCCGCTCGTCTGCCTGATGAACGTCAACGGTATGGGCTACAGCACGTCTGACCTCGAGACGCTCGACCGCTATTGGACGTGTGCCGATGTCTTCCCCATGGCCGGCAACCTGCAACTCGTCTTCTATCGCAACGCCGCCGGCGACATCCTCGTCAAAGCCCTGCTCAACGAGCGCGAGGCCACGCTGCCGCTCACGCCCGTCACCGGCCCCTACTACCGCTGGGCCGACGTGCGGGACCACTACCTGCGCTTGCTCGCCGACGTGCCCGCCGCCCCGACCCCCATCGAGTAGAAAACCTTAAAACTAAAAATCATAGATTCCATAGAATTTATAGAAACCCAAGAAAAACTCAAAAACAATGAAACGATTAGTTACCATTTTCACAATAGCCCTTGCGGCACTGGCCGCATCGGCCCTCAATCCGCTTGACGACATCATCGCCAACCCGCGCCGTGCCGCCAGCAACCACTATGCCTATCCCGTGGGCACCATCGACAGCGTGCCCTCGCTCACTGCCGCGCCTGCCGGCTACGAGCCGTTCTACATCTGCCACTACGGCCGCCACGGCAGCCGTTGGCTCTCCAGCGACAAATACGTCGGCGCCGCCATGCGTGACCTCACTTGGCTCGACCGTGGAAACATGCTCACGCCCGATGGCGAGCGCTTGCTGGCCACAATGCGTATGATTGGGGCCGACAGCGAGCAGCGATTCGGCGACCTCACCGACGTGGGCGCCGAGCAGCATCAGGCCATCGCCTCCCGCATGATGAAGAATTTTCCTGAAGCACTCGGCGGCGACGCCACCATCGACGCGCGCTCCACGACCGTCATCCGCTGCATCCTCTCGATGCAGAACGCCACCACAACGCTCATGCGCCTCAACCCGCGCCTGCGCATCACCACCGACGCGTCGCTCCACGACATGCACTATATGGGCTGGGGATATGGCGAGGACACGCTGGCCAACCCCATCCGCAAGCAGATGGACTTGATTACCGACAGCCTCTACGCCACGCGCGTGGATGCCTCACGCTTCATGCGCCAAATCATACGCGACGACATGATGAGCGTCGCTCTGGAGCACATCAACGCCGGCAAACTGATGAAGAACATATTTGACATCGCCGGCAACCTCCAGAGCCACCACTGCTACGACAACTTCACGCTCTACCACCTGTTCACCACCGACGAGTTGTTCACTCTGTGGAAACTGCGCAACATCTTCTGGTACACCCACTGGGCCAACGCGCCGCAAAACGGCAACCGGATGCCCTTTATCGAGCGTGCCTTGCTGCACGACATGATTGAGAAGTGCGACAGCGCTATCGCCCGCGGCGAGCGCGGCGCCTCGCTGCGCTTTGGCCACGAGTCGTGTTTGCTGCCGCTGGCTTGCCTGATGGAACTTGATGATGTCAACTACGACGGCGATGACCTCGACACCCTGCATGAGCATTGGCAAGACTACAACATCATCCCCAAAGGCTGTAACATCCAGATGGTACTCTACCGTCCCATCGGCAATGAGCGGCCCGACGCGGAGGACGTCCTCGTCAAGGTCCTCCTCAATGAGCACGAGGCCAAACTGCCCGACGGCCACGTCGCCGGCCCGTATTATAACTGGGAAGAACTGTCCCACTACTGGATACACACCCTCTCCCGCCCCACCGCCTGGCCCGAGTGACCTTCTCTGAGAATTTCTGAGAAGACTAAGAAGTCTAAGATTTCTAAGAAGTCTAAGTTGTATATAGTTACGGTTATTGGGTGATATTATAGGCTGGATTTCTGCACAAAGTTTTCCAAAATAAATTACAATCCTCTGTAAATGAGGGTTGTGATTTTTTATTCACAAGAAAAAGTTTTCCAAAATAGAAATTGTGGAAAACTTTGTGTTAAAAAATTTGGTCATAATAGTCCGTTGTTGTAACTTCGCAGCCGATTAAAATCAAACGACCAACAACCGAAAACGACTATGATAACAACTGTTTTGAAGCGTGACGGCCGCATCGTCGGCTACAACGAGGAGAAAATCAAGGCCGCAATCCGCAAGGCGATGCTCGCCACGGAGGCCGGCGAGGACGAGGCTCTCATCCAGCGCATCGCCGACCGCATCGGTCAGCGCGGCCGCAGTCAGATGAGCGTCGAGGAAATCCAGGACATGGTGGAACTCGAACTCATGAAGAGTCCGCGCAAAGAGGTGGCGCGGTGCTACATCGGCTATCGCCAGAAGCGAAGCGTGGCCCGGCGGGCCAAGGTGCGCGATATGTTCCTCGAAATTATCAACGCCAAGAACAACGACATCACGCGCGAGAACGCCAACATGAACGCCGACACTCCTGCCGGCATGATGATGAAGTTCGCCAGCGAGACCACCAAGCCGTTTGTCGACGACTACCTGCTCAGCGAGGAGGCCGCCGACGCCGTGCGCCATAACTACCTGCACATTCACGACAAGGACTATTACCCGACCAAGAGCCTGACGTGTGTCCAGCACCCGCTCGACAAGATTTTGAGTGGTGGCTTTATCGCCGGCCATGGCGAGAGCCGTCCCGCCAAGCGCATTGAGACAGCCAGCGTGATGGCCTGCATCACCATGGAAACTGCCCAAAACGAGATGCACGGCGGTCAAGCCATCCCCGCCTTTGACTTCTACCTCGCTCCGTTTGTGCGCAAGTCGTTTATCGAGGAACTGAAAATCCTCGAGACGTTGGGCGGCACCGACCTCACCGACTGCTACGATATGCACCTCGACGACTATATCGCCAAACCGCTCGACGGCCTCGAGGGCACGCAGCGGCTGGTGCAGCACGCCATCAACCGCACCGCATCGCGTGTCCACCAGGCCATGGAGGCCTTTATACACAACATGAACACTATCCACAGCCGTGGCGGCAACCAGGTGGTGTTCAGTTCTATCAACTACGGTACCGACACCAGTGCCGAGGGACGCTGCATCATCCGCGAACTGCTCAACAGCACCTACGAGGGCGTGGGCGGAGGCGCCACAGCCATTTTCCCTATCCAAATCTGGAAAAAGAAACGTGGAGTGAGTTACCTGCCCGGCGACCCCAACTATGACCTCTACCGCCTTGCCTGCAAGGTGACCGCGCGGCGCTTCTTCCCCAACTTCGTCAACCTCGACGCCACCTACAACCAACACGAGATGTGGCGGGCCGACGACCCCGAGCGATACAAATATGAGGTGGCGACAATGGGCTGCCGCACCCGTGTGTTTGAAAACCGCTTCGGCGACAAGACGTCCATCGGCCGCGGCAACCTCTCGTTCTCAACAATCAACATTGTGCGCCTGGCAATCGAGTGTATGGGCATTGACGACAAACAGGAGCGCATCGACGCCTTCTTCGCCAAACTCGACAACGTGCTTGAGATTACCGCCCGTCAACTCGATGACCGCTTCAACTTCCAGAAAACGGCCATGGCCAAGCAGTTCCCGCTGCTCATGTCGCAACTGTGGACCGGTGCCGACAAACTCAAGCCCGAAGACCGCGTGGAGAGCGTCATCAACCAGGGGACCCTCGGCATCGGCTTTATCGGCCTCGCGGAGTGTCTGATCGCGCTCACCGGCAAGCACCACGGCGAGAGCGACGAGGCGCAGCAATTAGGGTTGAAAATCATCGGCCATATGCGCGAGAGGGTCAACGACTTCAGCGAGCGCTACCACCACAACTACAGCGTGCTCGCCACGCCCGCCGAGGGCCTCGCCGGCAAGTTCACCAAGCGCGACCGCAAGGACTTCGGCAGTATTCCCGGCGTGACCGACAAGGACTATTACACCAATAGTAACCATGTGCCCGTCTATTACCACTGCTCGCCCAAACACAAGGCCGAGGTGGAGGCTCCCTACCACGAGATCACGCGCGGCGGACACATCTTCTATGTGGAGATTGACGGTGACGCCACCCACAACCCCGACGCCATCAGCGATGTCGTCGACCTCATGGACCGCTACAACATGGGCTACTGCAGCGTGAACCACAACCGCAACCGCTGTATGGACTGCGGCTATGAGGACGCCACCGACGGCCTCGAGGTGTGTCCCAAGTGTGGAGGCACCCACATCGACCGCCTGCAGCGCATCACCGGCTACCTCGTCGGCACCACCGACCGTTGGAACAGCGGCAAACTCGCCGAACTCCGCGACCGCGTCGTCCACAAATAAGTAAACAACTATCTAATAACGTGCTACGTGCTACATGCTACATGCTACATGCTATTACGTGTGATTGATATAGTGGCCGGCACAAGTGTCGACGGGCCACACCTCAGGACGAGCATCTATCTGGCCGGCTGCATCCATCATTGCCCCGGTTGCCACAATCCGCAGTCGTGGGACCCGTCAGGCGGCCATCTTGTCGCCATCGACGACCTGCTCGACATTATCGTCCGCGAGGAGATGCCCGTCACCCTCAGCGGCGGTGACCCCCTCTTCCAGGCCGAAGGCGTCGCCGCCCTCACCCACCTCCTCAAAGACCGCTATAAAACAAGTTTCCCCTCCTTTAGGAAGGGGTGGGGGGAGGCCGACATCTGGCTCTATACAGGCTATCGTTGGGAGCAAATCGTTGCTACGCCACGGTTGCTCGACGCTGTGCGCAACGTTGACGTCGTCGTCGACGGCCCATTTGTCCAATCCTTGCGCGACACCACGCTGCTGTTTCGCGGCTCCTCCAACCAGCGAATTATCGATGTCGCCGCCTCCCTCGCCTCCGGCTCCGCCATCCCTCTCTCCCTCGATTAACCCCTTATCACCCCTAACAGTGGTGACAGAAACAAATACTTGACACAATGCAGGTGCCCGATTTTCGGAGGGGAGTGTTGTGGGTGTGATAAAAAATGTATTACTGTCCGGTAAATTAAATAAACGTTCAGATAATCGATTATATTATAGCAATTTAGGCGCCTTTGTCATT
>CAMHQD010000087.1 GCA_946187345.1 uncultured Porphyromonadaceae bacterium | reverse complement strand
TCATAGGCGGGGGCGCCAGCCCCCGTGACTCTGGCGTGAGTTTTTCTCAAACAAAGCCCTGTAGGGGCGACAGAAACGTGCGGAGACTGTCGCCCCTACGGGGCTACGGTTACTTGTATGGGCAGAATTATTCTGCCCATACTATTTACGGGGGCTGGCGCCCCCGCCTATGGGCTGTCGCCCCTACGGGGCTTTGGCAATTCTTGTTCAAAAAAATCAACGCAACTCCTTGACGGAGCGGACCGTGCCGTCGCTGTAGGTGGTCACGACAACGTTCACGCCGGTGAACGGGCGGTCGCTCATTTGACCCGACAGGCTGACGTACTTCACGCTTTGCACGCGGGCACCGCCGGCAATCTCAATCACGCCGGTCGTGATGGCCGGGCTGCCCACCACGGTGCCGCGCAGGTTGGTGTAGGCATCGCCGTCGGCTGGCGACACGCGGCGCGGCGCGCCCTGCGACGCGTTCTGCCAGGCATGCGCCAGCGAGATGACCACGTCCACAGCGTAGGGCTCGCCCTCCTGCATGTCGGCGTCGGTGTCGAGCAACAGATGCATACCCTTGGTGCCGCGCGCGCCGCTGTAGGCAAACAGAGCCGGCTCACCGCCTTGATAGAAGAAGTAGCCGCGGATTGTCACCACCTCGCCGGCCGCGGGATAGACAACGTCATCGCCGATTTTGTAGCCGTTGGAGAGGTAGATGTCGCGAGGCACAGGGATATTGTCGCTGCTCGAGCCGCTCAGTTCTCCGTTGACGGCGATGGCCGGTGCCAAGAGCGGACTGCTCACCGCCGCGCTCAATTGGTAACTGTCAATCACGTAGCCCGGCGACATCGAGCCGGCGTTGCTCACGCCATCCAGACGCACCCAACTATCGTTACCGTCGGTGGCGTACACCTTGCCGCCGTACACTTTGACGACCGTCAAATCGTCGCTGATGGTGCCCGTCTGGCCGGCGATGGCCTGGGCAAGCGTCACGCCGCCGGCCCAGCCACTCACGCTGAGCACGCCGTTCTCGATGGTGAACGTGTACTCGGCCTCGTCATTAATCTTCAGGTTCTTCTTGCCCTGGGCATCGGTGGCCAACTCAACGCTGCGCCAGCCCATGTGCAGGGTGTAGACCTCCTCGTTGGTCACGCCGCCCAGATACTGACCGTACTGGTCAAGTACGCAGAACTCGCCGTTGAGCGTCTGGGTGAGCGAGAACACACCGTCGCTCTTGACAAACGGCACGCCGGCCGCCCACTCGTTGAAGGCGCCAATCAGGTAGTAGGCCTGCGGCAACTGCGGCAGGTTGCTCACGGTGAGCACCGGACTGTCGCCGTTGCCGCCGGTGATGGTGAGCGTGTACTGGCGCGCGTCGCCGCTCAGGTTCATGTTGTTGTCGTTGCCCTCGGTGGTGAGCGTCACGTTGTCAAAGACGTAGTTGAACGTGTGGTACCACTGCTTGCTCATCCAAGTGGAACCGTCGCGCACGACCTTGAACTCGCCGCTGAACGTCTTGGTCAACGTGTAAACTCCGTTGCCTTGGTAGGTGAACGCGTCGGCGTCGCCCGCCCAGCCGTTGCAGGTGCCGCGCAGCACGTAGGTGTGGGCCGGTGTGTCGCTGCCGGGGAAGCCGGTCACCGTCAGCGTCTTGTCGCTGCCGCTCTCGGTGATGGTGAGCGTGTAGGCGTTCTCTGACGTCAACGTCATATTGTTGCCACCCTCGATCAACGTCAGGGGGGTGCTGTCGCCGATTGTGGTCTGGCTCGACGTGCTCCACCACACGTTATTCTCATCAACTACCTTGAATTGGCCCGAGAATGTCTTGGTGAGCGTATATACGCCGTTACCCTGGTCGGTGAACGCGTCATCGTTGCCGCTCCAGCCGTTGCACGCGCCGCGCAGGTAGTAGGTGTGGGTCACCACCACCTCGTTGTCGACGGCCACGTTGAGCGTGCAACCCGTCTGGGTGACGTTGCTCGCCGTGAGCGTCACATCGCCGCTCACCGGCAGCGTCATGTTGCTCTCGCCGTGGCTGAGCGTGTTGTCGCCTTTGGCAAGGTTCGCCACGTACAGCGCTCCGGCGTTGAACGTGCTCCAGTCGGTGCTGCTCGAGGCGAACGCCGTACCGTAGGCCACGTGCGACAACTTGAATTGGCCGGCCTGCGCTCCGGTAATGCTCAGGGTATAGGTGCCGTCGGCATGGGGTGTGAACAGCAGCGGCTGCGAGGGATCCCAACCGTTGGGATTGTTGGTACCCACGATGCCAAGTTGCCATTCCGGTTGGAAGGAATACTGCTCGGTCACGTCGGTCACCGTCAGTTTGCTGGTGCCGCCACCACCGGTAATCTCGTAATAGACATCCTCGGAGATCGGGCCGATGTCCACCGTCTGGTTGTCGTTACCACTGCTGCCGTTGTTGAAAATGACCTTGAAGTTGAAGTTCGAGGCCGTCGACTCAAACGTGCGGTAGTAGAACGTCTCGCCGCCACGAGTGACGGTGTTGGCCACAACGCTCACTCCTGGCCATGTGTCATTAGAGACGCCGTCATTGCGCTCGAAGCCGTAGAAGCAGACGTTGCTCCATCCCGGTGACTTGAGATAGACCGTAATCTTGTTGGTCTCTTGAACAGAGTAACTGCGCTCAAGTGTGCTGCCGTTGACGATGCTGCTGCCGTTGAGAAGTCCAACCCGCAGCGTCATGTCGGCATCGACGTGCACGGTGCTGCCGCTTGACACCTGCGTGCCGTTGCTCGCACTCGGCGCGGTGCCGTCGGTGGTGTAAACCAACGTGGTGTAACTTGACGACACAGCAGTCAGTTTCACGTCGAACGCCTCGTCGTAGGTTCCCGACGGGACATCGACCCATGCGATGTTGGCACTGGCAGGCATGAAGTATTTGTAGTGATAGCCTTTCAGTATCTCCACAGAGTTGCTTGGACCGGCATAACTGGAAGTGTTGCTGCCGATGGCGCAAATCAGCCTCGTCTTGCTGCCTGTCGTGCTCGTTATATACCGGTTAGCGCTTGTCGATGACACAGAGTAGGCGCTCGTGTTGGTGATGCCGGCAGCCTTGCGCGCGGCAATCATATTCTTTAGTTCCACTTTATAGGCTTTCCAGTGTGGCAGGAAGATGCAGGGTGTGCCGGGCATGGCCAGCATATAGGCGTTGGCGGCGATGGTATCGGCGGTAATCGGGTCGTTGGTGTTATCAGCGTCACGGTACTGCGTATCGTGGTTCTCGACAAACGTCACCGCCCACTGCTTGTAAGCACCGCTGTTGTTACTGTTGCTGATTAGCGGATAACCTTGACTGCCGTTCTGGTTGCTAAGTTCCGACCAACTGCTATTATTGATGGCGTTGCGGATGGTGTAACGGAACTGGAAGTCGAATGCCGCGCTGGTGGGCGTGCCGTTCACCTTGGTGCCGTCAATCCACGTCTGAATAGTTGAGCCGTCTTTCCAGCATTCGCCCACGCTGAACTGCGGCGCGGCATAGGTGTTGTACACTCCGATATAGGAGGCACTAAAGCCCGACACCATGTCGTAACGGAAGCCCGCATAGCCCAGGTCGGTGAGCAGTTTGTCTTTCAGGTAAGCCTTGACGCACGTCTGCACATTGCTGCTCATGTGATCGAGGTCGCGGATGCCGTTCCAGCCGTCGCCCGTGTCGTTGTTTGAACTCAACGTCACTCCCTGTTGGGCGGCCACATAAGCCGCCTGGCCACTGTCGTCGTCGGCAACGATGTCGGTGGACGACAGAGCGTAGGTGTTGCCGTTGAACGTTTCGCTTGGATAGCCGAACCAACCGTTGGTGGTGTTGCGGTGGTTGATTACCACGTCGCCGATGATGCCGATGCTCTGGGCACTCATCGCGCTCACGAGCGACCGCAATTGCGCCTCGGTGCCGAATGATCCATTGTAATTCGAGAACCAATACTGTGGCGAGTAGCCCATCTGGTTGCCGCTGCCGCAGTTGCCGGCGTTGGGAATCCACAACAGGTCGATGTAGCCCGCCATGTCGCTCGCCTGGGCTGCCAGCGTCGCCCAGTTGGTGTCGCTGTAACTGTCCCAATAGAAGCCCTGCAGCATCACGCCGCCGTAGCCGCTGGGCCACCCCTGCGCGTGTGTGACGGGCGCGGCGGCCGCCAGAGCGGCAACCGCCAGGATTTTGGTTACGTTTTTTAGTTTCATCAGGTTTGTTTGTTTAGGATTAATAAAAAATGTGGCTATTTTGCCACAAAATTAAACTTTTTTTTATTAAATCCCACAACAAATTGAAATATTTTCGCAACAATTCACCTCATTTCTATTGTTTCCTGTAGCGTCAGCGCGGCGCGCCCACCACCGCGCCAGGCCACAGCATGTTGGTGGTGATTGTCGCCACGCCCATGCGCACCGCCTCGAGTGCGTTAGCCACGTTGTCAACGGTCCATGTGGCCACCGGCTGCCCCTGGGCGGCAAAGCGCTTCACCGTCTCGGCATCGTAGTCGCCCCACATGATGCTCGGCTCGATGCCCCACTCGCGGCACCAGCCGATGTGCTCCGTCCACGACTTGCGGCACAGCCACTGGCAACGCAGCCGGGGATGGTGCTCGCGCACGTACTCCAACGACCGGCGCATCGACGTGAGAATCACGGCGCGGTCGGTCAAGCCGCGCTCCTCCACCAGCCGCGCCAAGCCGTCAAAGCGGCTCATGTCGTTGTTGTTGATGCCGGGTGTCCACTTCAGTTCGATAATGGGAAACATACCTGTCTCAACACAGATGTCGAGATACTCGGCCACGGTGCATATCCGGCCGGTGTAGGCAATGCCGCGACGAGTTTGCCGCAGTTCCAAAGCCTTCAGCCGCTCGAGCGTGCTTTCGGCCACCACAACGCTGTCGCCCAGCCGCACCGTGCTCTCGTCGTGCATAATCACATACTCGCCGTCGGCCGTCACCCTCACGTCACACTCGATGCCGTCGTAGCCGTACACCTCATGTGCCGCGCGAAAGGCCTCCGCCGTGTTCTCCACGCCAATCACACACCCGCGATGCCCCACCAGCGTCACCGCGCCGACAGCCACCGCAATCATCGCGGCCACCGCCACTATTACCACTCGCCTCATCATATCTTATAAACTCAAGTTTCTAAAGTAGGTACGCGTCAATTCCTGTCTATCTTTATATTATATGGACAAAAGAAACATAAGAACATAATTTCTAAACTTTATTTCAACCCCTTTTGCCTAACCGATGAGCGACCCGGAAAGAGAATGGCATACTTTAGAAACATAATTAGATATAAAAGTCTCCCGGAAATTTCCGAAAATTCTTGAAAGGCATTAACTTTCTCGTGAATTTTCGGCAACTTCCGAGAGAAAAAGTGTCGCTAATGTTTAGTCGCGGCTGGAACCGAGGATGCGCAGCAGATAGATGAACAGGTTGATGAAGTCCAAGTAGAGACTCAAGGCACCCAGGGTGCTCACCTTGCCGGCCTGCGACACATCGGTCATCTCGGCCATCGCCTTAATCTTCTGGGTATCCCATGCCGTCAGGCCCACAAAGATGGCCACGCCGGCGATGCTGATAATCCATTGCAGGGTGCTGCTGCCCAAGAAGATGTTGACAATCGACGCGATAATCAAACCGATGAGGGCCATAAACAGGATTGACCCCATCTTGCTCAAGTCGGCCTTTGTCAAGTAGCCGTAAGCGCTCATGGCGCCAAATGTGGCCGCCGTGACAAAGAATGTCGAAGTGATTGACTCGGCGGTATAAGCGAGGAAGATAACGCTCATCGTGAGACCGTTCACGGCGGCATAGACAAAGAACAACGCCGTGGCGGCGGTCGAACTCAACTTGTCGATGGCGCCGGAGATGCCCCAAACGAGCGCCAACTCGGCAATGCAGAGCACCCAAATCATCCAACTATTGCCATAGAGGAGATTAAGCATCCCCTGCGAGCTCGCCACAAAGAACGCGATGATTGCCGTCAGCAACAGGCCCAGACCCATCTTGACGTACACCTTCTGCATCACCGTGGCGACATAACTCGCCAGGGCGTGCTCGTTCTGCACCTGTGCGGCACTCTGCTGGTAGCCGTAGGGCTGCTGACCGTAGCCTTGCTGCTGCTGATAGCCGTAGCCCTGCTGCTGGCCGTAACCCTTGTCGTAATAATTGTTATTGTTCATAATCGTTATATTAATTGGTCAATAATCGTTATGCAAAAACCATGCCACGGCTTCACATGCGCTCCGGCACCTCGATGCCAAGCAGCGAGAGGGCACGCTCGATGGTGCGGCCCACAGTGGCGCAGAGCGTGAGGCGCATCCGCCGCGTTGCCTCGTCGGGCTCGCGCAGGATGGAGAAGTCATGGTAATACTGGTTGAACTCGCGAGCCATGTCGTAGGCATAATTGGCGATGAGCGCCGGGCTGAAAGAACGGCCGGCCTCGGCGACAACACCGGGGAAGTCTCCTATCTTCTGGATAAGGGTGATTTCCTTATCGGCGGGAGTCACATCGGGTGACACGGTGGGCGAGTCGCTGGCGCGTCGCAGCAGCGAGCGGATGCGAGCATAGGTGTACTGGATAAACGGACCCGTATTGCCGTTAAAGTCGATGGACTCCTGTGGGTCAAAGATGATGTTCTTGCGCGGGTCAATCTTGAGGATGAAATACTTGAGGGCTCCCAAGCCAACGATGCGCAGCACCTCCTCCTTCTCTTCGTCTGTGAGGCCCTCAAGGCGGCCGGGCTCAGAACTGACCTCGCGAGCCGTGGCAATCATGTCGTCCATCAGGTCATCGGCGTCCACCACTGTTCCCTCGCGGCTTTTCATCTTGCCGTTGGGCAACTCCACCATTCCGTAAGAGAAGTGCACAAGGTCCTTGCCCCACTCAAATCCCAGTTTGTCAAGCAGCAGGCTCAATACCTGGAAATGGTAGTTCTGCTCGTTGCCGACCACATAGATCATGCGGTCAATCGGATAATCGGCATAACGCAACTTGGCGGTACCGATGTCCTGCGTCATATAGACGCTGGTGCCGTCGCTGCGGAGCAACAACTTGTGGTCCAGACCGTCACCGGTAAGGTCGGCCCAAACGCTGCCATCCTCCTTGCGATAGAACAAGCCCTCGTTCAGGCCGCGCTCCACCTCTTGCTTGCCGACAAGGTAAGTCTGACTCTCATAATAAATCTTGTCGAAACTGACGCCCAACCTCTTGTAAGTCACATCAAAACCATCGTACACCCATCCGTTCATCATTTCCCAGACGCGGCGCACCTCGGGATCGCCGTCTTCCCAGCGCTTGAGCATCGCGCGAGCCTCAGCCATCAGCGTGCTGGCGGCCTCGGCCTCTTCTTGCGTCATGCCCTGCCCCATCAACTGTGAAAGTTCTTGCTTGTAGTGCTTGTCAAAGGCCACATAAAAATCACCGATGAGGTGGTCGCCTTTTTTGCCGGTGCTTTCAGGCGTGGCGCCATTTCCCCATCGCTGCCAAGCGAGCATCGACTTGCAGATGTGGATGCCACGGTCGTTGACGATGTTGGTCTTCACCA
>CAMHQD010000086.1 GCA_946187345.1 uncultured Porphyromonadaceae bacterium | reverse complement strand
ACACGGATCGGCTTTTGTGTTGGATGACTGCCAAATAATAATTCTTCCTTAGCTTTATTATTAGGAATATCCCAAACCGTTCTCATTTGTTTGCCCGGTTCTTTTATTCTGTCACTTTCATCAAAGTATTCTTTTGATGCTTCATAATTAAAGAAGTATTTGCGATGTTTCTCGTCCCCCTTATGCACCCACAAAATAGTTTCGTGGCTTGCCGTTAATCTGCGACCCGATAAATTTGGGAAAGAATTCCTTTTAAACCAAACTACCTCGTTAATGATTTCAAGGCCTAATAATTGACAGCAAACGTTAACAAAGCCTGAATTATGGTAGGTTGAATGAATCCAAATCGTTCCTGTTGGTTTTAATACACGTTTAAGTTCAGACAACCAACCTAATGTTTGAGTAAAAGAATCATTTTGAGAAAGTAAATCCCATGTTTCATTTGTAAGTTTCCATTCGCCACCAAAACCATTTAAGCGTTGCTTGTCTCCGTATGACCATTTTTTCGTAGATGAAGCGCCATATGGAGGGTCAACAATAGCAATATCAATGCTATCACTGGGAATTAAAGGCAAGCCAATCATCAAGTCTTGGTTGAATAATTGAACTCTGTCCGATGTAAATTGTTTATTTGACATTATATTGAAAAACAAACTCCAATGTAGTCCCAGATAGCCGACCAAAGCTTGTATAACTACAAAGGAGTCTGTGAAATTGTTCCTACAAAATGTAGTGGTCGTTTATCAGGGCAATAAGATAAAATCTTATTGTATGAGGAGGCAAAGGTACACAAAAAACTTCTAATGACGGCGTTTGCCGACTGATTTTTTTGCTTGTTGAGCATAACTTTTGCGAAAACTCAAAAAAATTGCCTTTGCAATCATTCACGCTGCAAAGGTACAACAAGGGTGTGCCATAACTCGGCACATGCGGCAGTAAAATTGTTAATGTGGTGTTTTTTGGGGTGAGAAAAAGCGCAAGCCAAATTCCAGTGTTGAGGGCCTTAGGACGTGCCCAGCAAAAACAGAATAATGGCTTACGCTATAAAGCGAGCCATTATACCATTCTTGTTTGCTAATTGAAAGTGTCCTACGTTTTCAACAACTAAACGGCATAATGTCTAATGAATTACCTCGATGTCGTATCAAATCGTTGCCGTTTGACACGGCAAAGGTACGACAATTTTTCTTAACCAAAGTTGATTTGGGAGAAAAATCACTCGTTCACCGAGAAGCGGCACGATAAGCACGATAAGTAGAGCCGTGCTCGTGTGGTCGTGCCGTCGGCGGCCAGTGCGCTCGGGTAACGACGCAGGTCGCCGCCGTCAGCCGTCAGTTCGTGACGGATGTCGCAGTAGGCATCCATCACGAAAATTTCAATTCTTCGGTTAAAATAGCAAACGTCTATTTCCGGTCAATCGTTAATGATTGGCGGAAATAGACGTTCGCTATTACGCTACACGCTACGTGCTACACGCTACTTACTGGATGCCGCTGACGGGGATGTCGCGGTAGGTTCGGCCGATGAGGCCCTGCAGAACCTTGCCTGGGCCGACCTCGACGGCTTCGGTCATGCCGTCGGCCACCATGCGCGCCATGATCTGGCTCCAGCGCACCGGCGCGGTGAGTTGCTTGACCAGATTGGCCTTAATCTCCTCGGGGTCGGTGTGCGGCAGGGCGTCCACGTCCTGATAGATGGGGCAACGCGGCGCGGCGAAGTCGGCGGCGGCGATGGCCGCGGCGAGTTCGGCACGGGCCGGCTCCATGAGCGGCGAGTGGAACGCGCCGCCCACCTTGAGCGGCAACGCGCGGCGGGCACCTGCGGCCTTGAAGGCCTCGCAAGCGGCGTTGATGGCGTCAATCTCACCACTGATGACCACCTGGCCCGGGCAGTTATAGTTCGCGGCTACACACACGCCGTCAATGCCGGCGCAAATCTCCTCCACCTTCTCATCTTCCATGCCGATGATGGCGGCCATGGTCGATGGCGCGGCCTCGCAGGCCTTCTGCATTGCCAGCGCGCGAGCCTCCACCAGTTTGAGACCTTGCTCAAAGGGCAGCGCTCCGGCGGCCACGAGAGCCGAGAACTCACCTAATGAGTGGCCAGCCACCATGTCGGGTTGGAAATCGTCGCCCATGGTCAGGGCGAGCACGACGGAGTGGAGAAAGACAGCGGGTTGGGTGACACGCGTCTGCTTGAGATCCTCTTCTGTGCC
Source organism: uncultured Porphyromonadaceae bacterium (assembly GCA_946187345.1). Taxonomy (GTDB): domain Bacteria; phylum Bacteroidota; class Bacteroidia; order Bacteroidales; family Muribaculaceae; genus Sodaliphilus. The sequence continues at coordinate 5,548 of CAMHQD010000086.1, read as the reverse complement.
GTCAAACATAAGGTCGGTGATGCGGAAGCCGAGCACTTCGTTGGCTTTCTCGAACAAGGCCTTAGCCTGCTCGTTGCCGGCATAGAGGTCTTTGCCCATGCCGACGAATTGGGCACCTTGCCCGGGAAAAACGTAAGCTTTCATATTCTGTTATCTTTTTCATTATTCTTAGAGGTCTCAGAGTTCTAAGAGTTCTTAGAATTCTAAGATTTCTCAGATTTGTTGGAGTTCGGTGGAATTTGTCAAACGGGCTCGTCTGTTTTGACGGTTGTCTTGCGGCGCTTGCGATTCTTCCAGCCCATTTTCTTGCAGAGCGTCTTGAAGAAACGCATCTCGTCGGTAGGGACAGTCACCATAATAATCTCTTCAGTCAATGTCTTCATTCTCCCTTGTTTTTTGAGAAGTTCGTTTTTATCACTGCAAAGGTAGAAATAAAAGTTGAACCAGCCGAATAAAAATAGAGAAATTTTTCCACAATTGTTGCACAAGCCGCAAATTATAGGTAAATTTGCAAATTCAAGTTACTATGCACTGTCGTTAGCGGCGGCGCGTAGTTGTGTCAATGTATTAAATATCAAATTAATAACTACTCATTATTCTTTATTAAACTACTATGTGGTTAACTAATTCTTCGGTGGGTCGCAAGGTGGTGATGAGTGTCACCGGCTTGTTTTTGATCCTGTTCCTGACGTTCCACACGCTGATGAATGCGGTGGCACTGTTCGGTTTCAAGTATTACGAGGCCATCTGTGAGTTCTTGGGCGCCAACTGGTATGCGCTGGTGGGCACCGCGATTCTCGCCGGTGGCTTTGTTCTGCACATCATCTTCGCCTTCTGGCTGACGTTCCAGAACCGCAAGGCCCGTGGCAACGACCGCTACGAGGAGAGCGCCAAGCCGGCGAGCGTGGAGTGGGCTTCACAGAACATGCTTGTGCTGGGCATCATCGTGCTGTGCTTCATGGGCTTGCACCTGTGCCAGTTCTGGGCCAAGATGCAGTTGCCCGAGATTATGGGCGAGCACCCGCAGAGCGGCACCGACGCGCTGGCGTTGGCCTTTGGCAACTGGTGGACGCTGCCCATCTATCTGGTGGGCTTCTGCGCCTTGTGGTTCCACATCACCCACGGCTTCTGGAGCGCTTTCCAGACCATCGGCACCGCCAACGAGAAGTGGATTTGCCGCTTCAAATGCATCGGCTGGTGGTGGGCTACCATCGTGATGGGCCTCTTTGCCATCGAGGCAATCTACTTCACACTGCACTTCAACAACATTATTAACTGTTAAACCCCGTCAATCGCATGGAAGAAAACATCAAGCCCGTGATTGATTCACGGATTCCCGAAGGCCCGGTGGCCGAGAAGTGGACCAACTATAAGGCCCACCAGAAACTGGTCAACCCTGCCAATAAGCGTCGCCTCGACATCATCGTCGTCGGCACCGGCCTTGCCGGCGCCAGCGCCGCCGCAACCCTGGGTGAGATGGGCTTTAACGTGCTCAACTTCTGCATTCAGGACTCGCCGCGCCGCGCCCACTCGATTGCCGCGCAGGGCGGTATCAACGCCGCGAAGAACTATCAGAACGACGGCGACTCTGTCTATCGTCTGTTCTACGACACCGTCAAGGGCGGCGACTATCGCGCCCGCGAGGCCAACGTTTACCGTCTGGCCGAGGTGAGCAACAACATCATCGACCAGTGTGTGGCCCAGGGTGTGCCCTTCGCCCGCGAGTACGGCGGCCTGCTTGCCAACCGCTCGTTTGGCGGCGCGCAGGTGTCGCGCACGTTCTACGCCAAGGGTCAGACCGGCCAGCAGTTGCTGCTGGGTGCCTATAGCAGCCTCAACCGCCAGATCGCCGCCGGCAAGGTGAAGAGTTACAACCGCTATGAGATGCACGAACTGGTCATCATCGACGGCCGCGCCCGCGGTATCATCGCACGCAACCTGGTCACCGGCAAACTCGAGCGCTTTGCCGCCCACGCTGTGGTGATCGCCACCGGCGGATACGGCAACACCTACTTCCTGTCGACCAACGCTATGGGTTGCAACGTGAGCGCCGCTATGGCTTGCTATCGCCACGGCGCCTACTTCGCCAACCCCGCCTACGTGCAGATTCACCCCACGTGCATCCCCGTGCACGGCGACAAACAGAGCAAATTGACGCTGATGAGCGAGAGTTTGCGCAACGATGGCCGCATCTGGGTGCCCAAGGATATCGAGGACGCCAAGAAACTGCAGAAGGGCGAGATCAAGGGCAGCGACATCCCCGAGGAGAAGCGCGACTACTATCTGGAGCGCCGCTATCCGGCCTTCGGTAACCTGGTGCCGCGCGACGTGGCCAGCCGCGCCGCCAAGGAGCGCTGCGACAAGGGCTACGGCGTGAACAACACCGGCAAGGCCGTGTTCCTCGACTTCAGCGAGGCCATCAACCGCCTGGGCATCGACGTGATTCGCCAGCGCTACGGCAACCTGTTTGACATGTACGAGGAGATTACCGACGTCAACCCGGGCGAGCAGGCCAGCGAGATTGACGGCGTGAAGTACTACAACCCGATGATGATCTACCCCGCCATCCACTACACCATGGGCGGCATCTGGGTCGACTACGAGTTGCAGACGAGCATCAAGGGCCTGTTTGCCATCGGCGAGTGCAACTTCAGCGACCACGGCGCCAACCGCCTGGGCGCGTCGGCATTGATGCAGGGCTTGGCAGACGGTTACTTTGTGCTGCCTTACACCATCCAGAACTACCTGAGCGACCAGATCACCGTGCCTCACTTCACCACCGACGGCCCCGAGTTTGACGAGGCCGAGAAGCGCGTGCAGGCCAACCTGGACCACCTGATGAGCATTCAGGGCAAGCGCTCGGTGGACTCGATCCACAAGGAACTGGGCCACATCATGTGGGACTACGTGGGCATGGCGCGCACCAAGGAGAGCCTCGAGACAGCCCTCAAGAAACTGCGCGACCTGCGCGAGGAGTTTGAGAACAACCTCTTCGTGCCCGGCAGCAAGGAGGGCATGAACATCGAGTTGGACAAGGCATTCCGCCTGCGTGACTTCATCACCATGGGCGAACTCATCGCCTACGATGCCCTCAACCGCAACGAGAGTTGCGGCGGCCACTTCCGCGAGGAGTATCAGACGCCCGAGGGCGAGGCCAAGCGCGACGACGAGAACTACTTCTACGTCGCCTGCTGGAAGTATGAGGGCACCGACGAGAAGGCCCCGAGCCTAATCAAGGAGCCGCTCCACTACGAGGCCATCAAGGTGCAAACCCGCAACTATAAGTCCTAATTAAAGGTTTACCGTTGACCATTTACCGAGGGTCAGCACATCGGTCAACGGTCAACGGTAAATGGTAAACTTTTCACAAAACAACAATATGGAAAATGCCATAAGTTTCAATATCAAGGTGTGGCGTCAGGCCGGTCCGAAGGAGCAAGGCCGCTTTGAGGTCTATCAGATGCAGGACATCCCCACCGACACGTCGTTCCTCGAGATGCTCGACATCCTCAATGAGCAACTCATCGAGCAGGGCAAGGAGCCTATCGCCTTTGACCACGACTGCCGCGAGGGCATCTGCGGCATGTGCTCGCTCTACATTAACGGCCACCCGCACGGCCCCGCCACCGGCGCGACCACCTGCCAGTTGTATATGCGCCGCTTCCACGACGGCGAGACAATCACCGTCGAGCCGTGGCGCAGCGCCGCATTCCCCGTGATTCGCGACCTGATGGTCAACCGCAACGCCTTTGACCAGATCCAGCAGGCCGGCGGCTACGTGAGTTTCAACACCGGTGGAGCGCAGGACGCCAACGCCCTGCCCATCAGCAAAGTGGACGCCGACGAGGCCATGGACAGCGCGTCGTGCATCGGCTGCGGCGCCTGTGTGGCCGCCTGCAAGAACGGCAGCGCCATGCTCTTTGTCTCGGCAAAGGTGAGCCAGTTCGCTCTGCTGCCGCAAGGCAAGCCCGAGGCCGCGCGCCGCGTCAAGGCCATGCTCCAGAAGATGGACGAACTGGGCTTCGGCAACTGCACCAACACCGGTGCCTGTGCCGCCGAGTGCCCCAAGCAGATTAAACTCAGCAACATCTCGCGCCTCAACCGCGAGTACATCTGCGCCAAACTCGCCGACTGACCCCGCTCCCATTCATTAGAACAAGAATTACCATAAATTATCCATAAATTATTAATACTCACCAAAATGTGGGTTATATAATTCATGAATAATTCATGGTAATTCATGTTCATAAAGAAGAGGATTATTTTTACAACAAATTTATCGGATTTAGCGATTTTGTTCAATAACAATTCGCCTAATCCGTTAAATTTGTTGTTTTTACATTATATTCAAAATAATGATTTTATTGAATAATGTGAATGGGCGGGCAATATCAGCAACAATATTGATGGTCGCCCGTTTATTTATTGATGAATCATTTTAGAATAGGACATACTTGTATGGCTCACGCATGGGTGAGAGTTGTGGCGGGCAGGGTGACGATGGTCGTCGCAATGGCGGTTGCGGGGGTGGTCGCGTGGGGGCAGACGGGGACGCTGCCGGTGATGTATATCGAGACGGAGGGGCATCGCGCCATCACGTCCAAAACAGTATATTTGCCGGCGAACTACTTCATCGTCGACACTCACAACCCGGCCAACAACGTCGGGTCACAGGCCTGTCCGCTGCCTCTCGAGATACGCGGCCGCGGCCATTCGTCGTGGAGAGGAACCAAGAAACCTTACAAAATCAAACTCACCGAGAAGACACCGCTGCTCGGCATGAACAAACATAAACATTGGGCGCTGCTGAAGTTCTACGAACCCACCGTGGCCGGACTGGAGTTGGGCAAAATGATGGGGATGGAATGGACGGCGTCAACGCGGCCCGTGGAGGTGGTGCTCAACGGCGCAAACCTCGGCTTGTATCTGCTCACCGAGACCAACCGCATCAGCAAGAACCGCCTCGACATCTATGAGCAACCCAACTGGAACGAGGACGCGGCATCTATCCCTTACGGGTGGCTCGTGGAGGTGGACAACTACCCTGAACCAAACCAAATTACCGTCCGCGAGAATAACGAGTGGTTGCTGCGCCTCACCTACCACTCGCCGGACTCGCTCAGTGACGCGCAACGCGACTGGCTCATGAGCGAGTTCCGGGATATAAATGAGGCCATATATGATACCGACAAGACTTCCGGACGGTGGGAGCAACTGATTGATGTGGAGGCTATGGCGCGCTACTTTATCATTCAGGAACTGCTTGACAACAGCGATGGCTTCCATGGCAGTTTCTATCTGCACAAGGACTGGAGCGACGACGCGCGATGGGTGGCCGGACCGTTATGGGATCTCTCGTGCAACCAGCGCGTCAAGACAGACTATACATTCCGGATGAAAACCTCGTATGGCTTCACGCCGCATTGGATTGGCGAACTGATTAAGGACGAGGACTTCTGCCGCGAGGTGAGACACGCGTGGCGCGAGTTTTACCCATAACTTCCCTGAAAATACGTGATAGATTTCGGCGAGTTGCAGGTTTTTTTTG
>CAMHQD010000085.1 GCA_946187345.1 uncultured Porphyromonadaceae bacterium | reverse complement strand
TGTCCTTATGTCTATTAGAGGCGCTTGAGGGTAGAGATTGCTTCGAATGGGTCGTCGGCCTTGAAGACGTAGTTTCCGGCAACGAGCACATCCGCACCGGCCTCAGCGAGTTCGGCGCCTGTGGCGTCATTCACGCCGCCGTCCACCTCAATGACGGCCTGCGAGCCGGTTTCCTCGATGAGTTCGCGCAAGAGGCGCACTTTGTTGAGGGTGTTGCGGATGAAGCGCTGTCCGCCAAAGCCCGGGTTGACGCTCATCAATAGCACAAGGTCGACCTGCTCGACGATGTCACGCAGTAGGCAGACGGGTGTGGCGGGGTTGATGGTGACACCGGCTTTCATGCCGGCGTTGTGGATTTGCTGCACCACGCGGTCAAGGTGGGTGCATGCCTCATAGTGAACGTTCATGATTGCGGCACCGCAGTCGCGCACTTGGCTGACGAACTTCTGCGGCTCAACAATCATCAGGTGGACGTCGAGCGGCTTCTCGCACAGTTCTTGCACATACTTTATCACGGGGAAACCAAACGAGATGTTGGGCACAAACACGCCGTCCATCACATCAAGGTGGAGCCAGTCGGCCTCGCTGCGGTTGATCATGTCGAGGTCATCGGCCAGGTGGCCGAAGTCGGCGCTGAGTAGGGATGGAGATACTATCATAGGAAGTTTGAAGGTCTATTCGTTAGTAAGTGGCTATTCTCCCGAAATTGTGTCATAATTCATATTTGGAGATTTAGCCGCCCTGACGGGTGGGAAATCTTTCAAAATCTAAAATAAAAATAAATAATTAATTTTCTCATTTATAAGGATTTAATAAATGTGAGATTTTGAATAAGATTTTTGAAAGATTTCCGCACGCAACGCGTGCGCCAATTATGATACAGTCTCGGGGGGGGATGATTATTTCTTGCGGCGGACGCGGTAGATGATGTATAGGACAATGGCTGCGAGCAGGGCAAAGCCGGCGGCTTTGACGTAGTGGTTATAGTGCTCGAGCGCGGCAAAAAGATTGTCAGCGTCGGGAACGACAAGATAGAGGCCGTAGCCCATGAGGGCGAGCACAACGTTCCAGATGGCTGCTCCGAGGCAGGTGTATAACACAAAGGTGCCGAAGTGCATCCTCGACAATCCGGCGGGAATGGAAATCAGGTGTCGCACGGCCGGCAGCAGTCGCCCGAGGAAGATTGAGATGGCGCCCTTGTCGCGGAAGTAGTCCTCGGCGTGCTGCAGTTTCTCGCCGCTGAGCATTAACATACGGCCGAGCGCACTCTCGGCAAAACCGTAGATGATAGGTCTGCCTATGAGCATCGACAGCAGATAGTTGGCCACGGCACCCAATGTCGCGCCCACGGTGGCCATCACCATCACCATCCATATATTCATGTTACTGCCATCTTGCAGGGCGAAATAGGCCGCAGGCGGTACTACCACTTCGCTGGGCAACGGTATTATTGAACTCTCGATGGCCATGAGCAACGTGATGGTGCCGTAGGTGAGGTGCTCGCGGTACCAGTTGTAGAGCGCCTCGGCGCTGAGGTAGTCGCGATAGGCCGGAAAATAGTAGACCAAAGCCGCGACGATGGCCACGAGCACGGCGATGGCAATGTAGAGTGTCTTGTCTTTTTTCATTACGAAAAGTTGTATAATCTTGCTTGAATTTTGCAAAAGTACAATAAATTTGGGGTTCGGCAATGTAAATTGTGTTAAAACGTTCCTTGTTAAGTTTTTTTTGTTTATCTTTGCAGTTGAGAAAACAAACAACTATTACTATTAATAAATAATTCAAGACAAGAAAATGAAAAAGATTATCAGCATGATGCTTTGTGTCGGTTTGCTTTTCGGCACGGGTTGCAGTTCGCTCAACAACACCAGTAAAGGTGCGATGATTGGCGTGGGTGGCGGTGCCGGTCTGGGTGCCGGTCTGGGCGCCATCTTCGGTGGTGGCAAGGGTGCCGCTATCGGCGCCGCTGTGGGCGCTGTGGCCGGTGGCGTTGCCGGCACGCTCATCGGCAAGAAGATGGACAAGCAGAAGGAGGAACTTGCCAAGATTAATGGCGCGACCGTCGAGACGGTGACCGACCAGAACAATCTGCCTGCCCTCAAGGTGACCCTGGAGAGCGGCATCCTGTTTGCCACCGGCAAGAGCAACTTGAGCAATTCGGCCAAGAGCGCGTTGAACACGTTTGCCAACTCGCTGATTAACAATCCCGAGACCAATGTCCAGATTGCCGGTCACACCGACAATACCGGCTCACGTGCCACCAACGAGCGCCTGTCGCTCCAGCGCGCCGATGCAGTCAAGAACTATCTGATGAATGCCGGTGTGAGTTCTCTGCGCATGACCACTGAGGGCTGTGCCTACGACTACCCGGTGGCCAGTAACGACACCGAGGCCGGCCGCGCGCAGAACCGCCGCGTGGAGATTTACATCAGTGCCAATGAGCAGATGATTAACGAGGCCAATGCCGGCACGTTGAAGTAACATTCTTTCCGTTTTCTGTCACAAATTCCCATTAATTACCATTAATATATCGTTGCATATAATTAATGGGAATTAATGGGAATTTGTGTTAAATTAGTTCGCGTCATTATGAGAAAACACTTGTTGACGATGATGCTTGCGGCCCTCGCTATGGCGGCGGTCGCCCAGGACTTCACCAACCGCGACACGTTGCGCTATGAGGATCTGACAAAGTTCCGCGTCATCAATGCCGCCGTTGAGCGTCCGTTGGAGAGCCGTCTGCCGGCCGAGATGAAAGGTGAGGTGCGCGATGACGTGTGGTATCTGGCCGGCTGCAGCGCGGGCGTGGGCATCTGTTTCTCGACTGACTCTCGCGCTATCGCGATGCGTTACAATGTCAAGCGTGACTTCCACATGCCCCACATGGCCGACACCGGCATCAAGGGTGTGGATATGTACATTTTTGACGACGACGACAACGCGTGGCACTTCCTCAACTGTAACCGCCCCACCAAAGACTCTGTGCAGGTGAAGACGTTCGTCGACCGTCTGGACGGCAAGATGCACCATTATATGGCTTATATGCCGCTCTACGACGGCATCAACTGGATTGAGATCGGTGTCGACAGCACGGCTATCCTCTCACAGCCCCTCGTTAATAGTCCGCGTCGCGAGCGTGGCAAAGTCGTCTTTTACGGCACGAGCATCCTGCAAGGTGGCTGCGCCACTCGGCCTGGCATGGTGGCGACCAGCATCATCCAGCGTGAACTTGACAGGGAGTGTGTCAACCTGGGCTTCAGCGGCCAATGCCGTATGGATAGTTGCATGGCGCGCATGATGGCGGCCATACCGGATGTGGCCGCCTACGTCATCGACCCGGTGCCCAACTGCACCAAACTGATGTGCGACACGGTGACCTACGGCTTTGTCAACTACCTGCGCACGATGCGCCCCGAAGTGCCCGTCATCATGGTGGAAGGACCGATGTACTCCTACGCCAAGTATAGTTCCTATTACTCAACATATCTGCCCGAGAAAAACGCCGAGTTCCGGAAAAACTACGAAAGGCTAAAGGCTGATAATCCCAAAAATCTGTACTATATCGACTGCGACGGCCTCTATGGTCCCGATGCCGAAGGAACGGTGGACGGCATCCATTTCACCGACATCGGTTTCCAGTACTATGCCCGCAAAGTCGGCGGCGTGATACAGACAATTTTAGCGAATAAGACACGATAAATGTAGGCCCTGGCCTTGGCCTGGCCGTTTAGTTTTTTGGGGGAGACTGATGCAAATGCGGCGTGGTGCGGCATACATAGATGAACTTATCGCCCAGGGCGAGCATGTGACGCAAGACTTCAAGTATCAGATTACTGATGCCCGTAAGATCGCGCGCTCTGTCGCGGCATTCGCCAACCATGCCGGAGGCCGTCTGCTGGTGGGCGTGAAGGACAACGGCACTGTGGCCGGAGTGAGTGGCGATGAGGAGGTATATATGATTGAGGAGGCCGCTCAGGTCTATTGCCGACCCGCGCAGCACGTTGACTTTGTGACCCACAACGTGCGCGGTAGGGTAGTGGTGGAAGCCATCATCGGCATCGCCGCCAACGGGCCAGTCATGGCTCCTGACGAGCACGGCAACTATGTGGCCTACTATCGCGTGGCCGACGAGAACGTTGTGGCCAGCCGTGTACACGAGCGCGTGATGGCGCTGCGCGAGCCGGTGACAATCACCATCGGCGCCCCGGAGCGGCACCTGCTCGACTACCTGTCGACCCACGGTGCAGTCACCCTCAACGGCGTGGCTCGCCTGGCTCACGTCAGCCGCGCCGCGGCCGACGACATGGTGGTGGCACTGTGCGAGATGGGCGTCGTCGCCCTCGACTACCACGACGGCGACTGCGTGGTGCGAAGCGTTTAGATGTGCGGCAATTAGAGCACAGTCGGCAATTTTATTTGACTTACACAACCCGCGTTTTTGTAAAACCCACTTCGTGGGTTAGTGTAACCCACTTCGTGGGTTAGTGTAACCCACTTCGTGGGTTTGGAATATTTTAGTTATACGGTGCTATAAATCACCAGATAATGTACATTTAGAAACAAAAATTATCAATATTTTCACGTTTATGAAACAGTATTTGAGAATGGCGGCGATTGCGGTTGCCGCAGCGGCGACCCTCAGCGTGGCCGCCGACGACAAGGTGGTGAACCCCGACAGCACGGGCTTTAAGTTCACCGACGTCAAGGTGATCAAGACCACGCCTGTCAAGGACCAGAACAAGAGCGGCACATGTTGGTGCTACTCCACCAACACGTTCTTCGAGAGCGAAATCCTGCGCAAGACGGGCAAGGAAGTCCACCTGAGCGAGGGCTTTGTGGTGTATCATTGCTACCTCGACAAGGCGGTGAAATACGTCCGTATGGATGGCGAAATCAATTTCGCCGAGGGCGGCGCGGCCCACGATGTGCCCTACGTGTGGCGCACCTACGGTATGGTGCCCAATGAGGTATATACCGGTATGACTTACGGCGACAAGAAGTTCGACACCAGCGAACTCACCGCCAACCTGCAAGGCTACGTGAGTGTCGTCAACCAGCGTAAACTCAAGAAACTCACTCCGGCTTGGATCGACGGCCTCAAAGGCATCCTCGACGGCTATATGGGCAAACTGCCCGAGACTTTCCAGTGGGAGGGCAAGACCTACACTCCGCAGTCCTACGCCGCCTCGCTGCCCATCAACCTCGATGACTACGTGTCAATCACCTCGTTCACCCATCACCCGTTCTACCAGCCGTTCATTCTCGAGGTGGCCGATAACTGGATGTGGGAGTCGATGATTAACGTGCCCATCGACGAGATGATTGAGATTGTGGACTACGCTCTCGACCACGGTTACACCATCGCTTGGGGTGCCGACGTGAGCGAACCGGGCTTCAAGTGGCGCAAGGGTTACGCTGTGCTTCCCGTCGACAAGGACGTGCCCGATGCCGCCGGCACCGACATGGCACGCTGGGCCAAACTCAGCGACAAAGACCGCGAGGAAGAGAAGTGGGACATCAAGGGTCCGGTCGAGGAGCAGTGGGTGACGCAGGAAGAGCGTCAGGCAATGTTCGACAACAAGGAGACCACCGATGACCACGGCATGGTCATCATGGGCAAGGCTGTGGACCAGAACGGCAACGAGTACTACAAGGTGCAGAACAGTTGGGACACCAACCAACTCTACGACGGCTACTTCTACGTGAGCAAAGCCTTCTTCCGCGCCAAGACGATGGACATCTACCTCCACAAGGACGGTGTCCCCGCCACCATCGCCCGCAAGATGAAAGGTTGACCGTTGACCGTTGACCGTTGACCGTAAACTGAAAGGTTGACCGTTGACTGTTGACCGTTGACTGAAAAACCGCGAATTGCGCGAATTTGGCAAATTATTTCTTTCGGTAGGATAATTAGCCAAATTCGCGTAATTCGCGGTTTATAATAATTCGGCCACGCTGCCGCGTGGGAAATCCTCCAAAATCTTTTGCCCCCCACCCCTCCTAAAGGAGGGAAGTTTTGCCTTGTAGGGCCTCGCCTAATTAGCCTAAATTCTGCAACTCGATATTTCCACTCGAAAATTCTCGAAGATTTAGTGAGTATATTCATAGTTGCGATTTTAAAATCAGTAAAGCCTATGGATTATAGTATTATATATGGTTAATTAATGTTAAACTGGGGGAGGTAAGAGAAAAATAATGTATTTTTGCAAAAGAATTATAGAGTCACATTTTGTGGGTGTTTTGGGTTCTGCCGCTTGTGTGACGATTGGAGTAATAGAACCCTTACTTACTACTCACTGTTAAAACCTTTTCTAACTATGGAAAGCAAAAATCGTTTACTTTTGTTGGCGTTGTTGTCGCTCCTTGGGGTGACGGCATGGGCGTCGTCGTTCACATCGATAACGCTGAGAATTGATGCGGGCGGCAGCAAGATGTCAATCCCGTTGCCGGCGACCGGCTTCTCGACGGTTGACCTGTCGGGGACGGCGATGCCGTCGGTTGTGCTGGACGGGTACTCGGCTGTCACGTCCGGAACGGTGCAGAATGTATACCTTTATGGAGCGCTCTATCAAGAGGGCACTTCTCCCAACGAGTGGCATCAGGTGCCGTCAATGCCCGGCGGCGACAACACGTGGTCTATCAGTGGCCTTGATATTGACTTCGTGCAAGAGATGTCGCCGGGTAAAGTGTATTATATCGAGGCGTATTTTGAGGGTGTCACCGACAAGGGGGAGAAGTTCTACTATAACAACGGCGGTTCGAACTATAAGGTGAAGGTGCTTGCCGGAGGCGAGAGCGAGCCGTTGCGGTTTCTTGACGGAAACACGGCGAGCGTGATGTTGAATGTGGACGGATCGACGCGTGAATACACATTTAGCGGAAACGGATCTCGCGACCCGTCTGATCAGGTGGGCCAACTCAGTAAGTTGTCAATCGAGGGCTTTGAGGTTGAGTTTATGCGCCAAAGTGGCCTTGAGATTGGCAGCGTGTCGTTACAGTATAAAGTGTACGGCGAGGGAGAGGATGGATCTTGGAACGGCTTGGAGGCATCGAGCCAGCAGGACGTGGGCGGCGACAAGTTGCACAAAAGTTTCTACTCTTACGGCATAGGCCAGTCAATAGACGTGTCGATGCTGGATAAGGGGCGGACGTATGTTTTAGAGTTGATGTTCCAGGTGGTGACCGGTGGAGGCAAATACTATTTCTTTGGTCGCGGCAGTGATGCTATGCGGTTTAAGTTCAGTGTCGCCGACGATGAGGATCCGATGAAAAAGAAATTTGACCTGAACGAGGATGGTGGCGTTGACGTGGGCGATGTCAATCTCCTCCTCGAATACATTCTCAACCACTGACGCGCCGCATGGCGTAAAGCAAACCGCTGTGGGCGTTATAGCCTGCGGCGGTTCTGTTTATTACTGTGTCCACTGCAAAAAGTATTACGTTTTACACTGCAAGATTATAAACCTTAAATCCGCAAGATAGTTCTTGTCATTGCTTTTAAGAGTACTTGCCCCAACTCTCACGTGCAAGAGCAATGGTCAGGGTGTGATTTCACGCCGATTAAGGACTTCGCCCCATTTCCCCCAACGTGTGATCAGGCGGCAGGTTGTGTTTGCCCGCGAAGAGTGGGCGATTATCCGTACTCGGCAAACAAGTCGATATAGGCGGTGAATACTCATCTATCGCGCGCTCGATGGGCTTAAACTGCTTGGTCACGAAATAAATTTCACCGAAAGGTGTGATTTTCTCGTTTTTTATTTGTACTTTTGCCATATCTATTTGTCTTGTCGATGAGATTTCTCTCAGTTTTTTTTGCACCACTAAATTAGGTGAAATTCTCGACATGGCAA
>CAMHQD010000084.1 GCA_946187345.1 uncultured Porphyromonadaceae bacterium | reverse complement strand
CTACAGTCTTTGACAATCCTAATGGATTTTACCGGACAGCAATAATAAAAAACAATAAGGACAATGATGAGATATTCTTGTCTTTATTGTCCTTATTGTCTTCAAAAAAGACAGGAGACCAAAAGGAAAAGAGAACACGAGGGGCATTGTTCTCGTGTTCTCTTTTCGCTCCTGTCCTCTTGTCTTTTGGCGGGGACGCCGCCGGGGGGCGCGCCATGGCCAACGGGGGCTGTGGCGGGGCGGTGTCCGCCACGTTTCAACTTAGGCTTTGAGGTTGTCGGGGAGGGAGGGCATTGCGCCGTTCTGGGTGCAGACGTAGGCGCTCACCTGCACGGCTGTGCGATGGGCCTCGGCCATAGGAGCGCCCTGCAGGATGCGCGCGCAGAACGAGCCGGTGAACGAATCGCCGGCACCAACAGTATCGGCAACCGTCACCTTGGGCGTGGCCTGGAACGACATCTCGCCCGGACGGAACACATAACTGCCGTTCACGCCACACGTGAGCACGAGCATATCCAAGTTATACTTGCCCAAGATGAGCCAGCACTTGTCCTGTATGTCGAGACCGGGATAGCCGAACATGCGGCCGATGATAACCAACTCTTCGTCGTTAATCTTGAGGACATTGCAGCGCTTGAGCGACTCGACAATCACCTCGCGGCTATAGAACTGCTGACGCAGGTTGATGTCGAAAATCTTCATGCAGTCGGGCGGTGTGAGGTCGAGGAAGCGCTGGATGGTAGCGCGCGAGACCTCGTTGCGTTGGGCCAGCGAGCCGAAGCACACGGCGCGGCAGTTGCGGGCCACCTCCTCAATCTCGGGAGTAAAGGGGATGTTGTCCCAGGCGACGTCTTGGCGGATGTCATAACTGGGGATGCCGTCGGCGTCGAGGCTCACTTGCACTGTGCCGGTCTCGAACGGCACGCGAGGCATCAAGTATTTGAGGTTGTGCTCCTTGAGCGCGGCAACAGTTTCCTCGGCCAGCGCGTCCTCTCCCAGAGCGCTCACGGCGAGCGTGTCGAGGCCGAACTGTGCGGCATGATAGGCGAAATTGGCAGGTGCGCCGCCCAACTTCTTGCCGTCGGGCAATACGTCCCACAGGGCCTCGCCCAGGCCCACTACAAATCGTTTGGTTTCCATATTCTTTTATCGTTTACAGTTGACCGTTGACCGTGGGCGGGACGGTGCCCGCACACCTTTAACGGTCAATCTTTCAGTTAGTTGGTGGTTAGTTGCTTGATGTAGGTGAAGAGGTAGATGACGCCGACGGCCATGACGGCCACGGCGCCGACTTGGCCGACGGCATCGCTTGCAAAGCCCATCAGCAGCGGGAAGATGGTGCCGCCAAAGAGGCCCATGATCATCAGGCCGGACACCTCGTTCTGCTTTGTGGGCATGGAGTTGAGGGCCTGGGCAAAGCACATCGAGAAGATGTTGGAGTTGCCGTAGCCGACGAGGGCGATGGCGGCGTAGAGTTCCCACTGCTCGTCGCCGATGAACAGGCCGCACATCGAGAGTGCCATCATGATGACGCTGATGATGAAGAAGGTGCGGGTCTTGAGCACGCGCAGGAAGAAGGAGCCGGTGAGGCAGCCGATGGTGCGGAAGATGAAGTAGAGCGAAGTGGCGAAGGCCGCCTGGTCGAGCGTCCAGCCCAAGCGCTCCATCAAAATCTTGGGAGCGGTGGTGTTGGTGCCCACGTCGATGCCCACGTGGCACATGATGCCGAGGAAGGACAGCAGCACCACCGGCGTGCCTAACAGTTTGAAGCACTCCACAAACGTTGAGGGACGGCCCGTGATGGGTTCCTCCTCGATGTGGGTCACGCCGAGCAGCAGCGTCGAGCACAGGCCAACCACAAAATAGATGGCAAACAGCACGCGCCAGTCGAGGCCAAAACTGGGAATGGCGGCGGTGGCTCCCCACATGGCCAAATAAGGCGCGAGGAACGAGGCGATGGCCTTGATGAACTGGCCGAAGGTGAGGGTGGAGGCGAGGTTGTCGCCGCCGCCCATGACGGTTGTCACCAGCGGGTTGAGGGAGGTCTGCATGAGTGCGTTGCCGATGCCCAGCAGCGAGAACGAGCAGAGCATTACCGGGAAACTGTTGCCAAACAGCGGAATCATCAGCGACAACACCGTCACCACCAGCGAGATGAGCACCGTGTTCTTGCGGCCGATTTTGTTCATCAGCATGCCGGTGGGTACGCTGAAAATGAGGAACCAGAAGAAGACGAGCGACGGCAGGAAGTTGGCCACGGTGTGGCTCAGTTCAAGGTCTTTTTGCACATAGTTGGAGGCGATGCCCACGAGGTCGACGAAGCCCATGCAGAAGAAGCATAGCATCACCGACACGATTGCGATTGAATTGGTTTTGTTGTTCATAGTTAATCGTTCTTTTTTAGTATGCTATATGCTACACGCTACATGCTATATGCTAAGTTGATAGATGGTGGCTTTGCCGCCCTTGACGGAGAGGTTGTCGTAGGGGGCGGTGGGGAACACGAGGTTGGTCATGGCCACGTGGCCGGCGGCGTCAAAGACCTCGATGCTGCAGCGGTCGATAAAGACGCGCAGTTGCTTGAGCGAGCCGTGGGTGGGCGCGACGGTCACACACGGGAATGCCTCGCTGAAGGCCGTCTGTCCGCTGCGAGTGCGATCCAGCGAGAGCGTCTGGGCCTGCGGGTCGTAACTCAGTATGACTTTCTCACCTGCCGCGTTGGCCAGCGTGAGTTCCATGGCGCTCTTGATGTCAACAACAATCTCGCAAGCCTCGGTCGGCTTCTTGACCTTGGCGCCGCGGATGGCGTCCACCTCGGGCGACGGCTTGACGCTGAGGTAGGTCTCCTCGCCGTGGGTGAACAGGCCCAGGTCGCGCGGCAGCGAGTTGGCGCTGCGGAACTGCTTGGTGGGCACCTGGTTGGCATACTGCCAGTTGCTCATCCACGCGAGCACCACGTGGCGGCCGGCCGGAGCGTTGTAGAACGACACCGTGGCATAGTGGTCCTTGCCGTAGTCCATCCACTTGGTCACCTTGGGCATCGACTCGCACGTGAACTTGTGGCCGTCGAAGTTGCCCACAAAGTACTGCGTGGCCGAGCCGCCGAACGGGCCGCCCGGGTTGATGTTGCACAGCAGCACCCACTTGCCGTCAATCTTCATCAGGTCAGGGCACTCCCACACGCCGCCGTGGTTGCCGTACTCCTTGCCGAAGGCGCTCTCAAAGCGCCAGTCTGTGAGGTCGGCGCTGGAGTAGATGTGCATCTCTTGTCCGGCAGCCAGAATGAGGTTCCAGCGGTTGATGTCGGCGTTCCAGAACACTTTCGGGTCACGGAAGTCGGGAATGTTTGCGGTGATAACGGGGTTGTTGTCATATTTGTCGAACGTCATGCCGCCGTCGCGCGAGATGGCCATCGACTGCGTCTGGTTCTGGCCGGCGGTGGTGTAGAAGGCCACCACATCGTCGCCGCGCGTGACGCACGAGCCCGAGAAGATGGTGCCGATGGCGTCCGGCTCGATGGCGATGGGCTCGGCCTGCCAATGAATCAGGTCCCGGCTGGTGCTGTGGCCCCAGGTCATGTTTTCCCACATTGAGCCGTAGGGGTTGAGTTGGTAGTAGAGGTGCCACACGCCGTCCTTGTAGAACATGCCGTTGGGGTCGTTCATCCAGCCGTACTCCGGGGTGTGGTGGTAGGCCGGGCGGAAGCGCTCGCGGTTGGTGGTGTCGAACGTGTCGCTCACCTTCATTTCCCGCCAGCAGGCAAAGTCCTTCACCGCGCCCGTGGTGCGGCGGTCGCCGTGGAAGGTGATGTCCACCAGGGCTTTGTCGCTGCCGTAGCGCTTGAGGTCCAGCGGCACGAAGTAGTCCACCTTGTCCACTGCCAGGCGCACGTTGAGCGTCTGGACCAGATTGTTGTCGACGACCACCCGCAGGTGGGCAATCTCTTCCTTCTCCTGCACGGGCAGCAGCAGGTAGCGGCCGTCGACGCTCACGCGCAGCATCGCGTGGTTGTCACTCAGCATCTGCGGCGTGAGTGCCGCGGCACCCAGTGCCACAAGCGTTGCCGCAACCATTGTTGTTAATGCTCTTATCACAATATTTTCGTTTTTTCGTTTTTCGTTGACCGTGGGGCGGGCACCGCCCCGCCCACGGTCAACGAAAAACCTTTCAGTTGCTTGTCACTTTAACGTCGCTGATGGTGATCTCGCCACCATAATTGTTGATGCTCCAGCAGTTCTTCTGGATGCCGTAGATGCGGTTGGTGTAGGAGCACACGTCGTTGATGTACATCACCATCACCGAGTTGTCGGTATAGATGTCGATGTGATAGACGTTGTTCTCGGGGCGCTTGAAGACATATCCGTCGATGCCCTCGACAAATCCCATGCCCGCGCTGCCTTCCTCTTCGAAGTTCACCTTGCGGTTGTCCTCACCCTCGGGGTTGACGACCATGGTGTAATACTTCTCGGAGTCGGTGCCGCGCACCAGCGACACGCCGAAGCGGTCCCAGTTGTTCGAGGTGGTCACCGTGAACGAGATGTGGTTGCAGGTTCCCAGGCGGTTGTACAGCACATAGGCGCCATCACCCGAGAGTTTGCCGTTCGCGCCGCTCATCTGCGCGCCCTTGCTTTCCATGACCTTCACGGTCTGCTCCTTGTTGAACTTGCCGGCGATGGCGGGCACCTCACCCAGGGTGAGCGTGCCGTCGGCGTGCTGGATGATCTTCTGGCACACCAGCGCGCCCGACCAGTTGGGCTCGCCACCGGCACCCACGGCGATGTTCTTGTCGTAGATGGTGCTGCCAGTGCGGTAGGGGCACCATGCCCAGATGTAGCGGTCGGTGCCGTTGCTCGCCGTCTTGCCGGCATAGAACGCGCGGCTGTCGAGGATGCCCTCATGGCCGTCCTTGGGCCAATTGGCGCCCGGGTCACGGAAGCAGTCCCTCAGTCCGTCGAGGGTCGTGGCCATCATGTACTTCACCTTGCGGCTCCACGCGGTGCGGTAGCCCTCGCTGTAGACGCAGTACCAGTAGTTGCCCATCTTGAAGATGTCCGGGCACTCACACATGCGGTCCCAGATCATCGGGAAGTTGCCGAAGTGCTCCCAGTTCTTGAGGTCGCTGGACTTGAACTCGGCGAACTTGAGGTTGCTGGAGATGACCATGTGGTACAGCCCGTCGTCGGCGACAAAGATCTGCGGGTCGCGGAAGTCGTCGTCAGAGTAGCCGTAGTCCGAGCCCTTCAACATCCACAGGGCGTCCTTGGTCCAGTTCTTGAAGTCGGTGGACGTCGCCCTCATCACCGCCTCGCGGCCATAGCGGTTGTGGCCAGTGTAGTAGAGGTAGTACACCCCGTCCTTCTCGACGCAGCAGCCTGTGCCCAGCGCGGCGTCCTGCTCCTCGGACGAGGTGCCGGTGGGCAGCACCTCACCCAGCGACAGGTAGTTGGCGCCGTCGGTGGTCGACACGCCCCAGATCGGGTGATAGTTGAACGTGGGGTTGTTGTTATACTCCTGGAGGTAGAGCACCTTGAAGTGGCCAGCCTTGCTGTCGTAGAACGGCATCGGGTCGCCGCAACGGCCAAGCGCGGGGTTGTAGTAGGTCTGGAAACCAGCCTCGTCGACCGAGTTGAAGAAGGTGGTCGTGCCGTCCCAATTCTTCGGAGCATCGGGAGCGTAGTCCTTGTCGCTGCATGCCGATGCGGCAACGACAAAACTACACATCAGCAATGCGCTGGCAATATTATTGAACGTTTTCATATATCAGTCACTTGGTTAAATAGTTGATAGCATTCTTGGTCATAATCTCAATGTTCTTGTGGAACTTCTCGGTGTAGCCGGGCTCGTAGGTGTAGGAATACCAGTCGTAGCAGCCCGAGCCGATGCAAAGGATGCCACCCTTGCCGTCGTGGGCGGGATACTCCCACAGCACGATCGCGCCATCGCCGCCGACGCCCAGGATCTTGCCACCGGTGCGCGCCACCCAAGCGTCATGTGTCGGATAGTCGCCCCAGTCGACACCGATGTGGTACTGGGCCGTGGAGTTGGTGATGTGGTAACCGGCATCGGTGCAGTAGACCTCGCCAGCGTTGTCGCCGGCAACGAGATTCTTGTAGATCGGGTGGTCTTGCTGTCCGTCAAAGATGCGGAAGGTCCACGGGCCGCCACACAACTCGGCCTTGTCCTCATCCTGTCCCCAGCAGTTGTTGGGGGTGGTCCACTCGTCGTCGCCGGTGGTGCCGATGAACGACGGGATGTTGACGGCATAGCGGGTGAGCAGCATCGCGCCGCCGTTCTCGTAGAACTGTCGCAGTTGGTTCAGCGTGTTGATGGCATCGGTGCCCTTGGCGAGAAAGTTGTCGTGGCCGTCAACACCACCGTCAACGTGCCAGTGCCACCACATGAGTTTGCACTCCGACAGGTCGATGGTGCCGGCACGCAGGTCGGCAAACGAGACATAGAGCGACCCCGCGACATTGCCAAGCATCCACTGGCAAGCCGTCTTGGCCTCGGCATCAAGATCGTTCAGCGTGGGAGCCGAGCCCAGGAAGATGGCCTTGGGCTTGCTGTTGGCAACAACCGTGACCGTGTAGACACTCTTGGCCGAATTGTTGGTCACCGTGTAGGTGACAGGCTGCGAGAAGTCTTGCGGAAGGCCCGACGACGGGGTGATAGTCGCGTTGGCGCTGATGGTGATGGTGGGCACGAGTTTGGTGATATCAAGGCTCGCGGGCACATAGACAATCACCGACATGTTGTCCTGGTCGATGACACCGGTGTAGATGTCGTTGATCACAAACTGCTTGATGCGGGCCTCGTCGTGAAGCACCGCCAGCGTCCAGTCCAGAAAAGTGTCACCATTCTTGACACGCAGCACCTTGGCGGCATCCATGTTGAGGTTCTCGCCCTCGCGGATGTTGCACGTCGCGCCGGCCGAGAACTTCAAGGCCGTCACCTTCATCAACGAGGTGTTGTACACCTCCGGCAGGCGGACGGTGATGGTGCGTGACGGCAGGTCGATGATGCCCTCAAAGTTGTCGAGGGAGAGTTGAGTGATCATGCAGTCGCCGTCCAACTTCAGGTCGCTGACGTTGTTGCTCTCGCATGAGCCGAGTGAGAAGGCGAGTCCGCAGCATGCGAGACACGCGCAAAGCATATATAATACCTTGGATTTCATAATCATTATTGTTTTATTCATCGGATATAACTGTCATGCCGGGATTACCAGCCGCCAATGTTCTGGGTGTAGTGTCCGTTGGAGGCGGCGACCTGGCTCAACGGGATGGGCAGATACTCGTCTTTGTTTGCCGTGAAGTGGGCATCGGAGTAGAGCGAGCAGTGGGGGATTTCCTCGGCGAAATACTTGTTGAGCACCGTGGCGGCCTCACCCCAGCGCACGAGGTCGAAGAAGCGTTCGCTCTCCATGCCCATTTCCAGACGGCGTTCCATCTTCACGATTTTGATGGTTTTGTCCTTGTCATAGGCACCGTTGTAGTTGCGGATGAAGAATTTCACGCCATAGGTGCTGGGATAGTTGGCGATCATCTGGGTGCTGCTGGCGGCACGCGAGCGCAGTTGGTTGACCAGCGCGATGGCTTGGTCGGTCTGTCCCATCTGTGCGTAGGCCTCGGCGCGCATCAGCAGCACGTCGGCATAGCGGAAGACGATGCGGTTCATCGGCGATGCCCAGTACGAGCCCTTGATCAGGTAGGTGCCGATGAGCGCGGGGTCGACATTGTGCTTGAGCGACACATAGTAGCCGTAGGTGCCGTTGCTGCGGCTCCAGATGCTGGTCTCGTCCATCATGTAGTCGGGGTTGAACATGTACGGCAGTCCCGGCATGCCCACGGTGAGGAACAGGCGCGGGTCGGCGTTGTCGGCGTTCTTGTCGTAGTCCTTCTCGTTGAAGTTGTCGAGCAGGGGCAGACCGTCGGCGCCGGTGTGGTAGGCGTTCACCAGGTTCTGCGAGGGCTTGTAGAAGTCGCAGCCGCCATCGGTGGCACCGGGGATGTTGGGCGGAATCAGGCCGTAACTCCAGTTGAGGTTGCCGTAGGTCGAGCCGTCGTTGCGCGAGTACTGGATGGCCCAGATGCTCTCGATGCCGTTCTCGTACTCATCCTCGGGACGGAAGTTGTTGT
>CAMHQD010000083.1 GCA_946187345.1 uncultured Porphyromonadaceae bacterium | reverse complement strand
CACGCGTACTTATCAATACAATAGTCAATCAGTTTTTTAATCTTGTCAAGCGAAGCAATCAGTGTTTTGAAGATTATAAGGACACAATTATCTACAAAAAGAATTTGTACTCCAATTTTGTTAGATTTCTATCGGTTATTCGGACATCTGTAGGTTCGTTAGTAATAAATTCTTCCAAAAGGTGTGATTTTTTTCGTTTTTTATTTGTAATTTTGCCTTATCTTATTTGTCTTGTCGGTGAGTTTTCATCTAATTATTTTGCGCCACTAAATTAGGTGAAATTCCCTCTAGATTACATTTTATAGAACTCATTGTTTCTCAGAATATTATAAGTATAGTCAACAATTGTGGTGCGAAATAATTGATAATAACTTTGAATGGCCACTTGGAATAAACAGAAACTGCCGCGTGAGAATGGCGAAATTGTAGAAATGCAAGTTCCGGTTCTTGTGTCTGCAAGTCGAAGCACGGACATTCCCGCATTTTATGCCGACTGGTTTTTCCATCGGCTTGTGGTCGGATATTCAGTATGGACGAATCCATTCAATGGAGTTCGGAGTTATGTCTCTTATCAAAACACTCGTTTCATTGTGTTTTGGTCAAAGAATCCTAGACCATTGCTTGAATATCTGCCATTTCTTGAACGTAGGGGAATTGGCTGTTATATCCAGTATTCGCTTAACGACTACGAAGCAGAAGGGCTTGAAAAGAGAGTGCCGCCGCTGGCGCAGCGCATCGAAACTTTTAAGCAACTTGTCGAGCGACTTGGCAAAGGTCATGTGATATGGCGTTTCGACCCCTTGGTGCTCACTGACCAAATCAGCATTGACACCCTGCTTGCCAAGATTGAGAACATCGGTGACCAACTCCTCGGTTATACAGAAAAGTTAGTTTTCAGTTTTGCTGACATCGTGAGTTATCGCAAAGTTCAATCAAACCTCACTAAAGCCCATATCGATTACATTGATTGGACAGAGGAACAGATGCGTGAATTTGCATCCAAGTTGGCAAAATTAAACGAGAAATGGGACTATGAATTAGCAACCTGTGGCGAGAAAATTGACCTAATTGAATTTGGAGTGAAGAAAAACCACTGTGTGGACGATGATCTAATCATTCGTCTTGCTTACCATGATAAAGTCCTTATGGACTATCTAAATGTGAAGATTCAGCCAATTCCAGCGGCAAACTTGTTCGGGGAAATCGAACCGCTGCCTAAAGATACAATCATCTTGCCTGATGGCAGGTATGCTACACACGGCGACAACCGCGACAAAGGACAACGCCTTTTCTGCGGCTGTATTAAGAGCAAAGACATCGGAGAATACAATACCTGCGTACACGGCTGCGAATATTGTTACGCCAATGCCACCAAAGAACTTGCAGTCGCCAACCTGCGCTCACACAAAGAAAACCCATTATCTGAGACCATAACAGGAAGATAAGTATGCCATACGCTGAAAACATAAACCATTGTAATAGCATTGATGACATCATTAACTGGTGTCACAATTCCTTGCCGACTCACTACCAAGCAAGACCGTGGACGCATAAGCAGCTTAATCACGGTGTGGACTTGCTCGCCAGCGAGGAAGCCTTGAATTGCTATATGTCGGCCTACGGCGATATGCATGTAGGCAAGTGCCGTGCCGCATTGATGAATTTTCCTTTTGAGCAGTTGAATGGTTCAATAGAGATAGTGGATTGGGGCTGCGGTCAAGGCATTGGTTCAGCCACTGTCATCGACGTGCTGAAACAGCACGAACTTCTCCAATGGTTACGACGGGTCACACTCATTGAACCATCAGAACATGCTCTCAACCGCGCTGTGTGTAATGTTGCCAAGCTCACTCATAACGCAGTTGAGATAGACGCAAAAAACAAGTGTCTTCCATCCAGCAGTGCAGCTGGTGAAAGCACATTGACTGCGGTTGGCTACACCTACGCAAACGTCATTCATGTTTTCTCCAATATACTTGACGTAAAAGTAATAGATCTGGGAGCAGTTGCACGAATGGTTGCGTCTTCACACGGTAAACATTTTGTGCTGTGCATCGGTCCAAAAAATGGAGCCTCATACAGAATTGAACAATTCTGCTCTGTATTTGGCGAACAAAAATTTTTCAGCCACATAGACAGCAGCCGTTTTGCTCGCACAAAAAGAACCGGTCACCCATATACCTGCATGACCAGATGCTTTGCCTACGATGGCTCACCATTGGATTTGAGCCGTTTGTCGTTATACAGAGACAGTGGTGTTAAAGTCTTTGACGACTACGATTTGCAACTTCAAATCCAAAACGGCACCATGTCAGAACAAAAGGCTAGAGTGGCATGGCGACTGCAAAACATTTTGGCTGTTGATGACATCATGTATATAGACCCCGTTGTCAATGAGGTGTCTGTTGATTTCATTATCGTGCGTCCGAATAAAGGAGTACTTCTCGTCAATGTGTTTGAAGAAGATTTAAAGAATTGCCAATTGTCGCAAGACAACAAAGATATTTTCATAAACGGCATACAATATCAATCGCCAATCGACCTTATCAGTTTGTGCCAAACAAGCATTAAGGACGGTATCGAGGAACTGTTGATAAGTACCATTGAGGACAGTCGCAATTTCAACTTGGTTAAAAAGGTCGTAATTTTCACTGAGAACACGAATGCCGAGGTGCGTAATTTCTTCAACTTCACAGGCGAACATATTAGTTTTACTCATTTGTTTGGTAATGAGTTTATAAAAGAAAAGAAAATCTCGGCCAACCTTTACAATACAATACAATTTACATTCAATAACGCGGCATTTGACGATGTTGTTAAACGCAAACTTGCCAAAATCATATCTTCCTCATGGCACTCATATCAAGAAGGCAGAATTGGGATAGAGCCGCAAGGAGCGCAGAGAAATCTAGTACGAAGTCATAGAACTCAACAAAAAATCAGTGGAGTTGCCGGTGCGGGAAAGACTTTTGTCCTCGCCAAGAGAGCAATAAACGCCATGAAACGCACTGGTGGAGACGTTCTTGTGCTGACTTATAATATTACGCTTGCCAACTATTTGCGTTTCAGACTTTCGGAAATTAGAGATGATTTCTCGTGGGAGAAGATTGACATATATCCATATCACCAATTCTTTAGAATACGTGCATCAGAGTGCCAACTACATGTTGAGTTTGGCTCGTATGATGATGTGGATTTCTTTGAAAACGCCCAGAAATGCAAAAAATATTCCGCCATTTTTATTGATGAAGTCCAAGACTACACAACCGAATGGCTACGTATCATTATGCAGAACTTTCTGCTTGAACCAAATGGCGAGTTTGTTGTTTTCGGAGACCCAAAGCAGAATGTTTATCACCGACCACTTGATGCCAACAAAGACATTCGATTGGGTGTGATAGGTGGCGAGTGGAACAGGCAGTTGAACACAGGACGCCGCTTCACAAACCCGAAGCTCGCTTCACTGGCCACGTCATTTCAAAGACAATTCTTTGCCACATTGCCAACAGATAATATCGCAACCACCATATCGGTTGAAAATTCGTTTAATTTCCAAATCGTATCATATTACGATATGAGAGCGTCTTACTCATTTGATCGGTTGGTTGACACAATTATTAGTATTATCAATACGGACAGTAACGGAGCGAAAGACTTTGTTGTACTCGCTTCGTCTACCAAGTTGTTACGCAACATTGATTACCAGTATCGTCAAAAGACTAATCTAGAAACCGAGGTGACATTCGTTGCCACCGAAGTCTATGAACGCCTAAAAAGAATACATAGCGTAACCGACGAGCATACGGCCAACTGGATGTTTAAAAGAGACTTCGAATCAGTTGAAAGGACAAGAAAACAATTGTTCACTACAGATAAACGTTGTTTAAAATTGTCAACCATTCAAAGTTTCAAAGGCTGGGAAGCGCCGTCTGTTATTGTTATACTTGAGGAGGATTTCTATTCAAATGTAAGTGGTTTCCGTCCTATGGCGCCCGAAACCATATATACGGCAATAACTCGCGCGCGTGAGAATATGCACGTTATTAATATAGGTAATGATACATATCACGATTTCTTCAATTCACAAGCAAGATGAGCAAATTAACTAAAAACGAGAAATACGCTATTGTCAATATTCTTTCTCAAATAATGAAAGCCGACGGCATTATTCACCCAAAAGAGGAAGAGTATATGGATAAGGTTTATAACGATTTGGGCATAACTATCACTGATTTGGAGGATGTAGCCAACATTGATGACATCCAATCACAATTTATTATTAGTGAGATGTCAGATGAGAATATGAATTTTGCACATACGTTATTTTTGGGTATGGCTGTATCTGATGGCTATATGCATCCTAAAGAGATTGAAATCATTGATAAATTATTCAATAGATAACAGGCGGTACAAAATATAGAACAAGAACTGTTTGAGAGCATGAAAACGGGTGTTGTTTAGCGGGGGGTGTTTGATAGAGACAGGCCTACGCTGAAGATGAGGTTAATGTTGGATAATGTGCCGTTGAGGTCCCAGTCGTCATGGTACTCGTCTGATGGCTTGTGATACCACACGGGCATCGGATATTTGTTCGGCTTGCTGGCATCCACCGGATGACGGCCGTTTTCCCATACCACCGCCGGCACCCCCGTTTTCACAAACTGTAGTGGTCTGAACGGTAAAACCAGCCGTCGGAGTTGTCATCGTCGAAAAAGACATATCTGCCTTGAGCGACAGCGGCGGCCACAAAATAATTGTCTAAGTCGCTTTCCCCTCCACCCAAAATCACGACATCGCGCGTCAACTCGGCCGGGCCGATGCTCTCAAAATTAAGGCAGGCCAGAGTCTTCTCCATCGGTACGGCCGGGTGAGCGCAGTAATATGCCGAGCCGAAAAGCCCGCTCTCCTCCGACGATGGGAAGATGAACACCAGGTCACGGCTCGGCCGGGACAATTCCTTGAACTTCTTGGCGACGAGCAGGGCCCCGGCCATGCCGGTGTCATTGTCGGCCGCGCCGTTATATATGGTGTCGCCGCGCTCATCGGGTTTCCCTATGCCCAGATGGTCCCAGTGGGCGCAGAACACCACGGCCTCACCTTGTCGGGCGTTGCCCCGAAGAATGCCACCCACGTTGCGCGTCTCCTTTATGTCGTAAGCGACATTCATTTTCACGTCACCTCTCACCTTCAGGGAGAAACTCTTGAAACCGGGCTTTTTCGCGTCAGCCAGTGCTTTGTCCATATCCATGCCAGCGACTTAGCCAATTTTTTCAGTTAATTGTTGTTAACTAAAGTGCTAATTTTCGAATAGTTATCTTTTGTATCGCACTTAAGGCATCTGGCCTTGATGCGATGCCTTAAGGATTGCTTATAATACATTTTCAAAAATTTACCGAAGTATTGCTATCAATAATCTCGAAATTTTTTTATAAAGAAATTACTACCATTTGCAACTTTTTATACCTCTTGTTGCGTCTAATGACAAAACAAGAAGTATAACAAAAAAATTTCAAGACATGAAGAAAGTTTCTATTATTGCAGTTTGCATTGCTTTGTTCCTCACTGTTTGTTACGCAACAAGTGGGCATCTTCACTTGCCCGGTCATGGCAATGTGGAGAAACAGAACCTCCAAGAAGTTGTTGTAAACCATGTGACTTCAACGCTCACCAATGGTGAGTCGGTTGAGTTTGTTAGCAATTACGGCAACGACTATTACAAAGAGAATGGTGATATTCGGTTCTCAACAAATGTGGTCTATAACGTCATTGCCCGGGACGGTTCAAAAGAAAAACGTACTGCCCATATAATCTGCAACGAGGATAGGGACAAAATATACGAGTGGAAAGACATCTAAGTCTTGTCTTTTAGACAACGGAACTAACTCCATAATTTTGCGGTGAGAAAATCGCAGAATTATGGAGTTAAATTTTACATCAGTTGAGACAATACCCAACTTGAACGCATCGGCAGCGTTTCAGGTGGACTCGGGCAAGGTGTTCAAGGAAGATGTCGATATGGTGCCAACCATCATCGACAAGTCGCAGTCCTATATGCCGCGGGGCGGCGACAACACCATACACATGATTGTAGCATATTCCAAAGCGCTAAATATCAATGGGATAGTCTATTTCATAAAAATATTAAAAAATAATTGATTTGAATTGTGGGGAACAATATGAAGATGGAAATGGGCAAAAACGCAAAGAATACGTTAAAGTACTGATATTCAAGTGAAAAATGGTTGGTGAATTTTTGCCTCGCGTGTGAACAAAAGTTTGTGGCGGTGTCGCTGCATGGTCATGGCGGTGTGTGTGGTCGCTTGGTCATTGGTGGCGTTATGGCTGTTGTTACTCGCTTATTTGGTAGGTAGCAAAAAAATCCGCCTTAATCGCAGGCGGATTCAAAATCAAATAATTATGAAATCAGTAGGAATTAAAGATATAAAATATTGATAATTAACAAGATAAAATATTAATACTTTAATGAATAACGTTATTATTTCATGTCTCGGATATATCTATAAAGGGTGGCAAATGGCACGCGTCGACAGTGGTTAACGTTGATAAAATTAACGCCTAATTCATTTAATTTCATCATATTATCGTCAATCTGTTGCAATATTTCAAGTGTTTTCTTTTGCTTGTCCGTGGTCGCAGTCTTGGTGTGTTTATCTGTTATTTGCTTTTCAGCGGTGGCGGCAATTTCATATTTATCCGCTTTGGCATTAAACGATATATAACTGTCAACTAATTTGCGATTGGCGGCGATAATTGTCTTAATATTGCCGCCTGTCCCCTCACTAAATAAATAGGTGTTGCCATTTGCATCGTCACGAGTATTCAGGTGTAAGTATTTATTAAGGTCATTTGCAAACTTATCTACCATTTCAGGAGTGTTAAATGGATTTGCCTTGTCAAGAATTGTAGTTAATTCGATTTTAACAAGCCTCAAAAGGTCGTAATAATCTTTTCCGTGAGGCCTTGCAAAACTATGTAAATAAGCGATTTTAGGCGTTAGAAACTCGTTGTACTGCTTTATGATGTGATAGTTAGTGTTAAGTATATTGACGGCCTTTTGTAAGGTGTCTATTTCGCTATTTATCTTTTCACTGTTACGATAGATAATGTTTTTATCTTTGCTGTCTGTGGTCTGTGTCGATTTAAGTATTTTCATTGTCATGGGCGTTTACTTGTTATTATTTATTCTGTTGGAGGTGTCTGTGGCTTTATCTGTGTTGTGGTCGCTGTTTGTGGCTTGGTCATGGGTGTTTGAACTGGCTCCAATTACCCATTGCGCTATTGCGGTGGCGTTAACCTTAAATGGTCGCTGTCTGTGGTCTGTGTCAAACAAAACAAACTCGCTTATTACCTTGCTCGATTTTATTCCCTTTATTCGCTTGGCTTGCATCGCTCTAAATATGGGTCTCGTAATATCAAAATGCCATTGGCGTGTATTGCGGATTTTTTTCCATAACGTTGAAAATTGGCCGTCAATCATTGACGGTGTTACAGCCTTGAATCCACTTAACGCTGTTATTAGTTTTTTTGCGGCGGTGGCGTTATCGTCATTGTTTTTGCCTTGCCACACAGATAAAAGCCTACACAATTCGCCATCTGCTATTATTGGCGATATACATCGCAATACTTCATAGTTATCATTTAGCAATTGGGCGGCATGTTGGGCAATATCCGTGGTGGCGTTTATTAGGTCACTATCATGATGGCGGCGTTTATTTGTCCGTGGCTGTTTGTCATTGGTGGCTGTGGCTGTTGGTGTGTTATTCATGGGCGGCGTGGTCGCTGTGTCTGTGGTCGCTTGCTTATTCTTGGTCATTGTAGTTTAGTGGTTAATTGATTGATTTACATAGAATCCTGAAAAATTAAGGTTTTTGTTCATGGCATTGGCGGGGCTATTATTTCAAGGGCTTAAAAAAAATAACTCCCCCCCCCTCATGTTAAAATGGCATTTCATCAAATTGGCTGTTATATTGGCGCAATATGGCGGATAACTCCATGTCGATGAGGTTTACCATTTGCCACAACTTAACTAATTTTTCATACTCAACTCCTATTTTATTGGTATTCAATTCATTAACTTGTTTATCCATTGTTTTATTCATCATTTCCCCATTTATTTATCTCATTTTCAAGGTCTTGCAGTCTTGCAAAAATGGCCTTGTCTTTTTTATTTAATTGACGTTTAACGTGTTGCAATATCTTGGCGTTTTGAGTTGCAGCCATTTCACGCCATTCTTTAATCGTGTCCGCATTAACGACTCTTTTTTCTATTCTATTCATTGTATTTGAGGTGTTTAACGTTTATTATTCCTTTTGTTTTCGTAGTTGGCATATCCCAATAGGCCAACAATAAGTAATATGATTGTAAAATATAAGATTAATGTTTCAGTCATTTTCGTTTCTGTATTCGATGTTTATTGGTTTCTGTGGGCGGCGATGTGTGTGGTCGCTGTATCGCTGTTTGTCATGGTCATTGCAACCTAATTTGGCATTGATGCTAATTAACACCCATATTGATGCCAATTCCATAATCGTCCATAATATTACTAATACTTCAAGCATATTTAATTTATTTATAGGTTATTATTCAAAATCTAATT
>CAMHQD010000082.1 GCA_946187345.1 uncultured Porphyromonadaceae bacterium | reverse complement strand
GAGGCCTCCCCCCGCCCCTCCTAAAGGAGGGGAGCCGGCAGTAGCGATTGCGGGGTGGATTGTAATTTCAGCCCGGAGGGCGTAATTTATATAACCCCCCACTTGCGTGGGGGGTGAAGACGAGCAAACGAATGCCTCTGAAAGAGGCAACAACGATGAGCTATTGCACATTATATTACCACATAGTGTTGAGTACCTATCGGCGACAACAAACAATCAATATCGCCAATGAGCGTAAGCTTTACGCTTACATCTATGGTATACTCAAGAATATGGAGGCGACCGTATTGCGCATCGGTGGCATGCCGGATCATGTGCATATCCTTGTCGCTCTGCCGGCAAAACATTCGTTGAGTTACGTGGTGCAGCAGTTGAAGGTGAGCTCCTCTAATTGGTTGAAGGGCAACAACGATTTCCCTTATTGGGACCATTGGAGCAATGGTTATGCGGCATTTTCAATCGGCCGAACCGAGTTGGATATGGTGCGAAACTACATTATCAATCAAAAGGAACATCATGTTTCGGAACAATTTGCCGACGAATGTCGTCGTTTGATAATTGAATATGGTGGGACGATTGACGAAAAATATTTCCTCAAGGACGATTGAAGTGGCCTCCTCCAGAGGCCTGCAAATCACCACCTTACCCCCAACTGGCGTTGGGGGCTATATAAATAACGCCCTCCGGGCTGAAGTTACATCAACGCCGACTATGCAAAGCGAACAATTTGAAATAAAACGAAGATTTTCGAAAATTCTCTGAAATCTTTTGAACATATAATTTCCATTAATATCCATATAATTATCCGTCAATTTCAGTTTATTACCTTTGTATAAAAATTAATGGATATTCGTGGCAATTCATATTAAAAATCAAGAGATATTTAAGGCGATTTGTGTTAAAAATAAAATAATCAGTAGCAACAAGATATATGAAACTATCGGAATTTCAGACTAATATGCCGGAGGAACTCATCGCCGAGGAGCCTCTGCAGCATCGTGACGACAACCGCATGCTCGTGCTGCACCGCGACACGGGCGAGATCGAGCACCGCCAGTTTAAGGACATTCTCGAGTACTTTGGCCACGGCGACACGATGGTGTTTAACGACACCCAGGTGTTCCCTGCCAAACTCTACGGCAACAAGGAGAAAACCGGCGCGCGCATCGAGGTGTTCCTGCTGCGCGAACTCAATCCGGCCAACAAACTGTGGGACGTGCTCGTGGAGCCGGCCCGCAAAATCCGCATCGGCAACAAACTCTATTTTGGCCTTGACGACACGATGGTGGCCGAGGTGATTGACAACACCACCTCGCGCGGCCGCACGCTGCGCTTCCTCTACGACGGTCCGCATGACCAGTTCAAGCGCGAACTGTTTGCTCTGGGTTCCACGCCGCTGCCTTACTACATCAAGCGCGAGGCTGTGGAGGACGACGCCGAGCGTTACCAGACCATCTTTGCCAGCAAGGAGGGGGCCGTGGTGGTGCCGGCGGCCGGCGCGATGTTCTCGCGTGAGATGATGCGCCGCATGGAAATCAAGGACATCACCGCCGAGTTCCTCACGATGCACATCGGCCTGGGGTCTTACCGTGACATCGATGTGGAGGACTTGACCAAGCACCGCATGGACAGCGAGCAGATGGAGGTCAAGGAGGAGGTGTGTGACCGCGTGAACGCGCGGCGCGACGCCGGCCACCGCGTGTGTGCCGTGGGCACGAGCGTGCTCCGGGCCATGGAGACCTGCGTGGGCATGAACGGCCACATCAAGCCGTTTGCCGGCTGGACCAACAAGTTCCTCTTCCCGCCCTACGAGGTGACGACAATCGACGCGTTGCTCACCACGTTCCACATGCCGCTGTCGATTATGCTCATGGCCACGGCCGCCTTTGGCGGCTATGACGCCACGATGCAGGCCTACCGTGTCGCCATCGAGGAGAAATACCGCTTTGGCGTTTACGGCGACGCTATGCTCATCGTCTGACGCACCTGCCCTCGAGGCTTCCACACGTCCCGAGGCCTCCCCACGTCCCTCCTGAAGGAGTGGGGCTGCAGCAACGGCGGGCCGGTGGTAGCGGAGGTGGCCGAAGGCCGGAGCCGGTGGTCGGAGACCACACCGCTCTCGGAGAGAGCGACTTGGACGGAACCCCTGGTCGAGTGCCTCGGAGAGGCCGAGACCTGGGGTATGAGGCGAGATAATAGATGGCGCTACCTCGAAGAGGTTGCACCATCACGCGAGAGAGTGCAACCTCTTCGAGGTAGCAGACAAATATTCACCTCGTCAGCCCCAGGTAGCCACCTGGCGGTGTCAACCTGGGGTTTTTGTAAAACCCACTTTGTGGGTTTGTGTAACCCACTATCGTGGGTTTAGACGACTCAGTTTTTTAAAATATTTTACTTTAGAAACTTGAGTTCATAGAATATTATCGCCAAATTTAATTTACGTGGATTTACGAAAATTTACGAGATATAATAATTTTTCGAGAATTTTCGAGAGAGAAATATCGAGTTGCGGAATTAAGGAATAAGAATTTCATGTTGATTGCCGTGGGTCCATTTCGCCGCAAAAATGTTACAGTTTGTTGAGGGATTTTGTCAATTCAAAAAAAATCTTTACCTTTGCAACTTGAAATTGTTTAGGTTTATTAATTAAGAAGATAGAAAATGCGTCTTGACCGACTTCAGGCCGCCGGCCTGACGGTTGTCGCCGGCACATTGATGGCGCTGACGATGACCGGTTGTTTCAAGGATGAGCCGTTGAATGCCGAGTGCGATATCGAACGTGTGGCAATCACCGTCGATAATCCCGAGAAGTTCTTTTTCCAGATTACCGACACGGCTCGCAACATAAATTACGCCGATAGCATTATCACGATCGACGTGCGTGGCGCTGCCGACATCTCGGCGGTGGCACTGCGTTTTGTCACTACTGCCGGCGCCAGCGTGTCGCCGGCCAGCGGCACGGTGCAGGACTTCACCGGCGGCCCGGTCACCTACACCGTCACCAGCCAGGACGGCAACTGGCGCCGCCGCTACTACATCTCGCTGCGCAACGTCTGGGTCACCGTCCAGGACACCATTAAATACGACTTCGAGCACTACGAACTCAATGCCGCCGGACAGTATTACGTGTGGCACAACGAACTCGCGGACGGTACGCTTGGCAATGATTGGGCTTCCGGCAACGGAGGTTACAACATGGCCAAGGGCAAAGACGCTCCCGAGAACTATCCCTCGGTGCCCGACCCCAACGGCTATGATGGCGCTTGTGTGAAGTTGACAACACGCGACACCGGCCCGTTAGGCATGACAATGCCAATCGCTGCCGGCAATCTCTTTATCGGTGAGTTTGACGTCTCGGTCGCCTTGAAGAAGACATTGCAGGCAACACTGTTCGGCAAACCGTTCACCGGTCGCCCCGTCAAGTACACCGGCTATTATAAGTATAAGGCTGGCCCCAAATTCACGGTCAAGCCCAAGAAAGTCGTTGACCGCGTGGACATCGGCGACATCTACAGCGTGCTCTATCTGAACCACGACCCCGAGGGCAACCCGTTTGTGCTACACGGCGACGACGTGCTCTCCAGCCCGCAAATTGTGGCCATCGCGCGCGTCAAAGACCTGCACGAGACCAGCGAGTGGACCTACTTTGAGGTCGAATATGAGTACTCCAAAGAGATTGACGAGGCGCTGCTGGCCGAGCGTGGCTACAACCTCACCGTCGTCTTCTCCAGTAGCCGCGACGGCGCCAGTTTTGAGGGTGCCGTGGGCAGCGAACTGATGGTGGACAAAGTGCGCGTCATCACCGCCCACGAGGAGTAGAGGCCTCCCCCGCCCCTCCTAAAGGAGGGGGGCTGGCGGTTGAGAATGAGAGAATATAGATTGCTCGATTGTTCGAACACTCGAATAAACGAATAAACGAGCAATCGAAAAAAGAAAAACGAAAATAGAAAAATTAAAACAGATGTTTAATTTTTTGAGACAAATATTCCGCCCCACAACCAAACACCCCTCCTTTAGGAGGGGCTGGGGGAGGCTGTTGCTGCTGCTGCCTTT
Source organism: uncultured Porphyromonadaceae bacterium (assembly GCA_946187345.1). GTDB lineage: Bacteria > Bacteroidota > Bacteroidia > Bacteroidales > Muribaculaceae > Sodaliphilus. The sequence goes on along the minus strand of CAMHQD010000082.1, from coordinate 4,586 downwards.
CACGGCGGCGGCGGGTGGCGGTTTCTTCAGCGGCTTTACCACCGAGGGACACATCGGCTACAATATCGGCGGCAGCGCTCCGCTCGGTATGCCGGCCACAATCCGCAGCCTCGACCGCTTCTCGCTGACGCCCAACATCAACTTCGGCGCGTCGGCCACCAAGCGCTTTAGCGAGCGTTGGGGCGTCAAGGTGGGTGTGCGGTTTGAGAACAAAGGCATGGACATCGACGCCGGCGTGAAGAACTACCACATGGAGATTACCAAGGGCGGCGAAAGCCTGGCCGGCGTGTTCACCGGCAACGTCGTCAGCCGTGCCGACCTGTGGATGTTCACCATCCCCGTGCAGGCCACGTTTGACGTGAGCAAAAAGGTGAGGCTGCGCGGCGGCCTGTTTGGCAGTTACCTCACCGGCCGCAAGTTCACCGGCTGGGCCTACGACGGCTACCTGCGCAAGGACGACCCCACGGGCGTGAAAGTGGAGTTGGGCAGTGGTCCCGACGAGCGCGGCGACTACGACTTCTCGCCCAACCTGCGCCGTTGGCAGTGGGGCGCCGTGATTGGTGCCGACTGGTACTTCCACCGCCGCCTGGGCGTGTATGCCGAACTGGACTGGGGCTTCAGCGGCATCTTCGAGAGCGGCTTCCACACCGTCGAACAAACCCTCCGCCCCATCTACGGCTCCATCGGCCTCACCTATCGCCTCCACTAACCCCCCACCAAAAAAGTCTCCCGTGAATTTTTATCTCGTAAATTTTCGTAAATTTTCGTAAATCTTTTTATGATATATCGTGAATTGATTTATAAGATCAGGGGTTGTATTTTTGAGGTGTACAACACATTGGGCAAAGGTCTCTTGGAGTCCGCTTATGAGGCAGCGTTGTTTCATGAGTTAAAGTTATGTGGTCTTGATGTGAGGTCACAAGTGCAATTGCCTGTAATTTATAAAGATTTACACATTGATAATGCCTTTCGGATTGACTTGTTGGTCGAGAATGCCGTTATCATTGAGATAAAATCGGTTAAAGAACTTTCAGAAGCACATTTGAAGCAACTTTCAAATTATCTGCATCTATCTCATCTGACAATAGGTTTGCTGGTTAACTTTAATACCGATAATTTAGAAGATAATATCAAATCATCGGTTAATAGTTATAGGCAGTTCAATGAAGTGAAAAAAAATTAATTTACGTGAATTTACGAAAATTTACGAGAAAGAAATTCACGGGAGAAAAAAATCACGGGAGAAAAAAGAATATTTATTAATTGTTTTTATAAAGTTTTTTATTTTATGAAGAAGTTTTTTACTTTTATTGCAGCGGCCACAGTAGCCCTCGCCACAATGGCGACGACCTACACCGGCACGCTGTCGGTCACGATCAATGGCGGTGACCCGACAACACAGGATGGTGTCACCATCACCATTGACCAGAATGGCAACGCCTATGACCTGTCGCTGAGCAACCTCGTCCTCGACGGGATGCCCGTGGGCTCAATCAACCTCGATGGCCTCACCGCCACTACAAGCGGCAAGGTGGCTATGCTTTACGCCTACGAGAACGTGCACATCGCCGAGGGCGACCTCGAGGGTGTAGAGGGTTGGATGGGCCCGATGCTGGGTGCAGTGCCCATCCGCATGAGCGCGCGCATCTACGACAACAGTTTCCTCGCTGTGAATATCGACATCGACATGGTGAACGCCATCGGCCAAGTCATCAACGTCGGCTTTGTGTCCGATAACAACCCGTTCCAGATTCCCAACGGCGACTTCGAGGACTGGACTAACAAGAGTAACACCGGCGAGCCTCGCTACTGGCACGGTTTCAAGAGCGCCAAGGGAAATTATGCAAGCATGGCAAAGGGTACGCTTGGCTCTGATACCGGCCGCAGCGGCAAGTGCGCTGTCGCCACTTCCGGCAATGTCTTGGGAATTGTCAATAACGGTACGTTCACCAACGGCCAACTGCAGGCCGGCAGCATGAGTGCCGGCAACACCGCCAACCACTCGGAGATGAACAAGACCTCGACCGCAAAAGACAAGAACGGCGACCTGTACTACACCGCTCTCGCCGCCAAGCCCGACGCTCTCCAGTTGTGGTACAAGTTCACGCAGGGAACCGCGCAAACAACTTACAAGTACGCGTCTGTGAGTGCCATTACGTTCGACGGCTCTTACTATCAGGATCCTGAGGACAAGACCTATACAAACGTTGCCGCCAAGGCCCAGAAGACCGATATCACCACCACCACCACGTGGACCGAACTGAACATCCCGTTCAAGTACGAGAAGAACCCCGCCGCGAGCGAGGCTATCCTCATCACAGTCTCTACCAACGCCACTCCGGGTAAGGGCAGCAGCGGTGACAAGATTTGGGTTGACGACATGAAGTTGGTGTACAACCTGCCGTCGGTCACTGACATCACTAAGGACGGTGCTACCATTGCCGATTTCGATGCCGAGACCAAGGATTATGTTTTTGAGATTGGCATCGACGAGGTTCTCAACGCCAACCAGTTTGCCGCCACCATCGAGGGTGCCGCCGCCGGTATTCTTGACATCCGTGTCAACGAGATTCCCGGTGGCCTGGGCTACGAGGTTGCCGTTTGCGCTATCTCGGGCGACCTGGCTCTGAACAAGTACACCCTCACCTACCTGCGTCCGACCACTACGCTGGCCGGTATCGTCGATGGTGATGCCGCCGACCGCGTGGTTGTCGGTGATGCCCTCGGCATCGCCACGATTGATGGAATGCCGCTGATGGGCAGCGACGGCATGAGCGTCTATGCCGCCGACGAGGACGGCACCTGGGTGCGCCTGCAACTCACCGAGGCTCAAGATGTGACCGACATGATCAACCCGATGACCGGTACGGTCATCGCCGCCGGCAAACTTGCCGGTTCGTTCAACGGCGATGTCCTTGACCCGGCTATCACTGTGACCGGCTTTGAGAAGACCGGTATGGTTGAGGTCCCCGTCGAGATTAAGGACATCAACCTTGCCAACTCGTTCGACATGCCGGTCGCCAACCAAGTGGTGAAGTTGACGGGCGTCTATAGCGACGGCAAGTTGCGCGGCTATGCCCAGAAGCCCCAGGGCCAGAGCATCGACCTCGACTTTGGCGACAGCGATGCCGCGAGCCGTGGCTTCAGCGAGGGTGCAAAGGTGAGCACCATCGCCGCCATCTCGATGCACGAGGCCTGGAGTGGTAGTGGTGCTCCGCGTCGCGCTAACTCGAGTTACGACTACGACTTCCAGAACCTCGTTGCCAAGGTGCTCACCGATGCCGAGGATGCCACCACCACCGGTGTGGAGGACATCACGACCGACGCCGAGGTGGTCAGCACCCGCTACTACAACGTGGAGGGCCGTCAGATTGCCGAGCCCGCCCAGGGCGTGACCATCGTTGTCACCACCCACAGCGACGGCACCGTCAAGGCCACCAAGGTCCTGAAGTAATTTGATACATTTCTCCCGTGAATTTCCGTGAATTTTCGTAAATCCTTATGTTCACGGAAATTCACGGGAGATTAAAAAAAAGAAGGATATGAAGAAATTTTTACTTTTGATTGCCGCCGCGGCGATGTCGCTCGGCGCTTACGCCACCGACTATAAAGGCCTGCTTGGCGTGACTGTTTCGCCCATTACGCCCGAAGAGGGCCAAACCCCTACAGTCTCCTATCAAGAGGCAAACGTTACGCTTGTTAGCGAGGGCGACAAGGCTACTCTCCAACTCAAGAATTTCATCCTCGACACAGACGAAACGACTTTGCCCGTTGGCAACATTAACGTTGAAGGTTGTGAAGTCGTTGAGCGCCATGGCTACAGCACAATCAGTTTCGACAATGCGATTCAACTTCAGGAGGGTGATGCCGATGCTCTTCCCGAGGGTATGGAGATGTGGTACGGCCCGTTCCTGGGTGATGTGCCCATCAATATGACGGCCTTCTACAAGGAGAACCTTATCAGCGTGAACATCACCATTTCGCTGGTTGATGCCGGTCTGAATATCAACGTGAACTTCGTTGGCGAGAACCCGGAGGCCGCGCCGCAGCCGCAGGGCAACAAGTTTGACGTCAACAGCGACGGCAAGGTTGACGTGGGCGACGTGAACGGCGTCCTCGACGAGATCCTCAACCCGACGACTCCTCCCGCCGCCGAGTAACCCCCGTGGGTCCCTTCCCCTCCTGAATGAGGGGGCTGGCGGTTGAGATTATAGGGCCTGGCCGCAATCGCCGACAAACGCGAGCCCCGTTAGGGGCGACAGCTCCTAGGCGGGGGCGTCAGCCCCCGTAACAACGGCCCTCCCCCAAAAATTAGCCCCGTCAGGGGCGACAGGATTTAGGCAGGGGTGGAGCGCTGCGAACCCCCTGTGCCCAGCCCAGTTTGGCCGTAATCGCCGAAGGCGATTACCAGAGTGAAAACCCCACCATGAGCGAGCGAAGCCGCGAATGGTGGGGTTCCCGGTCATGCAATAGACCATGTTCCTCGGAGAGGAACACCACCGGCCGTCATAGTGTTCCTCTTCGAGGAACATATTAGCGGCATATCGCGACAGCCCCACCATTCATGGCTTCGCCAATCATGGTGG
>CAMHQD010000081.1 GCA_946187345.1 uncultured Porphyromonadaceae bacterium | reverse complement strand
CGTCGCCTCTTGGCCTGTGGCCGCCGAGTCCTGGCCCGTCGCCTCTTGGCCCGTGGCCGCCGAGTCCTGGCCTGTCGCCTCTTGGCCCGTGGCCGCCGAGTCCTGGCCCGTCGCCTCTTGGCCTGTGGCCGCCGAGTCCTGGCCCGTCGCCTCTTGGCCCGTGACCGCCGAGTCCTGGCCTGTCGCCTCTTGGCCTGTGGCCGCTGAGTCCTGGCCCGTCGCCTCTTGGCCCGTGACCGCCGAGTCCTGGCCCGTCGCCTAAATTGCTGGTAGTATTGCGGGCCGGTGTTCCGGCCCGCAATGGACTCCCCAAACCAAATCGTCAAATGTATTAACAGTTTCTAAAAACTATAGAGATATGAAGATTTCAAACTTTACCCGTTTGTTTGCAGTTCTTATGTTGCTGGTTGTCACCGCCTCGGTCGCGGTGCCCGAGGCCGAGGCCCGTTTCCGTATTCCTCGTGTGAAGGTGAAAGTGCCTCGCCGTGTGGTGACCGCCGCCGCCATCGCCGCAGCCCGGGCCGCTCGACCTCCCCGCGTCACTGTCGGTGTGAATAATGCGGACATTTATTCAGCGCGTCAGAATGACAAGACCGAGTTCTTCGTTATGACCGGTGAGCAGGCACTTCTTAACCGGAATGAGGTGCTCGAGAACATCTACGTGCAGTCGCTTGAGTTCATCAAGGCCGTCAAGGTGGCAGGTGCAGGTATGGGAGTTACCTATCTCACAGAGGCACAGGCTGTGGTCAACGTCTTCAAGTGCCGGTAACCGCTTTTAAGAGATTCACTCAACTGTAAAATGTGAGTAATGTGTCTCAATAATTGATTCCATAGTAAAAAGTTCTTAAAATATTGGAACACAACTTAAACAACTAAAACATTTTTTTAATTAATCGATAATCTGAAATATATAAATCTTGTCGCGGTCGTTAAGTAGTGTTCCTTGTTTTTTGCGGGAGTCCCGGACAATAATTGTTTTCATGTTGTCAATATTTCCCTCTTGTTCTCGCCTGAGTATTGCCGCCGCGCAACATGATTTTGCCGGAGAAACAGATTGCTGTTCTCAACAGAAATATATAATAAACAATCAAAAACCTCTTGACAATGGAAACTAAAAAAAACAGCATCAGCATACTGACCGCTATCATCTGCAGCGGTGTGTTAAGCGTCATCGTCGCTTATATATTGGCGAATATCGCTTCCGGTGCAAATAAGGAGTACAGTATTGCCCTCATCATTGGCGCTATGGTTGTTGTGGCCCCCATCCGCTTCAGTGTGCCAAAGAATTCTTTTGTCGGAATGATTTTGGGAGCGGTGATGGTGCCGGTGACCTATTGGATGTATTACCAACTTCTCTTAAGTAAAGGTTTGGATTATCAGCTCAACGGTCTGTTCTATGTGATTGCAATCGGCAGTGTGCTGGTTGGTGGCTACTATGGTCTCAATGTTTCAGATGATGACGATGATGACGACGATGACGACGATGACAGCGATGACCGTCAAGCGGAGAGAGGCGATGATGTTGATGATGATGACGAATTTATTGCTGACGCTAAATATAATAAAAACTTTTGAGTTATGATGAAGAGACTGATTATCGCTGCCGCGGTTGCCGCGGCCGGTGTGACGGCGTCAGCCGCAGAGGCGGCCGCGCTCAGCGTGACGATGTGGAACGAGACGGTGGGCTGCTTCATGTGCAAGACCGCGCCCGAGGCCGTCAATGTGTACGAGTGGGACAAAATCGATGACGGCCGCCATACGGCGAGAATGATGCTCATGGGCGCCGCCGGCCAAAGCAAGTCATTGATTCTGTGCGTCGCCGATATTGACGGCTCACTCTCCGATGTGTGCCAAGCGATAGACACCTACTGCCGCGAGAACGGGGCTTTAGACCTCCGGTTCCCCATCACATTGAATATGCGGGGCGGCTCGGTGCTAGCGGGCTATTGTGACTGCTGGGTTGACCTGACACCGGGCGACAGCCTGTCGCGTGAAGTGGCGAACGTGTTTATCCACGTTGAATTCAGTAATCTGCATGGCAGGCGCGAGCCCGTCAACCCGATGGAGGCTCACGATGGGTTCATCACCACCGTGCTCACCGCCGGCGACATAAAAACGGTTGATGTCGCCGAGGGCCTGCTCGTACTCAATATGGCCCAGATGCACACCGGTGGAGTCATCAAGCGGCTGGCGGCCTCCATCAACGCGTGTGTCAATGACATGCGCTGTTACAGCGACTTCTCATCGCGGCCGGCACCGCTTGACGATGGTTCTCCGGCCGTTGATGAGCTTGCCAGGGAGTACCTCGGGCTTGCGGACAAAGCCCGGATTGACCGGCAAGACTTCGGCAAGGCCCGCGAGTGGGGGAGAAAGGCCGCCGAGACCGGAAGCGTGGAGGCGATGCGCGCCTTTGGAGAGTCGCTCACCTGCGGGAACGTGCCCTACGACGAGAGCGAGGAGGGTGAGTTGTGGCTCATGAAGGCCATCGCCAAAGGCGACACATCCTCGATCCGCACGCTGGGGATGCACTACAAGATCAAAGCTATGGAAATGGGCTTCACCAAGCCCGGCTATGACACGAGCATCGACTACGCCAAGGCCGCCTATTGGCTGCACCGGTATGCCGACCTTGATAAGCGCGACGGCTGGACCTGTTATGCCCTCAGTTGTTTGTTCCACGACGGGCTGGGAGTGAGCCCGGACGACGGGACGGCGTTCTCCTATGCCGTCAAGGCCGTTGAACTTGATGACGACAAGACTTTTTTGACCAATCTGGCCGCTTACTACCTCAACGGCTGGGGCGTGGAGAGGAACACCGAGATGGTGCGGGAGATGTGCGAAATGGTCCTCTCCTCCGATAGCGTCAGCCGCAACTTGAAAGACGAGGCCCGCGAGTTGCTCGACTCTCTCGGCGATTAGCCTCAACGCGCAGCCGCGTCAAGAACCGCTCCGCAGGTGTAACGGACGTTAATGGACGGGAGGAAAACTCCCGTCCATTAACGTCCGTCACCGTCTATGAATTAACCCAAGTTTCTAAAGTAATTATCCTCCGGTAAATAATGGGTTGTGATGTGAATGTAGGGACGAGGCTTGCCTCGTCCCTACAGCGTTGTAAATCACCGAATAACACACTTTAGAAACTTGAGTTAAGGGTCCACTTTAAAAGTGACCCATTATTATTATCATGTTAAAAAATAAAACGCTTGTCGCCATTGTTGTCGTCAAATTCCGGTTGTTTGTGGTAAGTGGTTGAAATGCAGGTGTTTGTGCTGACGTTGTAAATGTGATGAATGACGTTTTTACAACGTTGTAAAAACTTTTTTTCGGGGTTTTATCCGTTTTTGCCGGATATCGGCCGCCACGGGATGTAATTTTGCCGGTGAAAACGATACCCGTTCTCAGCGACAGATAACAATAATTAATAACAATCAAAACAATCACTATTATGAAACGATTTACTTCTTTCCGCCTGTTCGCGTTCGCGTTGACCCTGGCCGCCGGCTATGTTACCCTTGCCGCCCAGAACCCTTACATTAACTTGCGCTGCGCCGAGCCCATTCCGGTTCCCTCTCTGGATTGGGATGTCACCCCCGAGCCGGCTCCCGCCCCGGTCTGTGAGATGGAGGCGGTCGCCGACACTCTTGAGTATAAGATGCCGCAGGACATGCCGGAGCCGGTCCTCATGGCGGCCGAAGTGATGCCTGAGTTCCCCGGTGGGGTAAAGGCGCTGCAGGACTTCATCGCCAAGCACCTCAACTATCCGGTGTTTGAGGCCGAAAACGGCATTGAGGGAAAAGTCGTGGTCCAGTTTGTGGTCGAGAAGGACGGCAGCATCGGTGATGTACGGATTGTCCGCGGCATGACAAAAGGTCTTGATATGGAGGCGATCCGCGTCTGCATGAAGTTGCCGAATTTCAAGCCGGCGCTTCAGCGCGGCAAGCCGTGCCGTGTGTGGTTCACCTTACCGGTCTCCTTCGTGCTCGACTGATGCCGCCCCGCCGCCGGGCGGGCAGAATAAATGCGGCCCCTACATTTCTCACAACTATCTATTTATCTACTATAGAAACTTAAATCACTAAAAAACAATACTGTCATGAAGTTCTTTACCGATTATCCCAAGGGACTGCGTCTGCTGTTCTTCACGATGATGGCAGAGCGTTATTCTTACTACGCGATGCGTGCCGTGCTTGTCCTGTACCTTGCCGCCGCGTTGCTCTATAAGGGTCAGGCCGACATCCTCTATGGCCAGTTCATTGGCCTGGCCTATCTCACTCCGCTCATCGGCGGCTATATCGCCGACCGCTATTTGGGCAACCGCCGCTCGGTGGTCATCGGCGCCGTGCTGATGATGGTCGGCCAGTTGCTGATGTTTGCCTCGGCGTGCATTGTGGAGCCGTCGTTCACCACCTCGCCCAAGAGTGGCGCGCTGATGGATCCGGGTGTGGACAACACGTTCTCGATGGTGGCGATGATCGCCGGCATGGCCGCGCTGATTATCGGCAGCGGTTTCTTCAAGCCCACGCTGACTGCCATGGTCGGTGACCTTTACAGCGGCGAGGGCGAGAAGGCCGACGCGCTGCGCGAGAACGCCTACACCATCTTGTATATGGGTGTGAACATCGGCGCGTTCCTCGGCCCGCTGGTGTGCGCGTTTGTCAGCGACGAGAGCACGGCATGGATGCACCCCGGCACGTTCAAGTGGGTGTTCCTGAGCGCGGCGGCGATGATGGCCGTGTCGCTCGCGGCGTTTGTGGCGTTCAAAGACAAGGTGCTGTTTGCCGACAACGGCGACGCGATCGGCCTCAAGCCGGCCAAGCGCGGTGAGAGCGCCGCTGCCGCGGCCCCCGTCTACAACTCCCCGCTGCGGCTGGTTTTCTGCCTCCTGCTCGGCCTCGTGATGTGTTACGTCTTCCACGTCACCCAGAGCGACGGTGAGCGCAGCCTCATCACCGCCGCCACCTATGCCGTGACCTTTGTGCTGCCGGTGTATGTCCTCACGGACAAGGGCTTGTCGCGCCGCGAGCGGCTGAACATCGGTGTGATCTTCATCATCACCCTGTTCTCGATCTTCTTCTGGACCTCCTATGAGCAGGCCGGCTCGTCGCTCACCTTCTTTGCCGAGGAGCGTTGTGACCGCGTCATCTTCTCGCGCGAGGTGCCCGTCACCAGTTTCCAGAGCATCAACCCGCTGTTCATCGTGCTGTTGGCGCCGGTGATGGCGATGTTGTGGAAGGTGCTGGCCCGCTATGGCAGCGACCCGTCGGCGACGGTGAAACTGGCAATCGGTCTGCTCATCATGGGCTTGAGTTACTTCATGATGGCTTACGGCGCGCGCGACATCGAGACCGTGGGCAATATCTCGATGTGGTGGCTGGTGGGCCTGTATGCCGTCCACACCGTGGCCGAGTTGTGCCTGAGCCCCATCGGCCAGTCGCTGGTGTACAAGTTGTCGCCGGCGCGCATGGTGTCGCTCATCATGGGTGTGTGGTTCATGAGCAGCGCGGCCAGCGGAGTGTTCTCCGGCCAACTTGCCGCCCTGCAGCCCGAAGCGAACAAGCCGTGCGAGAGTTTTTTAGGCTTCGAAGTTGTGACACATAGCGATTTTTTCCTTATCTTTGCAGTCATGTCCTGCGCGGCGGCTCTGCTGCTCTTCGCCTTGGTGCCTGTCCTCAAGCGAATGATGGCCTCCGTCGAGGACGGCAACTGACAATTAACCATCCCGTCCATTCCCGTCTATCTCATGTGTTTTTGCGCCAATTATAATGATAGACGGGAATGGACGCTAACCTGTCCAATCTCACGAAAATTTCCGAAAATAAATCTCCCGTGAATTTCCGTGAATTCTCGTAAATATATTATTTTAATGTGTTTTATCGTCAAAATTTATTTACGGAAATTTACGGAAATTCACGGGATAAAAAAAATCGGAAATTTTCGGGAATTTTCGAGAGGGAAATAAACCAACAAACAACCTTTTTTGTGACAAGATGAAAACGACATTTAACATTCGTGAGGATGTGACAGTGGAGGGATTTTTCAAGATCCCCGCGGTTATCAATCTCGATGGCACAGACTATCCGGTGACCGCCATCGGCGAAGATGCGTTCAACGGTTGCGTCGGCCTGACTTCGGTGGACATCCCCGCCTCGGTGACCGAAATCGGCGATGGGGCGTTCCTCGGTTGCGTCGGCTTGACCTCGGTGACAATCCCGGCCTCGGTGAGCGAAATCGGCTGGGGTGCGTTCTCCAGTTGCGTCGGCCTCTCCCGGATTGTTGTTGACAAAGACAATACCATCTACGATTCCCGCAACGGTTGCAACGCTATTATCGAGACGGCAACCGGTAAACTCCTCGCCGGTTGCTACAATACTGTTATCCCCTCCTCTGTGACCAAAATCGGTGACAATTCGTTCGAGGGTTGCTCTGGCCTGACCTCGGTGACCATCCCCGCCTCGGTGACTGAAATCGGCGAAGGTGCGTTCTCTGGTTGCTCTGGCCTGACCTCGGTGACCATCCCCGCCTCGGTGACCGCCATAGACAGAGATGCGTTCCTCGGTTGTGTCGGCCTCTCCCGGATTGTTGTTGACAAAGACAATACCGTCTATGATTCCCGCAACGGCTGCAACGCTATTATCGAGACGGCAACCGGTAAACTCCTCGCCGGTTGCTACAATACTGTTATCCCCTTCTCGGTAACCGCCATCGGTGGCTACGCGTTTAAGGGTTGCGTCGGCCTGACTTCGGTGGCCATTCCCGCCTCTGTGACTGAAATCGGCGATTGGGCGTTCGAGGGTTGCATCGGCCTCACCTCGGTGGACATCCCCGCCTCGGTGACCGAAATCGGCGATGGGGCGTTCTCCGGTTGCGTCGGTCTGACCTCGGTGGACATCCCCGCCTCGGTGACCGAAATCGGCGAAGAAGCGTTCTCCGGTTGCGTCGGCTTGACCTCGGTGACAATCCCGGCCTCGGTGACCGAAATCGGCCGGGGTGCGTTCTCCGGTTGCGTCGGCCTGACTTCGGTGACTATTCCGGCCTCGGTGAAAGTAATCTATAGTGTTGCGTTCTCCGGTTGCGTCGACCTGACTTCGGTGACTATCCCGGCCTCGGTGATCGCTATCGACTGGGGTGCGTTCTCCGGTTGCTCCGGCCTGACAAAGATTACTGTTGACAAAAGAAATCCGTTCTACGATTCCCGCAACGGCTGCAACGCTATTATCGAGACGGCAACCGGACTGCTTGTTGCCGGCTGCGACAAGACTGTTATCCCCTCCTCGGTGACCGCCATAGGCAGTTATGCGTTCCTCGGTTGCGTCGGCCTGACCTCGGTGACAATCCCGGCCTCGGTGACCGCCATCGGCAACTACGCGTTTGCTGGTTGCAAGAACATGAAGGCAATCCGTTGTATGATTGTGGATCCTGATGAGGTTGAGATTGGCGATGATGTCTTTGACGGGGTTGACAGTTCTTCCTGTGTGTTGTATGTGCCGAAACAGGCTGTGGAGCGGTACAAGGCGCTCGAGCCGTGGAACGGGTTCACGATCCGCGCGCTGCCCGAGTGACCGCCGCCCGTGGTTCCTCACGAAAATTTCCGAAAATAAATCTCCCGTGAATTTCCGTGAATTCTCGTAAATATATTATTTTAATGTGTTTTATCGTCAAAATTTATTTACGTTAATTTACGGAAATTCACGGGATAAAAAATGAAAATTTTGAGAATTCTCGAGAGGGAAATAAACCAACAAACAACTTTTTTGTGACAAAATGAAAACGACATTTTACAATACTGTTATCCCTTCCTCGGTGACCGCCATCCGCAACTCCGCGTTTAAGGGTTGCGTCGGCCTGACTTCGGTGACTATCCCCGCCTCGGTGACCGCCATAGGCAGATATGCGTTCCTCGGTTGCGTCGGCCTGACCTCGGTGGACATTCCCGCTTCGGTGACCGAAATCGGCGAAGGTGCATTCCGCGGTTGCGTCGGCCTGACCTCGGTGGACATTCCCGCCTCGGTGACCAAAATCGGCGTAGGTGCGTTCGAGGGGTGCGCCTGCTTGACCTCGGTGGACATCCCCTCCTCGGTGACCGAAATTGGCAGGGGTGCGTTCTCCGGTTGCTCCGGCCTGACAAAGATTACTGTTGACAAAAGAAATCCGTTCTATGATTCTCGAGACAACTGTAATGCCATTATTGAGTCAGCAACGAATGTGCTTATCGCCGGCTGTAAGAGCACCCATATCCCCGCCTCGGTGACCGCCATCGGCGAAGATGCGTTTAGGGGTTACGTCGGCCTGACCTCGGTGGACATCCCCGCCTCGGTGACCGCCATCGGTGGCTCCGCGTTCTCCGGTTGCTCCGGCTTGACTTCGGTGGACATTCCCGCCTCGGTGACCGAAATCGGCGATGGGGCGTTCTGGGGTTGCGTCGGCTTGACCTCGGTGGACATCCCGGCCTCGGTGACTGGAATCGGCGAAGATGCGTTCTGGGGTTGCGTCGGCCTAACCTCGGTGGACATTCCCGCCTCGGTTACCGCAATCGGCGATGAGGCGTTCGAGGGTTGCGTCGGCTTGACCTCGGTGACAATCCCGACCTCGGTGAGAGAAATCGGCGAAGGTGCGTTTGCTAGATGCTCCGGCCTGACAAAGATTACTGTTGACAAAAGAAATCCGTTCTATGATTCTCGAGAC
>CAMHQD010000080.1 GCA_946187345.1 uncultured Porphyromonadaceae bacterium | reverse complement strand
CTGATGAGGTTCTTCAGGCGGAACTCCAGACCGATGCAGAACAACACAAACAGCACGCCGATGTCGCCCCATGCCTTCACATTGTCGCCGTTCACCAATTTCTCGCCGAACAGATGCGGACCCACCAGGACGCCCGCGACGATATAACCCAACACCACCGGCTGCTTCAGCAACTTGAAAATAATGCTGACCACAGCCGCGGTAATCATCAAAATGTATAAATCCTGTACCATGCTTAATATTTGTTATTGTTTGTCTGTAAATTTAAGTTTAATACTACTACCAATTTGCAAACATACAGCAAAAAATGCAAACGTGAAATACGTTTGCATTTTTTTTGCATTTTTTGTTAAAGATTTTGTCAGAATTAAGAGTTTCTCCCGTCGGGCAGATGCTTCAGTCGAACATTTTGAAGAGGTAGTAGCAGGCAATCCAGTCGACGCGCACGCCGCGGGCGAAGCCCAGCGTGTTGCCCGCCGCGTCGCTCACCTTGCCGTCGCCCAGGCTCACCGCGCCAATCACGCGGCTCTCGCCGTCGCGCACCTCACCCTCGCTCGTGATGTAACCCACGCGCTCGCCGGCCGGCGAGAAAATCTCAAGGCGCACAATCTTGCCGCGCACCCGGCCGTCGCGGTCCTTCACTGTGCCGTCGGTGTTGAACTCGCCAAGCGAGCGGCCGTCACCGTCGCGCACCACGCCATTGGTGTTGATGCGCCCGATGCTGTTGAAGTTGGCGTCGCGCAGCACCTGAGCCCCGGCCGTCACGGCGCCCGCCAGCAGCAGCGCCACGACCATTATGATTTTCATCAACGTCTTCATTGTCGTCAAGTTTTTTAGTTCGTTTTTTCAGTTAGACCACCAAAACGCCGCAAAGTTACAAAAAAATCCACGAAAGTCTATCACGTATAATTCGTAAAATTTATCGTATAATATCGTAAGGAAACGTAAGGAAACTATGAACCTTAATTCCGCGACTCTCCAACCTCTCGTCTATTTACGTCTATTTTTATCTATTGGTGTATTTCTCGTAAATTTTCGTAAATTCACGTAAATTAATTATAAACAACAGAAAATAAAATATTTACGAAAATTTACGAGAAAGATTTTACGGATTTTTCATGAGAATAATAGACGAAAATAGACGAGAGGAATTTTAATTTTGGACTGGCAAACAACGAGTTGCGGATTTTAGGATGAACAAAAACAAATATTTTGGGCGAAATCTACTCGAAATGGGGTCGATTTCGCCCAAAATCGGCCCCAAACGGGCGAAATCTACCCGAAATGAGGCCGATTTCGCCCGTTGTGCTTCTTGGGGACGGTTCCTGTGTTTCAGCAAATGAAACACAGGAACCGTCCCCGCCCGCCATCGTCCCCGCCCGCGTATGAGCAAGAACCGTCCCCAAAATTAAAAAAAACTAAAAATAAGGTGAAATTAATCGTTTGTGTCCCAAAAAATTTGTATCTTTGCATTGCTAAGTGGGCCCGCCCGCGAGGCAGATAACTAAACGAATATTTAACTTGTTATAAACCAACTAATTTCAATCTTCTAAACAATTATTATGACTAAAGTTGCAATTAACGGTTTTGGCCGTATCGGCCGCCTGGCGTTCCGCCAGATGTTTGAGGCCGAGGGTTATGAGGTGGTCGCTATCAACGACCTGACCAGCCCCAAGATGCTCGCTCACCTGCTCAAGTATGACACCTGCCAGGGTGGCTTCGCCGGCAAGTTCGGCGAGGGCAAGCACACTGTGAGTTACAAGGACGCCGAGCTCGCTGAGGACGGCAAGACCGTTGTCGCTCCCGGTTCGATCACTGTGGACGGCAAGGAGATTACCATCTATGCCAAGCCCAACGCCGCCGAACTCCCCTGGGGTGAGTTGGGTGTCGATGTGGTGCTCGAGTGCACGGGCTTCTACACCAGCAAGGCCAAGAGCGAGGCTCACATCCAGGCCGGTGCCAAGAAGGTCGTCATCAGCGCTCCCGCCGGCAATGACCTGCCCACCATCGTCTACAATGTGAACCACAAGACCCTCACCCCCGCCGACACCATCATCTCGGCTGCCAGTTGCACCACCAACTGCCTTGCCCCGATGGCCGACGCTCTGAACAAGTATGCTCCCATCGTGAGCGGTATCATGTCGACCATCCACGCCTACACCGGCGACCAGATGATCCTCGACGGCCCGCAGCGCAAGGGTGACCTCCGTCGCTCGCGTGCCGGCGCCCAGAACATCGTGCCCAACAGCACCGGCGCCGCCAAGGCTATCGGCCTCGTGATTCCCGAGCTCAACGGCAAACTCATCGGCTCGGCTCAGCGTGTCCCCACCCCCACCGGCTCAACCACCATCCTCGTGGCCGTCGTCAAGGGCAAGGACATCACCAAGGAGGGTATCAACGCCGCCATGAAGGCTGCCGGCAACGAGTCCTTCGGCTACACCGAGGACCAGATTGTCTCCAGCGACATCATCGGCATGCGCTTCGGCTCGCTCTTCGACGCCACCCAGACCATGGTCTCGAAGATTGACGACGACACCTATCAGGTGCAGGTTGTCTCGTGGTATGACAACGAGAACAGCTACACCTCGCAGATGGTCCGCACCATCAAGTACCTCGCCGAGTTGAAGTAATCCACTCCACGACGACAACGGGACATTTTTCCCACAAGTTTTACAAATCCCACGGATACACAATTCGTGGGATTTGTTGTTTTTATGGAATTTTCCGCAATTTTCGTGAGTATTTCGTGAGTTTTTACTAACTTTGCGGTAGTAAATCTTTCACATTAATCAATGTGTCTCCTGTGCGCCCCTCCTTGTAGGGCCTGGCCTTGGCCTGGCCGCCTGGGGGACGGGGGGACCTAACAATCACTATTCTATCATGGGTTTCATTAAAGAATTCAAAGAGTTTGCCTCCAAGGGCAACGTGATGGACATGGCCGTTGGTGTGATCATCGGCGGTGCCTTCGGCAAGATTGTCACCAGCCTCGTGGGCGACGTGATTATGCCGCTTGTGAGCCTTGCCACCGGTGGCATGGACTTCACCAACCAGTATGTGGCTCTGGGCGACATCCCCGAGGGTGTTGCCAACAACTACGCCGCGCTCAAGGAGGCCGGCGTGTCGATGTTCGCCTATGGCGCCTTTATCCAGAACATCATCGACTTCCTGATTATCGCCCTCTGCATCTTCCTGATGGTTAAGGGTATCAACAAACTCAAGAAGAAGAAAGAGGAGGAGCCCGCCGCCGATCCCGAGCCCAGCGCCGAGGAGAAGTTGCTCACCGAGATTCGCGACTTGCTCGCCAAGAAGTGACATCACCGATTTGAGGCGACAAATCCCCGCGTTTCTATCAAGGAAACGCGGGGATTTGCTATTTGGGCACGGGCAAGATATATAGCCCCGTTAGGGGCGGCAGCCCGTAGGCGGGGCGTCAGCCCCCGTAACCAGGCGCTTGAATACAGGGGTTCGCTTCGCTCACCCCTGCCTAAATCCTGGTCGTCCCTAACGGGACTCACGTTTGTCGCTGCTTGCGGCCAGGCCAAGGCGAGGCCCTGCAATCTTTGACAATCCTAATGGATTTTACCGGACAGTAATAGAAAAGAATTAAAAAACAAAGGACGGTTCTTCTGTTCATTGGAGAAACAGAAGAACCGTCACTATTGATTGTCAATCACTTCCTCCCGAAGGGAGGAAGATGACTTTTTTACTGGGCGAGAATCTTATCGAGGATGGTGTTCACATCGCCCACGTCAACCTTGGTGTCGTTGTTGACGTCATACTTGGCATCAGAGTTGCTGGCGAGGATGGCCTCGAGCACGGCGTTCACGTCACCGACGTCCACTTTGCCGTCCTGGTTGACATCCTCCTTCTCAAACTGCGGAGCGCTCTCGTCGACGATCTCGATCGGGAAGATCTCGAGCGTGCCCTTGAAGTTGCCGACAAAGCCCTTCACGGTGTAGGTCTTGCCCTCGGTCTCGCTCGGGATGATGGTCTCCTTAGTGTCCTTGTTGTAGAAGAACTGGTCATACAGGATGACGGGCATCGTCTGGTCGGCGTCGTTGATGTAGGTCGTGGTCTTGCCGGCCGCGTCGGTCTCGCTGTAGATGGTGGCACCCTTGGCGATGATGTACATGTGAGCCATATCGGTGCTGATCTCCTCAAATGCCATCTCCTCGGGCTGCACCGGGCTGGCGGTGCCGCTCTTGACGAAGGTGTCGGCCTTCGGCGTGAGTTGCTTGGCCTGGTTGTACTCGGTCCAAGTAGCCTCGGCGCCGCTAATCACGTCACCGTTGGCGAAAGTTGCGTCGAGTTTGCCGAAGACCAGAGCGTAGCTGTCCTCGTTCTTCACATAGAGGTAGTTGCCGTTCTGGTAAACAGCCACCAGGTCGCTGGCAATCTTATAGTAAGTGCCTTTGGCCTTGGTGTAGAGTTCGTCAACGTTGGCGACCTCCGGGGTCTCTACCTCGCCGCCACCGGCCTTCTGCACCTCGACGGGCAGCAGCTGATAGACGGTGTTGGGAGCCTTGCCGTGAGAGCCGACGATGGCAATCACGTCATACTTCTCGCTGTCGCCGGGGATGGTGGCGCCCATGTTGTTGTAGTAGGCATAGCTCACGCCGCTCTCGCTGACGATGTTGCTGCCGCTGAACGTGGCGTTCTTCAACTGCACCAGGTGGCCGAACAGGTCGTGGCTGAGTGTAGCGGCGGTGAGGTTCTCAGGCGTCACCTGCACGGTGCTCGTCGAGGCCTTGAAGTTGGCGGGATCCTTCAGTTCGGGCTCGCCGTCCCAAGTGGTCTTGGTACCGGTACCGCCGGCGGGAATCACAGCGCCGCGGACATACTCCTGATCCAAGTTGCCGTAGATGAGCATATAGCCGGTGTTGTCCTTGGCAAACAGGCGCTGGCCGCTCTGCGCGAGAGCCGTCAGGGTGCCCATCGTGGCGCTGGCGTTGTCCTCGAGAGCGTTGAACTCGGCAACAGTGATGCCGTCGCCAACCGGCGGCTCCGGAGTGGTGGCCTCATACTTGACGGGCAGGAACTGCCACGTGATCTCGGTGGCGTCTTTCTTCTTGTAGGCGCCCACAATACCGCAGATGTCGATGGGAGAGCCATAGACGAGGTCGGCGGCGGTGTAGCCCAGGCTGTTGTAGGCTGCACCCTCACCGCTGGCGTCGCTGATGGTGGCAAGGCTCTTGGCACCGCTGGCGTTCTCGGTGTAGCCGAGGGTCGCGCCCTTAATCTGGACGAAGTGGCCGAAGAGGTCCTCGCCCATATCGTTAACCTGAATCAGTTCCGGCTCAACATTGACGGTGCTGCTGGCGGCCTGGAAGTTGTCGGTCTCATAGCAACTCAACTCGGGCATACCGTTGTAGGTGGTCTTCTCACCGGTGAAGCCGGCGGGAATGACGTTGCCCAGAGTGTAGGTCTGGCCAAGCGTGCCGAAGATGAGCATCGCGCCGCTCTCGTCCTGCACGTACATGTTCTTGTTGTACTGCTTGAGCACGGTCACAGGGTTCTGGAACACGACCTTGGTGCCGTCGGCGACCTTGTTGAAGGCGGCGATGTTGGCGACCGGCGTGGCGGTGCCGAACTCATAGACGGCCTCGGCCACATCACTCTGCTTGCCGTTCAGCACGGCGATGGCCTTCAGGGTGGTGTTGGCGCTGATGGTCACGGGAGCGCTGTACTTGGTGCTGCTGGTACTGGGCTCGCTGCCGTTGGTGGTGTAGTAGATGCTCGCGCCGGCGGTGCCGCACTTCATCTCGACGTTGATCGGGGCGTAGTAGGTGCCCGCGGCGACGCTGAAGGTGGGCTTGGCGACGGTGATCTCACCGCTGCCGCCGGTGGTGACGGTCATCGACGTGAAGCGATACTGACAAGCCTTTGTCAAATCTGACGACTGGCGATTAACAGTGATAGTAACGCTGTTGGCGTTGCCACTCCAGGTGGCGTTGCGGTCGGATTCCACGCTGATGGTGCCGGCATCAACAGTGAGATCGGCAATGTTTGTCGGCTTGCTGGCCGAAGCGCCGTTAATCGAGATGGCGGTGATGTTGGCCGTCGAGGTGATGGTCATCGTATTACCGGCGGGTGCTTCTTTAGTGCCGGAATAGAGGCGCATCTCCTTGTTGGTGGCGTTCACAAAGTAGGCGGGGTCGCTGGTCGCGTTGCCCTTGGCGAACGAGATTGTGAGGCTACCTGCGGTAACCTCTGTGGCAGGCTGGACGGTGGCGTCGCCATAGAGCGCGGCGAAGTCGACCGTAATCTCCTCGGCGAATGCCATGGAGCCGGCCATTAATGCCATCATGAGAAAGACGTAGATTTTCTTCATGCTGATTAATAGTTTATTAGGTTAATAATTTATGTTGTTTCGTCGTTATAGGTGCTTAAAAGTTTACAAAGGTATGAATTTTTTTTCATTCCCGAGCAATTTTCCCAATAATTTTTTGATTTTTCATCAGATAGAAGAAATATGAGAAATGGGAGCAATGGGAGAGACAGGAGTCCCGAATTTGTGGGAAACCGGTGAAAATGCCGTTTTGAATTTGTAGGATATGATTTTTTTATACCATCTTGTTTACACTGTGGATTTTGCCAGAAACGGTTCCACTATATTGTTGCCGGCTTATATGACTATTTTGATTTGAATGGCCCTGCGCCGTGCGTTATCCTTGGCCTTGGCTCGGGGGGCGGACGCCGGGTGTGGCGGGGCGGACGCGCAGCGCGCGGCGGTAACGGACGCGGTGACGGGAGTCAATCTGCTTGCCGATGAGGTCGATGTATCCCTCGCCGATAACAATCGAACGCGGCACCGTCATGCCGGTCGGATAGCGCAGAATGGCGCGCACACGGCCGTTCTGGTCACAGATTTGCAGACCGGCGTCAGTGGCTGCCCACAGGTTGCCGGCGGCGTCAAACTCCATGTGGGTGACCACAATCCTCCTATTATAGTAGTGCAAATAGTAGAACCGCTGCGCGTTCTCTATCGCGCCTTTCTCGCCGCGGATGCCCTGCCACAGGCAGTTGTCGCTATTATCACACCACACCACTATGGTGCTGTCGGGGTAAAAGTCTTTCAGATGCAAGAACTCTTCATCGTTGGCGATGTCCCACGGTTCCGCTTCGTGCCAGTCGTGGTCCTCGCCGTCGGGCAAGAGCGCTTGCAAGAAATCATTTGACGTGTGTCCCACGGTTGGTGGCTCGCTCCATAGCCATTCAAGGGCTTCGGGAAAGACTTCGGTGGCGCGCCGCACGTTGTGTCCGCTGTCGCTCCAGTCACAGCGCAGCGCGACGCCGGCAAACTCCAGCGCTGTGGCCAACATACGGTTGCCCTCATACCAGTGGCCGAACAGCGGGTTCCACGCGTCGAGGGTGCCGTCCTGCAGATAGACGCGCAGCGGCAACGGCTCGGTCTTGCGCACGAGCGCCTGCAGGTCGTTGCCGCCGCGCATGGCCACAAACGTGCCCACGCCGCTGAACACGCGCCCGAACAGGTCCGGCCTCTGGAACGCCGCGACCATGGCCGCGATGCCGCCGCTGCTGAGCCCCATTATCATACGGTCGGCAGCGTTGTCGCTCAGCCGCACTTGGCGGCCGTCGGGCGTGCTGAGGCGCCCCACGGCGGGCAGCACCTCGGTGGCGAGGAAGTGGACAAAGCAGTCGTCGATGGCGTCAAACTCGTTGCTGCGGTTGTAGCGCAGCACGGTGCCATCAGCCGCTGTGATGCGGCCCGGCTGCAGCCACACGCCGATGGTCACCGGCAGGCGGCCGGCAGCCATGAGGCTGTCGATAACCGCCGGAGCGTTGCACAGCGGGCCGTCGAGGCCCACCACGAGGGCGGCCGGCCTCGCCGGGTCATAACTGTCAGGCACGGTCACCTCGAGGGTATGCACCGTTCCGGGGTACATCTCGCACGTCGTCAGCGTGTCGCGCAGCGTCACGTGGCCGGCCGCCGAGGCAGCCAGCGATAAAAACAGCAGGCCCAGCAGGCCCAACATGCCTCCCCCCAGCCCCCTCCTGAAGGAGGGGGAGAGTGATGCTAAAGCGCTTGGTCTCATTGATGATTTCGATTATTCGGTTGCTCGACTGCTCGAGTATTTTTCAGTTAAAGTTTCCCCCCTCTCTTTAGGAGGGGGGATAAAGGGGGGAGGCCAGGTCAGGCCAGGTGGGAGGCCACGTCGACCAAAACTTCGGCCAGGGCGGCGGCAGTGGCGCGCGTGGCCTCGGCGGTCTCGATGTCGGTGCTGTCGAAGTGCAGCATCGCCTTGTCGTAGAATGGCGCGCGGCGTTCAAGTTCGGCGCCGACGTAGGCGGCAATCTCGTCGTCGCTCTTGCCGGCCAGCAGCGGCCGCTTGGCGCGTTGCTCTGGCAATAGCAGGCGGCGCGTAATCACTTCGGGCGTGGTGGTGAGGTGGATAGTGAGGCCGCAGGCGTTCATCAGTTCGATGTTGCCCTCACGCAGTGGTGTGCCGCCGCCGGTGGCCACCACCGCGTCGTCGCCGGCCACACGTCGCAACGCCTCGCTCTCAATCTCGCGGAAACGCGCCTCGCCCACCGTGGCGAAAATCTCGTTGATGGTGGCGCCGCTCTGCTCCTCGATAAACTCGTCAAGGTCGATAAAGGGCATATCCATGCAACGGGCCAACTCAATGCCGAGCGTCGTCTTGCCGCTGCCCATAAATCCAATCAGGAATATCGTCATATTTTTTGAAAGGTTGAGAGCGTTGAGAGGTTGAGCGTTGAGGGGTTGAGCCAATCGCTATCGCGATTGGGAATAAATGTAGGGCCTGGCC
>CAMHQD010000079.1 GCA_946187345.1 uncultured Porphyromonadaceae bacterium | reverse complement strand
CCTGTCGCCCCTACGGGGCTGTATTTGTGTGTGGCGCGCGATGGTTACGGGGGCTTACGCCCCCGCCTATGGGCTGTCGCCCCTACGGGGCTCGTGCTTCGCCCTCAACGCTCGGTGTGGACACAATAAATTGTGTCCCTACAAAACGCTGCTTCATGTCTGAGAACAAATGCGGTTGCACCTTGCGGCAGCGTGTGTTTTGGATAAATTAACATTTTTTAACAGGGGGAGGGGTTAAAATTTTGCTAATTTTGTGAATTGAATGTGGGCAATGGCCCGCGGTGGTAACCGAAATATCACATTATAAACACAATATCTATTTTTATGAGAAAGACAACCTTAATGACAATTATGCTTGCGGTAAGTCTGGCGACTTCGGCTGCCACTACAGAATTGAACGGCGATGGTCGTCGTCAGTCGGTCAGAGAGCGGTTTGACCTGAACGATGACAAGCAGGTCGACGTTGGTGACGTGAACCTGCTGCTTGACTACATCCTTGACCCGTCGGCCTTTAACGACGAGCCGCAGGTCGAATCCAAGACCTATACTGTGAACGGCGTCACGTTCAAGATGGTTGCGGTTGCGGGCGGCACGTTCACGATGGGCGCGACATCGGAGCAGGGCAGCGACGCTTACGATTCCGAGAAACCGGCACATCAGGTGACGTTGAGCGACTATTGGATTGGTGAGACAGAGGTTACCGAAGGCTTGTGGACGGCAGTGATGGGCAGCAACCCGAGTTTATACAAGAAGGGTGACATTTATCCGGTGGAGTGGGTCACTTGGAATGACTGCCAGACGTTTATCAGCAAGTTGAACGCGTTGACGGGCGAGACATTCCGCCTGCCGACGGAGGCTGAGTGGGAGTTCGCCGCCCGTGGCGGCACTATGAGCCGCGGCTACAAGTACTCCGGCAGCAATACTTTGAGCGACGTGGCGTGGTACTACGATAATAGCGGCAGCGCGAAGCATCCTGTCGCGACAAAAGCCGCTAACGAGTTGGGCCTGTACGACATGAGCGGCAACTTGTGGGAGTGGTGTCAGGACTGGAGGGACAGTTATAGCGGTGCCGCGCAGACGGATCCGACCGGCCCAATAGAGGGCGTCGACCGCGTGGAGCGCGGCGGCAGTTGGCACCACAAAGCGAGGGACTGCCGCGTGTCGTCTCGGTACCGCGACTGGCCGTCGAGTTGCCACTTCAGCGTTGGGTTGCGTCTTGCCCGTTGATTTTTTACAGTGGACTCAGTATTCCAGGTCATCATCGCCGCGGCTGCGCGACGTGGGGACGGTTCTTCTGTTTCACCGCACAGCCCCGCCTCCGTGTCACTGCAAGAACAGGCAGGCGTCGCCGTAACTGAGGAAACGGTAGCCGCCGGCCTGGGCGTGGTCGTAGACCGGCCGCCAGGCGCGCTCGCCGATGAAGGCGCTCACCAGCAGCAGCAACGTGCTCTGCGGCTGGTGGAAATTGGTGACCATCCCTTTGACAATGCGGTAGCGGAAGCCCGGGGCAATCAGCAGCCGGGTGCTCGCCACGAGGCGGTCGAGGTTGTTGCGGTCAAGGTAGTCCACGAGGCGTTGCAGCGCCTCACGGGTGGGCAGGCCGGTCTGCTCGAGGTATGGCGCCCACTGCGGCACCTCGTGGTGCGCCTCGTGGAGGTAGTAGAGGCTCTCGAGAGTGCGCACACTGGTTGTCCCCACGGCGATGACGGGCCGTGTCGTGGTGGCGAGTTCGGCGATGAGGTCGCGTGGCACGGTGATCAGTTCGTGGTGCATCGGGTGGTCGCCGATGGTCTCGCTCTTGACGGGCTGGAAGGTGCCGGCGCCCACGTGTAGCGTCACCTCGCGCCGCTCAATGCCGCGGCGGTCCAGTTCGTCGAGCAATGCCGGCGTGAAGTGCAGGCCGGCCGTCGGCGCGGCCACGCTGCCGTTCACGCGCGAGTAAACCGTCTGATAGTCAACCGAGTCGGTGGGCTCGGTGTCGCGGTTGAGATATGGCGGAATGGGAATTTTGCCCACGGCCTCGATGAGTGTGGCGAAGGTGACCGACGGGTCGTTCCACTCAAAGGTCACATGCCAGGCCCCGCCGCCACGCGGCACGTTGTCACGTGTGGCGGTGAGAGTCACCGGACGGCCGTCGGCCAGAGTGACCGTGGCCGTGAGCGGCCCCTGTTTCCAACGTTTGCTGTTACCCACGAGGCAAAGCCATGTGCAGCGGGCCGTGGTCTGGAACACGAGGGCGTAGTCGCGCGGCTCCACCGGCTCGAGGCAGAAGATCTCGATGGGGCTGCCGGTGGCTTTGTGCAGGCGCACCCGCGCGTTAATCACGCGGGTGTTGTTGTAGATGAGCAGCGCGTCCTGCGGCAGCAGGTCGGGCAGTTCGGCAAAGGTGTGGTCGCTGATGCGGCCGTCGGGGTCGCGCAGCAGCAGTTTGCACTTCTCGCGCTCGGCCAGCGGGTGGCGCGCGATGCGCTCGTCGGGCAGCGGGTAGTCGTAGTCGCTGATGTGAATCCGCTTTACGTTATCTAAAGTCATATTGTTATCAGGAAGATGGTGAGTGCTATGGTGAATGCGGCCATGAGTGAGGCCGTCATGCCCAGCAGCGGGTTGAGGGCCCGTCCGTCGCGGTGTGTGAGTTGCCACCACAGGATGGTGTGGCAGATGAGGTAGATGGCCGGCACGGCGAGCATCGCCGCCGGCAGCCGTGGCCACAGGGCGGCGCCAATCCACAGCGGGGTGAGCAGCGCCACGGCCATGTAGCCGTTGATGAGATAGGCCGCGGCGGCCGGCTGGCGGCCGAAGATGACGACGCTGGTGCGCTTGCCGGCGGCGCGGTCGTCGTCCACGTCGCGGTAGTTGTTCACGAGCAGGACGTTCACGCTCATCAGCCCGATGGTCATCGAGGCCAGTATCACAATCGGCTCCCACAGGCGGCCGGTGATGACATAGTAGGTGAGATTAACCGGCACGAGGCCGAAGAAGACGAACACCATCGCCTCGCCCAACCCGTGATAACTGAGCGGCCACGGTCCGGCGCTGTAGGCCAGCGCGGCCAGCACGATGACGATGCCCACGGGCAGCAGCCACCACTCGCCGTAAGGCAGCAGGCAGCAGCCGGTGACGGCGGCCAGCGCGATTACGGCGCAGGTGGCCATCAGCAGCGAGCGCGGCGAGATGTCACCCTCGGTGACGCCGCGCCGCGGACCCACGCGGCCCGCGCGGTCGGCACCGCTCAGCCAGTCAAAATACTCGTTGGCCATATTGCTGGCAATCTGGGCCAACACCGCAAACGCCAAGCACAGCAACGCCGGAGCCCAACGCATTCGCGTCTGCCACCACGCGATGCCGATGGCCATCACCACGCCGGCGACACTCACCGGCAACGTGCGCAGCCGCATCGTCTCCAACCACACCTTAATTGAATTCATAATTCATAATTCATAATTCATAATTCATAATTATTGTCACATTTCTCCTACTCATCACATTTCTCCTACTCATCACATTTCTCCTATTTCGCCCATTGCCTTGAAGAACGAGAAGTTCACTTTGCCGTAGTTGCGGTGTCGCGTCCAGCCGGGCACGTTCTCGAAGTTGTTGGCCCGCGAGTGCTCGACGATGACCAGCGTGCCCGGGCGCACCATGCCGCTCGAGAGGATGGTCTGCGGCAGTGTGGCCATCTCCGGCAGGTCGTAGGGCGGGTCGGCGAACACGAGGTCGAACGGCTCGCCGCATGAGGCGATAAAACGGAACACATCGCCTTTGACCACGCGCAGGGCCGGCTCTTGCAACTGCTTGACCACGCTGTTGATGAAGCGTGCCTGCACCGCGGCCTTCTCGACGGCGGTGACGCTTGCCGCGCCCCGCGAGATGAGTTCCAGCGAGATGGCCCCCGTGCCGGCGAACAGGTCGGCGCAGCGCAGCCCCTCCAGGTCCACCATGCCGGCCAGGAGGTTGAACAGGCCCTCGCGCGCCATGTCGGTGGTGGGGCGCGCGGTGATGTTGTGAGGCACGTCGAAGCGCCGACGGCCGTATTTGCCGCTGATTATTCGCATTGGCTGAACAGGATAAGGTCAAACGGAATCGCCGACAGGTCGCGCCCGATGCGCAGGGCCGCCGCCGGATAGATGGCCGGCATGACGTAGCGCACATAGCGCTTGAGCCGCGTGGCCAACTCGTCGCGCAACTCGCGGCTGCCCGCGAGTTGGATTTCGTCGGACTGCTGGTCCAGCCTCATACTCTGCCACACATGCAGGGCAAAGAAGGCCGCGTCCTCCACGTCGGTGAAGCGGTAACTGTTGGCCACCAGCAACTCGCCGCGGCGATAGACCGCGATGTCCATCGCGGCGGCACGCAAGTTGAGGAACATCCGCGAGATGGTGCTGCCGCTGTTCAGGCGGTAGTAGTGCTCACACAGCGGGTAGAGGTTGAGGCACACCTGCGGCGTGTTGAACGTGCGGTCCAGGAAACCGCGCAGGCCAGTCTCCATCTCAAAGGCCATCACCTGTCCGCACAGCGGCAGGCGGCACACGGCGGCCTCGGTTGTCGAGGCCGTCTCGGGGTAGGCCACGCGCAGCAGCCGCTCGGCGGCGTCGTCGGCGGTGTCGGGCGGCAGCACCACAAAGTGGGGCGAGGCCACCAGCACCCGCACGCGGCGGTAGTCGTCGAGCAGCACCTCGTTGTCGTACACGGCGTTCTCCACCGCCTTGACGTCGGTGCCGCCGTCGGGACGGACGCTCTCGATCGCTATCGAGCCCACCTGAATGGCCTCGCCGGCCGCCTCGCTGTGGAGCATATAGTCGATGCCGACCGGGCGCACGCTCAGTTCCAGCGTCCACAACTCGGGGTGTGGCACATGGCCGCGGGCCGTTCTGTCCGGTTGATTGCTCATTGTGTCGTCGGGTTGAATATACTGGCGTCAGCGGCGGCGCTTGCCCCTGCCCTTGCCCTTGGCCGACTTGGCGGCGCTCTTCGATGCCTTGGTGCTCTTCGATGCCTTGGTGCTCTTGGTGCTCTTGGCCGCCTTGCCCTTTGAGCCGCCCGTGGAGGCCTTGGCGCTCGAGCCCTTGACCTTCACCTTCTGGCCCGGCACAATCTTGTCTTTCTTGATGCCGTTGAGCCTCTTCAACTCGCTCACGCTCATGCCGTACTTGTTGGCTATCGAGCCGAGCGACTCGCCTTTCTTGACGGTGTGGGTCACCGTGCGCGGGGCCGCGGGGCGCTGCTCGCGGGTGCGCTTGGCCGGTTGCTGCGCGGCCTGTTTCTTGTCGGCCTGTTTCTTGTCGGCCTTGGCCGCGGTGGCGCGCGCCGGCTTATCATCATCGTCGCCGTCATCGTCCACGTCCACGTCCACATGGTAGGAGCCGCGGGCCGAGGCGCGCTCGATGGCCTCACGCTGCACGTCGAGCACTTCGTTGATCTGCTCCTGCTCGGTGGGCGTGGTCTCGCCGCCGGCCGCCGCTGTCGTCGCCGCCGGTGTCGCGGCCTGGGCCGTCTCCTGCTCCACTGGCACCTTGACCTTGCGGGTGGTCATCACGCGCAGGATTTGGCCGCGGCGCACCTTCTTGCTGCGCTTGAGCGACGGGTTCATGTTAACAAGTTGGTCTTGTGTCATGCCGTAGGCCGCGGCAACGGTGGCCAGGTTCTCGCCGCGCCGCACACGGTGCTTGCCCTCGCTGTGCTCATAGCGGTAGGTGTACTGCTGCCGGTCTTGCCGCGGCGTGTCGCTCTCCACGTCGCTGTCGCTCTCGCGCGAGCCGCCGGGCTCGGCCGTGGCGCGCGGAGTGTAGGTCGACGCCTTGTAGGCCAGGATGCTGTCCTGGCTCATGATGAAACTGCTCACCTGCTGTGACGGCAGGATGAGCGTGCACTCGTGATAGTCGCCCGGGATGATGTTGGCGCGGTACTGCGGGTTGAGCACCTGCAACTCATCCATCGGGATGTTGAGCACATGGCTGATCTGGTCAAAGTGGATGCGGCGGCTGACGCGGATGGTGTCCGTCACGAGAGCCTTTTTCATCAGCGCCGGCTTGAGGCCGTGCTTCTGGTAGTAGGTCATCACATAGCAGGCGGCGATGAAGCATGGCACATATCCGCGCGTCTCCTTGGGCAGGTAGTAGTACACGTCCCAGAAGTCTTGCTTGCCGGTGCCGCCGGCGCGCCGCAGCGCTTTGTTCACGTTGCCCGGGCCGCAGTTATAGGCGGCGATGGCCAGCGACCAGTCATTGTAGATCTCATACAGGTCGCCAAGCAGCACGGCGGCCGCCTCGCTGCTCTTGTAGGGGTCGCGCCGCTCGTCGAGCAGCGAGTTCAACTCCAGGCCCAGGCCCTTGCCCGTGCCCGGCATGAACTGCCACAGGCCGCCGGCTCCCGTGCGAGACGTGGCGGTGGGGTCCAGCGCGCTCTCGATCACCGGCAGGTACTTCAGTTCCAACGGCATGTGGTGACGCTCCAACGCGGCCTCGAAGATGGGCATATAATAGTGTCCCATCGCGATCATCTCCTCCACCAGGCGCGTTTTCTTGTAGAGGTACATCTCGATGTATTGCTTGACGATGCTGTTGAACGGCATCTCGATGGTCGTGGGCATCGCCTGCAGGCGGCGCGTGTACTCCTCGTCGCTCACACGCTTGTCCGTGCCGCGGGTGATCAGGTCATCGTCGATTTCCACGTAGTTGCGCATGTACCAGTTGTTCATCAACTTCTCGGTGTCGGTCTCGAAACTCTCCGGCGGCACGATGTCGCTGTCGGTGATGCTGTGCTTGAGCGACAGGATGTTGGCAGCGCGCGGCGCCGCCAGCGAGGCCGTGGCCACCAGCGCGGCGGCCGTCAGTGTCAGTATCGTTCTCTTGCTTGCCATATCTTGTTTATCGTTTTGTCCTCCCCCTGCCCCTCTTGAAGGAGGGGTGTAAAGTTAGGATTGTCGTTAATTCTCATTCAATTTGTCTCGGTGACGGCCAGGCCAAGGCCAGGCCCTACATTTATTCCCATTTGCGACAGCAAATGGCTCAACCTCTCAACTCTCAACCCCTCAACCTCTCAACCCCTCAACCCCTCAGAATGTGAGGGCGCATTGCAGTCCCACCGACGGCAGGCGGCTGTCGGCCACAATGGCGCGGCGGTCGTTGCCGATAGCAGCCGGACGCACGTCAAGCGACAGGTCCGGCGAGATGTCAAAGTGGGCCAGCGAGGCGTCAACATAGGCGTCGATGACGTTAAGCAGATACACCGCCACCATGCCGATGATGCAGATGTCGCGGTAGCGGCGGTAGTAGTCGCGCTTGTTGCGCATCGCGTTCTTGATCCACTCGGGATCGAGGTCCTCCTCCTTCACCGTGGGGGCGAAGAAGTTCATATAACTGCGCGTGTCGGGGTCATCATCCATGATGTCGCGGTAGCCGCGCCGGTAGTCCTGCAGCATCCGGTTGTTCCACGTCGTGCCGTAGGCCAGGCCCACAAAGCCGCCAACGATGATTGGCAGTTTCCAGTAGCGCCGGTTGTAGATTTGCCCCAGCCCGGGGCAGAGTATCGACAGCCACATGGCCCGCTTCGGGTCGGGGTTGAACACTTTGACCGGTTTGGCGGCGGGCGTTGTCACGCTGTCGCCCAGGATGACGTACCCCTCGAGTTTGGCGATGGAGTCGGCACTCATGTCGAGCAGCAACGTGTCCCCCTCGATGTTCACCACACGCACCCCACGGCCGGCCTCGGGTGTGACCGTGACGGCCTGGCGGCGGTGCCGCGCGGCGACGCTGTCGGCGGCGGCGGCCGTGCCGGCGGCGACACTGTCTGCCTCGACAGGCGCGGCGGCTATGGCCGGCAGGGTGGCGATGACGGCGACGAGGGCCGCGAGCAGATGTCTGAAACACATAAGCCTGTCAGTCATTCACTGTTGCCGGATTTGGTCAAAGATGTCGATGATGTGCTGCAGTTGCTCCTCGTTGGCAAACGGGAAGGTGATTTTGCCCTTGCCGTCGTCGGAGAGCGTGAAACGCACCGGAACGCCGAACGATGCCTGCAGGTGCTTCTGGAACACGTCGTAGTCGCGGCTGCGGCGCGACGCGCGGACTTTGCCCGACGGCACGCGCTCGCCGGCCTCGTCGGCTGCCTGATACTCCTTGGCCAGTTGCTCCACCTGGCGAACGCTCAGGCCCTCCTTGCGGATGCGGTTGTAGAGTTTGAGTTGCAGCGACGGCTTCTCGATGGAGAGCAACGCCCGCGCGTGGCCCATGTCCACCGTGCGGTCACGCAGGCCCAACTGCACCTCGGCCGGCAACTTCAACAGACGCAGGAAGTTGGCGATCGTGGTGCGCTTCTTGCCGATGCGCTCGCTCAGGCGCTCTTGCGTCAACTTGTACTGGTCGATGAGTTTGCGGAAGGCTAATGCTATCTCGATGGCGTTGAGGTCCTCACGCTGGATGTTCTCGATCAGGGCCATCTCGGTCACCTCGGTGTCGTCGGCCGTGCGCACATAGGCCGGTACGGTCTCCAACCCGGCCAGTTTCGCCGCGCGGTAGCGGCGCTCGCCGGAGATGATCTGGTAAGCGTCGGCTCCCGTGGAGCGCAGCGTGAGCGGCTGCACGATACCAAGTTCGCGGATGCTTGTGGCCAACTCCTCCAGAGCCTCGTCGTCAAACGTGCGGCGAGGCTGGTCGGGGTTCGGCGTGATCTTGTCTATGGCAATCTCGGTGATTGCCGATGAGCCGCCCGTCTGGACATCGTCCATCGAGATGAGAGAGTCGAGACCACGGCCCAAAGCGTTCCTTTTCATTTTATATGGTTTAGGGTTGAGGGGTTGAGGGTTGAGAGGTTGAGGGTTGAGAGGTTGAGCCATTCGCTGACGCGAATGGGAAGAAATGTATT
>CAMHQD010000078.1 GCA_946187345.1 uncultured Porphyromonadaceae bacterium | reverse complement strand
CGCTGCTCGGTGAAGGTGGTGGGCACAATGTTCTCGGGGTTGACATAGTCATCGTTGCGGCGAGTGTTGTCATACTCGCCTCCCACCTGCAGATTACCGCCCCACAGTTGCCACGACAGCACGAGTTTGGATGCCCACAGTTGGTTGCGCTGCACGCTTTGGCTTGTCACCGTGCGGCTCTGCTGCTCTTGGCTTACCTCGTTGTTGAAGAAGTTAGTTCTATCCTTAAAAAACACATAGTCGGTGTTGAAGTCAATCGACGTCTTGCCCACGCGACCATTGTAATAGAAGTTGAGAGTATGCGGCATGTTGGACGTCTTCTTCATGAGCAGGTCATTGTCGAGGTGGTCGTAGAAAGCGCCGTCGGCAGTCACGTCTGCGACAACCCAACCCGTAGTACGGTTTAGGAAATGCGCCTTGGTCTCATAGCGCGCACCGATGGCGTGGCGGTCGTTGAAGATGTAGTTGATTCCCCACGACGAGTAGAGCGAATTGGCATGGCGGCTGCTGTGGGCAAAGTCTTTGATGTGCCACTGCTTGTCGGCTTTAACGTCAAAGGTGACATTCTCATCGCTCTTCATGCGGTCATCGTTATACCACACGCTGCCGAACACGTCCAGCCCCTTGTGGCGGTAATTCCAGTTTAGGCCCAATGCCAAGTCAGGGTACTTGCTCGCCCAGACGCTCGCTTGGGTGTCGAACGAGAAGCCCTCGCCCTGCGGACGCTTGGTCTTGATGAGGATAACGCTCTCCACATCGGCTTTGTATTTGGCTCCCGGGTTGGTGATGAGTTCCACACTCTGGATGTTCTCGCTGCTGAGTTGCGCCAGTTCGCTATCGTTGCGCATCTGTCGGCCGTTGATATAGATGAGCGGCGTACCTTTACCGAACACCTCAACGCTTGTGCCTTTCTTCTGCACGCCCGGCAGGTTGCCAAGCACCTCGGTCGCCGTGCCGACCTTGCTCAACAAAGTGCCATCCACATCGGTCTTGATGCCCTCGGTGGTGAGTTTATAGGTGGGGCGCGCGCCCTTCACCACCACTTCGCCGAGCATAGCGGCCTCGGGCTGGAGTTGAATGGTACCCACGGTGCCGGCTGAATGGACGAACAACGGCCGGTAACCAAGATACGTAATCTTTACTATGGCGCTCGCGGCGGGAGCGGTGAGTGTAAATTCGCCTTCAGCGCCGGTGGTGGTGCCGGTAATGAATGTGCTGTCGGCGGGGTGGAGCAAACTGATAGTGGCAAACTCGATTGCCACTCCATTCTCGTCTGTCACTTTGCCCGTGAAGTCGCCCGCTGCGGCTGTAAGGGCCACAAGTGTCATCAGTGTAAAAAGTAAACGTTTCATTGTCTTGTCTGCTTATTGTTATTGTCGTTTGCAAAATTATTGCTGCTTTCAGGCATTAGACGCACACTAAAGGGTGAATAGTTGCAGCAACAATAAAAACCGCCCGACTTTCACACTTTAGGGTGTGAAAAACATTAACAATTCCGATATTTGCAGTAACTTTGCACTCGCAAATCATACCATTATGGCAAAGGTTGAAGATTTCTTTGGAACATTAAATACGGTTAACGACATTCAAGATGAGCGGTACGCCCACCTTGAACTGCTCAAGCGAGCCGTTGACGCGATGGCCAACGCTACCTATCAAAGCATCTATGTGATTGACTACTTCAAGCGGGAATTCCTGCATGTGGCAAGCAACCCTCTGTTTCTGTGCGGCCACACGGCAGAGGAGATGCGGCACATGGGGTATGATTATTACATCAAGCATGTGCCAGCCGAAGAGCAGGCAATGCTACTCGAGATCAACGAGGCCGGATTTCAGAAGTTCAACGACACACCGCTTGATGAGCGCAAAGGCTGCTTCATGAACTATGATTTCCACATCAGTGACGGCGACTCCACCTTCCTGGTGAACCATAAGATTACACCGTTTGCACTTGCCGACGACGGCAGGGCGTGGCTGGCCATGTGTGTCGTATCGCTCTCCTCACACAGCGAGCCCGGCCATATTGAATTTCATAAAAAAGGCGATGCCAAATATTGGGAGTACTCGCTTGAGCGCCATCGATGGATTCCGAAAGAGGCTGTGACGCTTCGCCCACAGGAAAGACAGGTGCTCATTCTCTCGGCACAAGGCTACACCGTGGCGCAAATCGCCGACAAGATGTGCCGCTCAATCGACACGGTCAAGACCTATAAACGCCTTATGTTTGAACGCCTTGGCACCCGCTCCATCACCGAAGCCCTTACCCTCGCCACCAACTCCGGGCTTATCTGACTCAGGCGCGGATGGCAGAACTTTTTCAGACGGACAGGACATCTATTGTACGCCATATAAATAACATTTTTTATGCGTGAAGTTAATCCAAAAGACACCGGTCGCGCCCAAGCCTTCGAGTTATGGATGAAGGCTAAAAATCCGATGGTCACATTCTTCAAGACGATTGATGTTACGCGATTGGTAAGAATCAGCCGGAAGAAGGGATACAAGTTCAACATGCTGCTGGACTGGTGTATCGGCAAAGCCGCTTCTTCCGTCAAAGAGTTCTATCTCCTGCCTGTCGGCGACAAGTTGATGCAGTACGACCGTCTTGCGGTCAATACCATCGTCAAGAACAAAGAGGGCGAGGTTTCTTCTTGTGACATCCTCTTCACCGATGATATAGAATTGTTCAATCGGCAGTATTTGGAATACACACTGCAGGCTGCTGAAAGTTGTACTGACAGGGACTTGTCGGAGGAATGTATGGTTATTGGCACTTCGGCAATTATAGATACTGAGATTGACGGGGCTGTTGGCATGAATAGCGGGATTTTCAATAATCCGTTTATGATTTGGGGACGATACAGAAAGAGATGGTTCCGGTACCAACTTCCTATATCTTTCCAGTTCCACCACGCGCAGATGGATGGTGCTCACGCAGGAAAGTTCCTTTCTAATTTGCAAGAAGAGATAAATCGACTATACAAATAAATTGGGTCACCCGAAATATTTACGCAAATTTACGAGATGCTCTGCGAAATTTTTCTTAATTTTGCATTGCAAAGTTGTGGTTTGGTTTTGCCTTATGTTTTTGTTAAATATTAGACTTTGCCTATTTTCAATAAACGCTATAGAAACTTCAAGATGCTAAGTCGCTTTGCTTGACAAGGTTAAAAAACTGATTGACTATTGTATAGATAAGTACGCGTGGCTGTTGTCGCTTGTACTGAAAATCAATGTTGTGCGTCTCGACAAGGAGAAATACACGCGCAAGGTAGTGCGTCGCTATTATCGTGGCAACGAGAAGGAGATGTGCGATAAGGCCATGGAGACGTCATTGTCGAGCGTTCTGACCGATGAGCAGAAGCAACAACAGTACAAGTCGATAAGGTGGACTTTCGGCTTGATGGTATTTCTGATGTCGTTCATCACTTGTTTCCCGGAAAGCATTCCGGGCATGGTGATTGCCTGCGTTGTGGATCTGGCTTTCTTCCAAGCGTGCCTCTACATGGCGATGCAGCGCATACTTCTGCTCTATGGCGGTAGAGACGAGGAGAATGACGATGAGACGGAATCGGTGCAGAAAGTTGTGGCCATCGAGAGTTCTGGACTGATGCTCGGCAAGTATCCGTTGTTGCAGAAGATGAAGAGCGTGATGGGATGGTTAGGGCGACAAGTGGTGAAACGCCTTGGCCCGAAATATATGGCCAAGGCGTCGAGAGCGGCATTTATTGTGTTGCGCCGTCAAGGCATCAAGTGGCTATCGATTATCATCGCCAAGGAGAACGTTGATATGGTATTCAACATGATTGTCCCGGTGACGTGCGCCTTGATTGCCGGCATCGTGTCGGTGATGATCTTCATCCCCATGTGCAACAAACTGCGGAAGCACCTGGTTGGACTCAACCACCCCTCCTAATGGCAAGAGCGGCTCTCAGCAAAACTACGGCAATTTAGAACGATAAAAATAGACGTAAATAGACGTAAATAGACGAGAGGTTGGAGAGTAGCGGAATTAAGGAGTACTAAAAAAGTTTTACGGATTTTACGTGATAGCTTTTCGGGAACAGCCGAGCGGCAACTTTTCATTATTTTTTGTATCTTTGCAACCTAAAATAAAACTAAAAAATGAAACGTTTTCTAATTCTATTTGCATATTTCATTATTTGCTTATCTCTCTGCTCGCAAGTCAGAATCAAAATGCAGAAAGATAGTGGTGTTTTTGTTGTCCCTTGTGAAATAAATGATTTGCGACTGAATTTTATTTTTGATACAGGCGCGGCAGTTATTTCGTTATCAAGTTCCGTTGCCGAATTTATGATAAGTCAAGGTTACTTGGACGAAGATGATATTTATGGTACCTCTGAAGTTATGCAAGCAGATGGATCTTTTATTCAAGTATATCTAACCACGCTACGAAAAATCAACATTGGCGGTTTCGTACTGAATAATGTTGATGCCGTTATTACACCCCATCAAGAAGCGCCATTATTGTTGGGGCAATCTGCAATAGAAAAATTGGGCAAAATTTCCATTGAGAATGGTTATCTTATAATTGATAATAATGCAAGCAAACATCTTAAATATGAGGGCAAAGAAAAGGATATATCATTTTTAGGATTACATCAAGGAGATACATATGAATATTGCTATGATGTCCTAAGCAATAAGTATGGTGAGGACAATGTACACACAAACTCTGTTAATAAGATTCCTACAATCTACGTAGAAAAAATGTTGTTTAATAATATCGTGTTTGATGAGATTGAGTTATATTTTGAAGATGGCTATTTGAACTCTATTCAATTAAATAAACACTTTGATAAAAATAAAAAGGGTAAGGTTAAAGCCATAGCGTTTCGTGATGATATAATGAAAGAATATGCCAAAAAATATACGTCAATAAAGAAATATCAACTAAGTAATGGTTTCATTTCTTACAGCATAGGATTTGAGGAAAGAATAAGAAAAGAAGATTTCCTCAAATACCCGATTTCGTTGAGCATAATAGAATATACACAACAATATCTATTGGATGGTGAATGGGAAATAACCGAATATTATTCTGTAGTATTAACATATTGGGAAGGTGCACAGAAAGCACTTCTTGAAAAGAATCCTCCTCAACAAGATGAGTTCTAATCTTAAAATCCGCAACTCAAAGTTTTTCTCTCGAAAATTATCGAAAATTTCCTAAAAAATCATATCTCGTAAAATTTCGTAAATCCACTTAAATTAAAAAATATTGATAAATTTCAGTGAATAAAATATTTACGAAAATTCACGAAAATTCACGGGGAGATTAATTTTCGTGAATTCTCGTGAGATTCTCGTGAGGATATTCAAGTTTGCGGATTTTATGATTACCTCGAAGATGAGAATTTGTAACCCATCGTAAGTCCCTCGCAGCGGCGTGCGGCGTGGGGAAACTTAATGGACCTCCATTTTCGAGAACAGATTAATGACTATCACTCCGGCCATTATCAAGGCTAATCCAATGTAAGCCGGCAAGTCGGGAACCTGTTTGAAAACGATGATGCCGATAATTGTGATGAACACGATGCCTAAGGCACTCCAAATCGCGTAGGCAATACCGATAGGAATTGTGCGAAGGGCGTATGACAAAAGATAGAGTGATAGTATATATCCTGCCAGCATGGCGATGGTGGGCAAGGGACGGGTAAACTGCTCAGAGAACTTGAGCATTACTGTGCCAAGCGCCTCAAAGATGATGGCACAAATCAAAAAAATCCATTCTTTCATGTACCGTTGTTTTAATGGCGCAAAGATAGCGTTATTCTCTACCCGCGCTCGTTTATGATCTTTTTGTTTTAGGCTGTCTTTATCTTGATGTTTCCGATGGTGTAGTATACAATCTCTGCGGTTTCTATGATAAAATCGGTTGGGATTCATAAATGTATCTCAACCGATTTGTCTCATGAATGACGCTTGTCTAATTTAGAATTCGATTCCAACGTTGAACGTGATGGCGTTAGTGTTTGTGTGGGCATCTTGGATTTTCTGCAATTTGTAGCCAAAGCCGAAGTTCAGTGCCTTGACAAATTTGACTGGCACTCGAACGCCGATAGTAGGCGCAAAATAAAAACCGTCAACCTCACCAGCCGCATAACCGATTTTTGCGTCGACGAATGGCTTGATACTTTTGCTGCGAATGGGAATATCCGCGCGCACGTCGGCATAGATGGGGACCAATGCTATGGCTGCATTGCGAACATACTCAAACTCCACACCGGCACCCACAAAGAACAGGTCGTCCAACTGATAACCATGGGTGGTTGACAGTGCGAAACGGTCAAAGTCTGTGCTGACATCGCCTACCCCGAGCGAGTAACTGAGGTCAGTGAAGCCACGATACTTGTTGGCATTTTGTGCAAACGCGGTTGCTACAAGCAGTACAGCAACTACAAGAGTCATGAATAATCTCTTCATAATCTGAAAATTAATTAAAAACTTACTGTTATTTGTCTATTTCTCGTTGCAAAATTAATAAAAATGTTTCTATTGTGTATTCTAATCGGTATTGTTTTTGATAGCCGCGGCCAACGGTTGGAGGAGACTCAATCAGAGATCTGTGGAATTGCTATCTTGTAGCGATTTTGTCTTCATTCAATGCCGAAGTAGGAAAAGCGCCTTTATCATTTCCAAAATCTGCAAAAACATTTCAAAATTTGCAAAACATAGTATTTTTATCTTCAAAATTAAGAGTTGTTAAGAAAAATATGTATATCTTTGCATATTGTTTTGTTTTTGACATTTCAATTCCAAAATGTTCTCATTACGCTCTTTTCAAGTAGAGGCGCGATTGTTTGATATGAGAATTAATGAAGGGTCGCATCGGGTGGTCAAAATGGGTTCTGCTCCTTTTGCGGCTCCGAAAGAGATTTCAAGAGCCCAATAACTAATTGACACGTAAATGAGATGAAACGAGACCTTACCGTTATCGTTTTGGCTTTTCTGGCGGCCGTGGTGATGAGCAGCTGTGACGAGCCGAAAGTCGCTTTCAACGAGAAAACGCTCGACATTCCCTACCTTTTCTCTGAAGGCTACGAGGACACAATCAAGTATCCCTATGACCTCGCCACACCGCCTAGCGACTGGTTATCAATGATTAAGGACGACACTAAGGTGTGTAAACTCAGTATTCCCGGCACGCATGACTCGATGACCGGTATGGGTTTCTACTTGCCGGTGATTAAGAACGTCTCAAACATGACCGCCATCAGTCAACTTTGCACCTTTGACGAGCAGATGGAGGGCGGTATCCGTTTCTTTGACCTGCGTCCGGTGGTGGGAATCGACACCCTGGCCAAAGACCCTGCCGAGCGACAGATTCTCCGACTCGCTCACGGTTTTACCGAGGTCAATGTGACGTTTGAGGAGTCGCTCGACTGGATGCAGGAGTTTCTTGCCGAGCATCCCACCGAATTCTTCATCATCAAAATTCAGGCCGATAACGGTATGGAAAGCCAGCAGAACTGGACCTCGCTTCTTCACAAACTGTTGTCGAAGTCAAAATATGACAACCTGTTCATCAAGAGTTGGCGTCCCGACATCACCGTTGGTGAGATGCGTGGCAAGGTGTTGATCCTCAGCCGTTACAACCTTGTTCCGTTCAACCACATGTTCCACTATCCCATCGCCTACTGCGACTGGCCCGATGAGGATCCGGACATCAACGAGAACATTGACCGTGAGGCTCAACGCTCATGCGCTATCTATAATATGGAGGATATGTCCATCAAGGCCACGCTCTACAAGCAGGACTACTACAAGACGACTACCGAGAAGCGCATGGAAACCAAAAAGCAAACTGTCATCGATATGATGCACAGCGCGCGTGAGGCTACGGCCGGCGATGAGAACATCTGGATTGTGAACCACTGCTCGGCCTACACCCAAGTGTCGCCGCGCGGCTATATCACCAACGCCTCCAACCTGCATCCCCTGGTGATTGAGGACCTGCTCAACAACGAGGGCACCGTCGGCATCATGCCCATGGACATGGCTTGCCACGACTATGTGCACGCCATCGTCAACGGCGGCACGCCTTACACCAGCGACTACCTCTACGGCTTCCGCCCGCTGACGCAGTCGCTCACCAACCTTCTCATCAAGTCGAATAAAAAATACTTCAAATAAGGCCACTATGAAAGTCAAGATATTCACCCTCGCGCTTCTCATCGCCGGACTTGGCGCGATGAACGCCTTTGCTCAAGAGCAAACGGAAACGCAACCGCAACCGGAAAAGACCAGCAAGGTGCACTCGCCCCACGGACTGTTCAACCACTTGTCGGTTGGTATCACCACAGGTCTCTCCGGCACCGGTATCGATGTCACCATGCCTGTCCACCGTCTCATCACCCTGCGCACCGGTTTCTCGGGGCTTCACTTCGGTGAGATTAAGTTCAAGACAATCAACACCGCCGTCGAACTCACCAACTCGATGCTCGTTGAGGACGATGCAATACGGCGCGCCCAGATGGTCGACAAGATTGAGCTTGCCGTCAAGCCCAACTTCTGGAACATCTTTCTGCTGGCCGAAATTCATCCGTTCAAGAATGAAAGTTTCCACTTCACCGCCGGCTTATACTTCGGCAGCAAGAACTTCCTCCATTTCCGCAACACCAACGATGGCGCCCTCGGTTTCCTCTATGACGCCAACAACAAGGTCGCCGACTACAACCGCGCCTTTGCCACCAACTTCAGCCCCATCGGCCTCAAGTTTGGAGACTACGTCTTTACTGCCGACGAGAACGGCAACATCGATGTGATGATGAAGACCAACGCCATCAAGCCTTACGTTGGAATCGGCTTTGGCAAGCATATTGCCGAGAAACACCGCCTGAGTTTTGCTGTTGACCTTGGCCTCATCTTCTGGGGCACTCCCAAGTTTGTGCTTAACAATGGTGTGGAAATCAAGTCGAGCGGCAAAGAGGCCGGCATCACCCAGGTATTCTCGTGGCTAAAGGCTTGGCCCAACCTGCAGGTGAAACTCGCCTATAAGATTTTCTAAGCCGACATTCGCCGCAACACGCAATAAAAATTGTGGGGCGTCACAAATGGACGTCCCACAATTTTGGCGTATAGGTCAAATTGCAGGATAGTTTGATGGTACTTTGCGTCAATGGGTCA
>CAMHQD010000077.1 GCA_946187345.1 uncultured Porphyromonadaceae bacterium | reverse complement strand
CACCGCAATGGTCACACACGATGCCCTTGTAGCGGATGCGCTTGTACTTGCCGCAGTGACACTCGTAGTCCTTCACCGGGCCGAAGATGCGCTCGCAGAACAGGCCGTCACGCTCCGGCTTATAGGTGCGGTAGTTGATGGTCTCGGGCTTGAGAACCTCGCCGTAACTGTTCTCCAGAATCTCGTCGGGAGAGGCCAGCGAGATGGAGATGCGCGAGAAGTTACTCTTTATCTTGGTGTCTTTTCTAAATGCCATATTATATATTGTGCAAAAAGAACGATTTCTGTTGTCGTTAGGTTATCAGTCCAGACGGACGCTCAAGCACAAGCCACGAAGCTCGTGCAGCAACACGTTAAGAGACTCGGGAATACCGGGTTGCGGCATCGGCTCGCCCTTGACGATGGCCTCATAGGTCTTGCTGCGGCCCACCACATCGTCACTCTTGACGGTGAGGATCTCCTGCAACACGTGGCTGGCGCCGAAGGCCTCGAGCGCCCAGACCTCCATCTCACCGAAGCGCTGGCCACCGAACTGGGCCTTACCGCCCAACGGCTGCTGCGTGATGAGCGAGTACGGACCAATCGAGCGGGCGTGCATCTTGTCCTCGACCATATGGCCCAATTTGAGGAAGTAGGTCACTCCCACGGTCGCCTTCTGGTCAAACGGCTCGCCTGTGGCACCGTCGTAAAGTTGTGTCTGGCCGCCACGCGGCAGACCGGCCTTGTCTGTCCACTCGTTCAGGTCGTCAAGCGTCGCGCCGTCAAAAATCGGCGTGGCGAACTTCACGTTCAACTCACGGCCTGCCCAGCCGAGCACAGCCTCAAACACCTGACCCAGGTTCATACGCGAGGGCACGCCCAGCGGGTTCAACACCAGGTCAACCGGCGTACCGTCGGCAAGGAACGGCATATCCTCTTGACGCACAACGCGTGACACGATACCCTTATTGCCGTGACGGCCGGCCATCTTGTCACCGACGCCAATCTTGCGCTTCTTGGCAACATAGACCTTGGCCAACTGCATGATGCCGCTGGGCAGGTCATCACCAATCGAGATGTCGAACTTCTTACGGCGCAACTCGGCGCTCATCGTCTTGCTCGTGCGCAGGTAGTTCATCACACACATGCGCACCAGGTCGTTAACGTGGTCGTCGGTGGTCCACGCGCTCAGGTTGAGCGACTCATAGTCCTCAATGGCGGCCAAAGCCTCGCGGGTGAACGTCGCGCCCTTGGGCACGAGTTCGCTATCGACGTAGTCCTTGACACCGGTCGACGTCTGACCCTCGGTCACCTTGGCCAACTTGTCGAGGAAGATTTCGCGCAACTCGGACTGACGCTTCTCGTAGTCGGCGTCTAAAGCGGCGATCTCGGGGTCAACGCCACGGGTGCGCGGCTTCTTGGTCGCGCGGGCATACAGACGGGTGCCGATAATCACACCCTTGAGCGACGGATTGGCCTTGAGCGACGCGTCCTTCACATCACCGGCCTTGTCGCCAAAGATGGCGCGCAACAGTTTCTCCTCCGGCGTGGGATCGCTCTCGCCCTTGGGCGTGATCTTTCCGATGAGAATGTCGCCCGGAATGACGTGGGCGCCAACGCGGATAATGCCGCGCTCGTCAAGATCCTTCGTGGCGTCCTCGCTCACGTTGGGAATATCGTTTGTCAACTCCTCCATGCCACGCTTGGTCTCGCGCACCTCGAGGGTGTACTCGTCAACGTGGACACTCGTCAGGATATCCTCACGCACCATGCGCTCGTTCAGCACGATAGCGTCCTCATAGTTGTAACCCTTCCACGGCATGTAAGCCACCTTGAGGTTACGGCCCAGAGCCAACTCGCCGTCTTGGGTGGAGTAGCCCTCGGTGAGGATGTCTCCCTTGTGGACGCGCTGACCGCGGTCGCAGATGGGACGCAGGTCAATCGTCGTGCTCTGGTTGGTCTTGCGGAACTTGGGCAGACGGTACTCGCGCACGGGCTCGTCGAAACTCACAAACTGCTCCTCCTCCGAGCGGTCGTAGCGGATGCGGATCACGTCAGCGTCGACATACTCCACAACACCCTCGCCCTCGGCCTGAATCTGGGTGCGGCTGTCATAGGCCAACCGGGCCTCAATGCCGGTGCCGACAATCGGCGCCTCGCTGCGAAGCAGCGGCACGGCCTGGCGCATCATGTTCGCGCCCATCAACGCGCGGTTGGCGTCATCATGCTCGAGGAACGGAATCAACGCGGCGGCAATCGAGGCGATCTGTTGCGGAGACACGTCCATCAACTGCACCTGGTCCGGCGAGACAACGGGGAAGTCAGCGTCCAAGTGCGACTTCACTCGCGTGTGCTCGAAGTGGCCCTGCTCGTCGAGCGGCTCACTGCCCTGCGCGATCACCTGACCCTCCTCGGCCTCGGCCGTGAGGTAGACAATCTCGTCATTGTTCAGGTTCACCTTGGAGTCCTTCACAGTGCGGTAAGGAGTCTCGATAAAGCCGAGGTTATTTATCTTGGCGTACACACACAACGACGAGATCAGACCGATGTTCGGGCCCTCAGGCGTCTCAATCGGGCACAAACGGCCATAGTGCGTGTAGTGCACGTCGCGCACCTCAAAGCCGGCACGCTCGCGTGACAAGCCGCCGGGACCCAACGCGCTCATACGACGCTTGTGCGTGATCTCGGCCAGAGGGTTGGTCTGGTCCATGAACTGCGACAACGCGTTGGTGCCGAAGAACGTGTTTATCACGCTCGAGATGGTCTTGGCGTTAATCAAGTCCATGGGGGTGAACACCTCGTTGTCGCGCACGTTCATGCGCTCGCGGATGGTGCGCGCCATGCGGGCCAGGCCCACTCCAAACTGGTTGTAGAGTTGTTCGCCCACGGTACGCACGCGGCGGTTGCTCAAGTGATCGATATCATCAACATCGGTCTTGCTGTTCACCAGGCCGATAAGGTACTTGATAATCTCAACGATGTCCTCGCGGGTGAGCACGCGCACGTCCGGATCGGTCTCCAGACCCAGTTTGCGGTTGATGCGGAAACGGCCCACATCGCCCAGGTCATATCGTTTCTCACTGAAGAAGAGGTTGGTGATCACCTCACGCGCGCTCGTGTCATCGGGTGGCTCGGCGTTGCGCAACTGGCGATAGATGTAGGTGATAGCCTCCTTCTCGGTGCATGTGGTGTCCTTGCTCAGCGTGTTGAAAATAATCTGATAGTCGCCAGTGTTCACGTCCTCACGGTGCAACAGGATGGTCTGCACGCCACTGTCGAGTATGTCCTGGATGTTCTCCTCCTCGACGGTCGAGTCACGCTCCACCACGATGTCGTTACGCTCGGTGCTGGTCACCTCGCCGGTATCCTCGTCAACGGTGTCCTCACTCCATGAGTGAAGGACACGCGCCGCCAACTTGCGACCGACAACCTTCTTCAGGTTTGTCTTGGTGACTTTCAGTTCCTCGGCAAGGCCAAAGGCTTGTATAATGTCATTGTCAGTCTCCAGACCGATGGCACGCAGCAATGTGGTCACCGGCAACTTCTTCTTGCGGTCAATGTAGGCATACATCACGTTATTGATGTCCGTGGCAAACTCAATCCATGAGCCGCGGAACGGTATGATGCGAGCCGAATAGAGTTTCGTGCCGTTGGCGTGCATGCTCTGACCAAAGAAGACACCCGGCGAACGGTGCAACTGCGACACCACGACGCGCTCAGCGCCATTGATGACGAACGTGCCCTTGTCGGTCATGTATGGGATCGTGCCCAAATACACATCTTGTATCGCGGTCGCGAAGTCCTCGTGGTCCGGGTCGGTGCAGTACAGCTTGAGTTTCGCCTTCAACGGCACGCTGTATGTCAAGCCGCGCTCCAGACACTCCTCGATGGTGTAACGGGGCGGATCGATGTAGTAGTCAAGGAACTCAAGCACAAAGTTGTTGCGGGTGTCGGCAATCGGAAAATTCTCGCTGAACACCTTGTAGAGCCCCTCGTTTTTTCTTTTCTCAGTCGGTGTGTCAAGTTGCAGGAAGTCCCTGAATGACTGTAGCTGCACGTCTAAGAAATCCGGATAAGGATACGGATTACGCACGTGAGCGAAATTTATTCTTGGTTGTTTGGAAACTGACATTGAAAAAAGGATGTAAGAGTGAATTGGTTGAAA
Source organism: uncultured Porphyromonadaceae bacterium (assembly GCA_946187345.1). Taxonomy (GTDB): domain Bacteria; phylum Bacteroidota; class Bacteroidia; order Bacteroidales; family Muribaculaceae; genus Sodaliphilus. The sequence goes on along the minus strand of CAMHQD010000077.1, from coordinate 5,147 downwards.
AGTTGAGGGTTGAGCGGTTGAGCGGTTGAGTGGTTGAGCCTCGCGGCGGGCAGAATAAATTCTGCCCCTGCAAGCGCTCGGGGATAATGGATTTGCTCTGGGGCGGCCACATTGTAGGGACGAGGCTTGCCTCGTCCATTGCCAGGCCCTGCATTTCTTTCCAATCGCGGTAGCGATTGGCTAAACCTCTCAACCTCTCAACGTTAAACCTCTAAACCTTTCATCTCCTTTTATTGCGTCAAATCTCGGACGGGACAATACACTGTCCCGTCCGAGTTTAACTGACCCTCGATCGCCGCGTTGTGGGAGCCGGCACTCGGCCTGGCCACCCGTCCGTCAGCGGTGCTCGGGTCGCGGCGTGGAGCCGCACGCGGCGGCCCACAAGTATTACTTCAACTCAACCTCGGCGCCCAGCGACTCGAGCTCGGCCTTCATGCCCTCGGCCTCAGCCTTCGGGAGAGCCTCCTTCACCACACCGGGAGCCTTGTCAACGAGCTCCTTGGCCTCCTTCAGACCCAGACCGGTGAGCTCCTTCACCTTCTTGATGACCTGGAGTTTCTGGTCGCCGGCGGCCTTCAGGACCACGTCGAACGACGTCTTCTCCTCCTCACCACCTGCGGCACCACCGGCGGCGGGACCGGCAGCCACGGCCACTGCTGCGGCGGCGGGCTCGATGCCATACTCGTCCTTCAAAATCTGAGCGAGTTCGTTGACCTCCTTGACGGTCAAGTTAACAAGCTGTTCTGCAAATGCTTTCAAATCTGCCATTGTTATTGGATTTTAATTGTTATTGTTTCTTGTTGGTTGTTTAATTTTCTTTTTTGCTCAGCGTCTCAAGCACGCCATGAAGCGTGTTGCCACCGCTTTGAAGCGCAGAGATGACGTTCTTCGCCGGCGACTGCAGCAACGCCACAACGTCCGCGATAAGTTCGTTCTTGCTCTTCAGGGCCACCAATGCCTCGAGGTTCTCCTCGCCAAGGAACACTGTCTCCTCGACGTAAGCGGCCTTGAAGGCGGGAATGGTCTCTTTCTTCTGGCGGAAGCCCTTGATTAACTTCGCAGGGGCATTGCCCGTGTCGCTCAGCAGCAACGTCGTCGAGCCGGACAACGCGGGATACAATCCGCTATAGTCCACATCGCTCTGCTCCATCGCCTTGTGCAACAGCGTGTTCTTCACCACCATCATCTTGATGCCGGCCTTGAACGCCGCGCGACGCAGGTCGCTCGTGCGCTCAGCGTTGAGCATATTCGTGTCGGCGAGGTAAATCACACTGTAGTGCGACAGCACTTCCTTGATCTTCTCGATCAATAAGCCTTTATCTTCTTTCTTCATCTTGCTTACAATGATTAAAAACGGTTAGACTGTCCTGCTTAGGCCTCCACCGACTTGATGTCGATCTTGATGCCCTTGCTCATTGTGCTCGAAAGATAGATACTCTTGATATACGCACCCTTGGCGGCAGCAGGCTTGAGCTTTATCAGCGTCTGGATGAACGCGCGGGCGTTCTCCACAATCTTCACCGGCTCAAACGACACCTTGCCAATCGACGTGTGGACAATACCGCCCTTGTCGACCTTGAAGTCAATCTTACCCTGCTTCACCTCCTTGACGGCCTTGGCCACATCCTGTGTCACAGTACCGCTCTTGGGGTTCGGCATCAAACCGCGCGGACCGAGAATACGGCCCAAAGGACCTATCTTGCCCATAATCTGCGGCTGAGTAATGATCACGTCAACATCGGTCCAACCTCCCTTGATCTTCTCGATGTACTCGTCCAGGCCCACGTGGTCGGCACCCGCCTCGCGGGCGGCAGCCTCCTGGTCGGCGGTGCACAACACCAGCACGCGCACTTGCTTGCCCGTGCCGTTGGGAAGCGACACCACGCCACGAACCATCTGGTTAGCCTTGCGGGGGTCAACACCCAGGCGCACGTCGATATCAACCGAAGCGTCAAACTTGGTGAAAGTGATCTCTTTCACCAGCGTGGCTGCCTCTGCAAGAGTGTAACTCCGACCCGCTTCAATCTTGGCATTCGCCAACTTCTGGTTTTTTGTCAGTTTACCCATGATTTTGATTGAATTAAATGTTATCGGGGAACTCACCCTTAACGGTTATACCCATGCTCCTTGCTGTGCCGGCAACCATACGCATCGCGCTTGCCAACGTGAAACAGTTCAAATCCGGCATCTTGTCCTCGGCAATCTCGCGCACCTGCTCCCAAGTCACGCTCGCCACCTTGCGGCGGTTGGGCTCGCCGCTACCCTTGTTCACCTTCGATGCGGCAAGCAACTGCACCGGAACCGGACTCGTCTTGACGATGAAGTCAAACGACTTGTCGCTGTAATAAGTGATGACAACGGGAAGCACCTTGCCGGCGCTGGCCTGAGTGCGGGCATTGAACTGCTTGCAGAAGTCCATGATGTTGATTCCCTTGGAACCCAACGCCGGTCCTACGGGAGGCGACGGATTGGCCGCACCACCCTTAATCTGCAATTTGATCTGTCCAGCAATTTCTTTTGCCATTGTTCTGAAAAAAATTTATAGCGTTAACTATTTGCAACCGACCGAGCGAAACGCGCCCGCCCCATCAGCATCACCCTACCCGGGATGTCACCGCGGCACCCGTAACATAATGCCTCTCGCGACACCCTCCGGCAGAATACGCTCCGGAACAGCCTACGTCTTCAGATGCTGGATTTCAGATTTTAGAGGTCAGTCTAAAACTGCAATCCGGATCAGACTCGCTCTACTTGCGAACTGTCGAGACGCAACGGCGTCTCACGACCGAACACCATCACCATCACCGTCAGTTCGTCACGCTCGGGGTTCACCTCGCGGATCTCACCCACAAAGCCGTTGAACGGACCGAAGTTCACCTTCACGCTCTCGCCCACCATATAGCCGTTCATCTGTTCGGCAATCGCCGCCTCGCGCTCCTGAGCCGCACCCAGCATATGCTGGATCTGGCTCTCGGGCACGACAACAGCGCGCTTGTCCACCTCGCGGCTGCGCAGGAAGTCAATCACGTTGCTCGTGTTCTGCAAGAAACTCTCAACATGACTCACCAGACGAGCCTTGACGTAAGCGTAACCGCTGAACATCACACGCTCCTTCGGCACTTTCTTGCCGCCACGCATGGTGTACACAACCTCGGTCGGCACCAACACCTGCTCGATGTTCTGCTTCAGTTCGGGGACATTGTTGCACGCGGCCTCAATCATCTCCTTCACCTTGAGTTCCTTGCCGGAAATCGTGCGCAGCACATACCACTTGAATGTCACGCCGCTCTTTGTCTCAGCCATCGTCGGTCAGTCTCTTGGGGGTTCTTCAGTTTTGATAATGGGATTTGTTCTCTCAACTCAACTCTCGGCACACTTGAGGTCGGAAGCCATCTCAAATATGCGCGGGCAGGTGATAGATTTGCTCCATCACATAGTTGAACACAAAGTCGATGCAGAATATCACGAGGGCGAAGATGATGGAAGCTGACATCACCACCACCGTGCTATTCGCAAGATCCTTCTTTGTCGGCCACGACACCTTATAAACAAGTTCGTTATAAGACTCTTCGATGTCCGCAAATATCTTCGGTTTCTTCATTGTCTCTGTTTGTTTGATTGGCACGGGAAGTAAGGCTCGAACTCACGACCTACGGTTTTGGAGACCGTCGCTCTACCGACTGAGCTATTCCCGTGTATTCCTCCACCGCACCCCCTCCCGAAAGAGGAGGGGGCACGCGGAGGTGTCATTGTGATTACTCGTGGATATCCTCGAGGATCTCGGTGATCTGGCCCGAACCGACGGTGCGGCCACCCTCACGGATAGCGAAACGCAGACCCTGGCTGCAAGCCACCGGAGTGATGAGGCTCACCTCAATCTCCACGTTGTCACCCGGCATAACCATCTCGATGCCCTCCGGCAACTTGATCTCGCCAGTCACGTCGAGCGTGCGGATGTAGAACTGCGGACGATACTTGTTGTGGAACGGGGTGTGACGGCCGCCCTCCTCCTTCTTCAAGACGTAGATCGAGGCCTTGAAGTGGTCGTGAGGCTTCACCATGCCCGGGTGGCAGATAACCATACCGCGCTTGATGGTCTTGTAGTCGATACCGCGGAGCAGCAGACCCACGTTGTCGCCGGCCTCGCCCTGATCGAGCAACTTGCGGAACATCTCCACGCCGGTCACAACACTCTTCATCTCGGCGCCGAGACCCATGATCTGGACCTCATCACCCACCTTGATGATACCGGTCTCGATACGACCCGTGGCAACGGTGCCGCGGCCGGTGATCGAGAACACGTCCTCGACGGGCATCAGGAACGGCTTGTCCTTCTCGCGGACAGGCTCGGGAATCCACTCGTCGACGGCATCCATCAGGTCAATCACGGTCTGCTCCCACTTCGGGTCACCCTGGAGGGCGCCGAGGGCCGAGCCGCGGATAATCGGGGTGTTGTCACCGTCAAAGTCGTACTTCGAAAGCAGGTCGCGCACGTCCATCTCAACGAGCTCGATCATCTCCTCGTCGACATCGGGGCTGTCGCACTTGTTCAGGAAGACGACCAGACGCGGCACGTTCACCTGACGGGCGAGCAGGATGTGCTCGCTGGTCTGCGGCATAACGCCGTCGGTTGCGGCAACCACCACGATAGCACCGTCCATCTGAGCGGCACCGGTAACCATGTTCTTCACATAGTCGGCGTGGCCCGGGCAGTCGACGTGAGCGTAGTGACGCTTCTTGGTCTCGTACTCAACGTGAGCGGTGTTGATGGTGATACCACGCTCCTTCTCCTCGGGAGCGTTGTCGATCGAGTCGAACGAGCGGACGCTCGAAGCGTCGATGTCACCCAGCTTGGCCAACACGGTGGTGATGGCGGCGGTCAAGGTCGTCTTGCCGTGGTCAACGTGGCCGATAGTACCGATGTTGACATGCGGTTTGGTTCTTTCGAATTTCTCTTTTGCCATAGTTTTGCTTATAAATAATGTTTATTGTTTGTTGCTGTACTTTACCGCATATTACAATTCACCCCTTGCAGGCGCCACCACTCCTTGCGGAGCCACGGCCACAGGAGGCGAAGCTATTGTCTTCAGCGATGTCGTTGAGCCGATGGCGGGATTTGAACCCGCGACCTCTTCCTTACCAAGGAA
>CAMHQD010000076.1 GCA_946187345.1 uncultured Porphyromonadaceae bacterium | reverse complement strand
ACAGATTTTGTCCATCGGGGCCACATTGCCGTCCATGGAGAACACGCCGTCGGTGGCGATGACGCGGAAGCGCTGCGCCTGCGCCTCTTGCAGGCAACGCTCGAGTTCGGCCATGTCGGCGTTGGCATAGCGGTAACGTTTGGCCTTGCACAGGCGCACCCCGTCGATGATTGACGCGTGGTTGAGGGCGTCGCTGATGATGGCGTCGTCCGGGCCGAGCAGCGCCTCAAACAGTCCGCCGTTGGCGTCGAAACACGAGCCGTAGAGGATGGCGTCGTCGGTGCGGAAAAAGCGTGACACGGCAGCCTCGAGTTGCTTGTGCAGGTCTTGGGTGCCGCAGATAAAGCGCACGCTGCTCATGCCGTAACCGTGGTCGCGCATGGCGCGCGTGGCGGCTTCTATAAGCCGGTTGTTGTCACTGAGGCCCAGATAGTTGTTGGCGCAAAAGTTGAGTACTTCGCCCTCAACGCCGTCCACGGTGATGGCCGCGCGCTGGGCACCGGTGATGAGGCGCTCGCGCTTGTAGAGGCCGGCCTCATCGATTGCTCGCAGTTCGTCCGCGAGCCAGGTTCTCATTTTACCGTACATGGTAGTCTACAATCAGTTTAAAAGGTTGACCGTTGACCGTTGATCGTGGGCGGGGCGGTGCCCGCCCAACATAAACGTTCAACATTCAATAATTGTTCCCACAAAAATACAAAAAAAGCGTGGAAAAAGAGCGAAAAGAGAAAAAAAATAGGAAAAATTGCGTTTTTTTTCATTTTTCGCTTGTCAGTTCAAAAAAAAGCAGTACCTTTGCAGTCGCAAAACGGAAATAATACCAGCAACGATGACTCCGTAGCTCAGCTGGTAGAGCAATTGACTCTTAATCAATGGGTCGTGGGTTCGAGTCCCACCGGGGTCACCAAGCCACCGCTGCAGCGGTGGCTTTTTTTGTGTCCGAAAAGCGGGTTTCCTCTCCCCGCCACTCCCAAAGGAGGGGGCTGCGATTGAGGAGGGCGGCCGACCTCGCGCCGGAGCACCCGTCTCTGATGCCCAAAGAAAAACGGCAACCATTTGCGCGGTCCGCTTGTTTTGAGTACCTTTGCCACAGATATTCGGCATGATGATGAAGAATGGGAATAATTTTGTAGAGGCCGGCGAAGCCATTGCGGCGATGGAGGCGGCGGGCGACGCGGCGCAGGCGCGGCAGTTGGCGCGCTTTTTCAAGACGGCGCCCGGCCAGTACGGCGCCGGCGACCGCTTCCTCGGGCTGAAGGTGCCGGCCACACGGGCCTTCGCCAAGCGCTGCGGCTCGCTGCCGCTCAGCCAACTGGAGACGCTGCTCGCCTCGCCCTGGCACGAGGTGAGGCTCTGCGCGTTGCTGTCGGTCGTCAGCCGCTTTGAGAAACTGTCCTCCCGCCTGCCCGCCAATGAAGACGCCGGCGCGGTCGCCGCGCGCGACAGCCTCGTCGAGTTCTACCTGGCTCACGCGCGGCGCGCCAACAACTGGGATTTGGTGGACCTGACTGCATATAAAATGCTCGGACACTGGCTATTGCTGCCCTCGCGCTATGACGCGGCGGCCAAACTCGCCGTGATGGACCGTCTGGCCGCCAGCGACAACCTGTGGGAGCAGCGGATGTCGATTGTGGCGACGATGGAGCCGCTGCGCCACGGCGACGCCTCCTTCACCTTGCGCTACGCCCTGTGGCACCTGCATCACCCTCATGACCTGATGCACAAGGCCGTGGGGTGGCTGCTGCGCGAGATGGGCAAACGCGTCGGACCCGAACCGCTGCGAGCCTTCCTCACGGAGCACGCCGCCACCATGCCGCGCACCGCCCTGCGCTACGCCATCGAGCGCCTCGACCCCGACGAGCGCCGCCACTGGCTCACCTTCAAACATGAATTTTAGACAAGATAATAATAGTTTTCAAGAGCACATAAAAATTTTTGTTTGATACAGGCAAACAAAATCGGCCAAAAATGTTTGCTGGCAGCGAACACTTTTGGCCGTTTGTGTAGCCTGGCGGCAAACAGATTGCCGCAACTCGACATTCATCACAACCCGCTTCGGCGGGTTGCACAAACCTCGTCAGAGGTTTTAGAAAAACCCCAGGTTGGAGCCGCAGGCGACTACCTGGGGGCATGAAGCGGAGTAACAGATGGCGCTACCTCGAAGAGGTTGCACCATCTCGCGCGAGAGTGCAACCTCTTCGAGGTAGCAGTCAAATATTCACCTCGTCAACCCCAGGTAGCCACCTGACGGTGTCAACCTGGGGTTTTTGTAAAACCCACTTGGTGGGTTCGTGTAACCCACTATCGTGGGTTTGGACGACTGAGGATTTTATTTAACTCAAATTTCTTAGAAACTTGAGGTTAAAATTTTTACGATGGGCTAAACTTTCCGGGGCGCGGCTAATCGGGAAACTCGGCGCGGACGTCGAAGCAGGGGCACGCCTTGGCCGCGTACTCGTTATGGCCGTGAACCGTCGCGCCGGGAAAGGCCGTGCGCAGCCCGGCCACCAATTTGCGCAGCGCCACGCGCTGGGCGGCCGTGCGGGTATCGCACGGCGAGCCGTCGGCCGCCAGGCCGCCCACATAGCAGATGCCGATGCTGCGCGCATTGTGGCCGACGCAGTGCGCGCCCATGCGCTCCAGCGGACGGCCGCGCTCCACCGTACCGTCCAGGCGGATGACGTAGTGGTAGCCGATGTCACTCCAGCCGCGGCCCTTGACGTGCCAACGGCGGATGTCACGCGTGCTCACGTCGCGGCCGGCAGGCGTGGCGCTGCAATGAATGATAATCTCGTTAATCTTTCTCATCTCGATTTTCCGCTTCTCGTGTTCTCTTGTCTTTTCTCTCAGGTGAGGCTTTCTCGGGGCGGCGCAGTTTGCTGCGGGCGTAGAGCGAGATGCCGAATACCGCGCCGGCGAAACTGATGGCCTCGCCCACAAACGCGAGCACCGTGTGGTGAACCGCGTGCAGCGTGACAAAACTCATCACCGACAGCACGCAGCCCGTCGCCACCATACCCACCGCGGTGCCGTACTGCACCCAATCTTTGCTATTCTCGGTCATAAAAAAAGTGTGTGTGTGGTTTAACGCCACAAAACTACAACACCGCCGCCCCACCCCACAACGCCAACCAATCACCTCCTCCAAAACCAGGAAGTTCAACACCGGATTGAACTTGAGGATTTGATAATGGTGCGGAAAATGGCGCTTTTATTTGGTGGAAATGGAAAAATATGCTATTTTTGCGGCGTGTAACAATCGCTACCAATAATTTATCAACCTAAATAATACCTTTTTAACAATGAAAAGACTGATGATTGTGGCGGCAGTCGCCGCGTTAATTGCCGCGCCGGCCGATGTGTCGGCGCAGGGTTGGCTGCGCAATCTGGGCCAGAAGGCCGCCGGCAAAGCGATAGACAAGATTGAGGAGGCCGCCACCAAGAAGGACAAGAAGGCCGATAAAGCCGAGCGGCAGGACGAGCCGGAGCAGCGCGATGAACAAGAGAGTGCCGCCGAGAGCGCCGCTCCTGCCATGCGCACCGCCGAGACTGCCTATGCCAAGACCGACTTTGTGCCGGGCGACGTGGTGATTTTTGCCGACGACCTCGAGGGCGAGCAACTGGGCGAGTTCCCCAGCCAGTGGGACTTGGTGAACGGTTCCGCCGAGGTGGCGAAGCACGACGGACGCATGTGCATCTTCCTCGAGAACGACAACGCGGAGATAGTGCCGCTCATCAATGGCGACAGCAAGAACTACCTGCCCGAGCAGTTCACGCTCGAGTTTGACTACTGGTGCAACGGCGCGGAGGACTACAACGCTTGCATCCATCTGCGCCTGTTAGACGCCGAATCCAATGACTCCGGCAATATCCATATCGCCACCGAGGAGGCTGTCAGTTGGGACATTCAAAAGCCGCAGGAGGGTGAAGTCTATGGCAGGTACGACGCGTTGGAAACCATCGAGCGGCAGAACGCGTGGAACCACTTCGCGCTCTCGTTCAACAAGCGCGCCATGAAGATTTACATCAACGGCACGCGCATTGCCAACCTGCCTAACGTGAAAGCCCCTACCGCTTTCTCCATCCGCGGCGAGGACTGGGAGGACCACCGCTACCTGCTCACCGGCTTCCGCCTCGCGCAGGGCGCCGTGCCCCTCTACGACCGCGTGATGAGCGAGGGCAAGATTGTGACCTACGCTATCACCTTTGACGTGGCCAAGGCGACCATCAAGCCCGAGAGCATGGTGGAGATCAACCGCATCAAGAAATTGATGGACGAGCAGCCGAGCCTCAATTTTGAGGTGCAAGGCCACTGCGACAACACCGGCAGCGCGGCCACCAACGACCGCCTCTCGCAGCAGCGCGCCGAGGCCATCGTGCTCAAACTTGTGGAACTCGGCGTGGACCGCAGCCGCCTGAGCGCCGTGGGCAAAGGCTCCAACGAGCCAATCGCCGACAACTCCACCAACGAGGGCCGCGCCCGCAACCGCCGCGTCGAGTTCGTCAAAAAATAATCGACCACTCGTCCCGCTAAAGAGATATTGCCGCCAGGGCTATTATATATCGGCGGCGGTGAGCAGGGCGATGAGGCGGGGCGTGGTCAGGCCGTGGATAACGCGCGAGACGTCAACGCCGGTTAGGGCCAGCGCGAGGGCCTCCGGCTCGAGAGGCCGCCCGCGCAGCCGGCCGACGATTTCCGCGTCAATGTCGCCCAGCACAAAGAAGTCGCCGGCCAGGCGCACGTCGGCAATCACGCCGTGGTTCATCTCGACGGCGATGTCAAACTCCCCCACGCCCTCCACTCTGGCGTGGCGCGCGGCCGTGGCGCGCGGGTTGCGCCCCGTGAGAAATTCCGGCCGCAGATACTCTTGCATAATCTCACCGATTTCGGCCACATCGGCCGCCGTGAGCCGCGCGACGCGCCCGCCGCAGAGCGTGCGCCGCGCGTGGGCGATAAACTCCCCTACAGTCAGCCCGGGCAGGTGCCGGCGCAGTGTGGTCACGCGTGCCGGCACGCTCGCCACACCCTTGCTGCGGAGTTTGCCCGGCGGCGGAGTGAGGGCGCGCGCCATTGTCGCCACATCGGCCGCCACGAGCATCGTGCCGTGGACGACGCTGCAGCGCGACGTGTGGTAGAACGCGTTGCCGCTCACCTTGTTAGTGCCGATGAGAACATCGTTGCGGCCGCCGGCCTCGGCCTCGGCGATGCCCAGCGAGCGCAGCATTGCCGCCACCGCCGCGGTGTAGCGGGAAAAGGTCGTGGGCACATCACTGCCCGGCGCGTTGCGCGCCACATAACTCATCATCACGTTGTCAAGGTCGGCATAAACGGCTCCCCCGCCGCTCTTGCGCCGCCACACGGCGATGCCCGCGCGACGGCAGTAGTCCATATCCACCTCGCTGTCCATCAACTGGTTACGGCCCACAATCACCGTCGGGGCCACCTGCCACATGAAGAATGCCGGCCCGCCGCAGGTGAGCCGCTCCAACCGCGACGCCACCCACTCCTCCGCCGCCAGGTAGAACGGCAGCGGCCGCGCGCACGTGTCTATCTCAACGTAGGTCCACATGAGGCGATTTATTGTTGCGGGGATGATGAAGGAGTATCTCGTCGCGCAGGTGGGCGCGGTCAAGGTGGATATAGACCTCGGTGGTGGTGATGCTCTCATGGCCGAGCATCTGCTGGATGGCGCGCAGGTTGGCGCCGCCCTCAAGCAGATGGGTCGCGAAACTGTGCCGCAGCGTGTGGGGGCTCACCGTCTTGCGCACTCCGGCCAACTCACACAGCCGCTTGATGATGATAAACACCATCTGGCGCGACAGCATCGCGCCGCGCCGGTTGAGGAACAGCACGTCGTCGTTGCCGCGCGCGATGACCTGGCGGCCGCGCACCTGCTCAAGATAGACGTCTATCCAATGTAAGGCCACCGGCGAGATGGGCACAAGCCGCTGCTTGTCGCCCTTGCCGTGCCGCACGACAACGTAAGCCTCGTCCCGGACCACCGAGCCGAGCGTCAGGCTCACCAGTTCGCTCACGCGCAGGCCGCAGCCGTAGAGTGTCTCAATGATGGCACGGTTGCGGATGCCCTCGGGCGTGCTCATGTCGATGCAGGCCACCATCGCGTCAATCTCCGCCACGGTGAGCACCTGCGGCAGATGGCGGCCGATGCGTGGCGCGTCGAGCAGCGCCGTCGGGTCTTGCTCGGACGTAATCACGCCCTCAATCCTCAAGAACTTGTAGAACGTCTTCAGCCCCGAAATGATGCGCGCCGTGGAGCGCGCGCCGATGCCCACATCATGGAGGCCGCACACAAACTGCTCGATGTCATCGGCCGTGGCAGTGGTCACGTCATGGCCGGTGCCGTCGAGGAACGACATCAGTTTGGCCACGTCGTGGTCATAGCCGGCCGCCGTGTTTGGCGACAAGGCCCGCTCCACCTTCAGGTAGGCGGCAAACCGCTGCCGCAATTTTTCATCCATGGGAGAAATAAGAGAAATCTAAGTGATCTGAGAAATCTAAGAACTCTAAGAACTCTAAGAATTCTAAGTAACAACTGATGAGCCTGGCCTTGGCCAGGCCGCGACAGCCGGCCTTCAGGAGGGGCGCCGGGGAGGCCTCAAAACCACAAGGTGAAAATCTCGCGCTGGAGTTTACGGCCGGCGACGACAACTGCGATGCGCCCGTTGGTGAACAACTGGCCGTGAGTGCCGTGGGCGGCGCAGTCGTCCCAAAGGCGCCGCATGAGCGGATTGCGCGAGAGGTTGCGCAGCACCGCCGTGCCGCCCGCGTCAATCACGTCGAGCAGCAAACCGCGCGCGCACTCGTAGTCCCCCTCGCCGCCCGGCAGGTCATTGACGAGCACAAACGGCGGCTCACCCGCGTCGGCCGCCGCGCGCCGCCACGCCGAGATCGCGTGAGGGAGATCGTCGTGGGTGGCGACACGCTCAAGGTAGGGAGCCAGCACACGCGCCACCACAGGGTAGGCGTCAAGGTGCGGCTCATAGAGCCACAAGCGGGAGCGGCTGTTAACGGCCATCATGCAGGCGCAACTCACGCCGTAACTCGTGCCCACCTGCAGCACACAAGACGGATTGAAGTAGTTGGTGATGCGAAACAGCATACGCGCGTTCTTGGCCGAAATCACACGCGGATGCCGCCAGAAGCCTGTGCGCACCGTCTCGACAACGGCCTGACGCAAATCGTTGATGTAGCCGTAACTGTAATAAGGCAGGCGCTCACAGAGCACATCGAGCACAAAACGGAAGGCGAACGGCGAGTGGATGCCGTAGCCGTGACTGCGCCGCAGGCGCCCCCATGCGCTCGTGTATCGCTCTATCAGGTTCATCGCCGGTCACAAAAACAACGGTTTGTCACGACTTCACCGACCACGCGCGGCGGCTCTGCCACACGCTTTGGTTCAATGCCGCCAGCAGCAGCAGGAAAATGGCTATGATGGCCGTGGTGGCGATATTCGTCGTCACCTTGACCTCCGCCGGCTTGAACTCCATGACCACCGTGTGGTCGCCCGCCGGCAACGCCATCGCGCGCAACACATAGTTGACACGCGCGATGTCCGCCGGCTTGCCGTCGATTGTCGCGGTCCAGCCCCACGGGAAGAACACCTCGCTGAAGACCGCCACGCCGCCGGCCGCGCTGTGGGCGCGGTAGGTGAGGCGGTCGGGAGCGTAAGAGGTGAGGCGCACCGTGTCGCCGGCCGTCGCGACACGCGCGGCGGCGGCAAGGGCCGCGAAGGCGGTGTCGGTTACCGCCACATGGCGCGCGTCAATGCTGTCGAGAGCGGCCATCTCGGCGTTCGCGCCGCTCACCACGGCCACGCTGTCCACCATCCACGCGTTGCCATACGCGTCAGGATTGAGTTGCACGGTGTTGTCGTCAAGAATGAAGTACTTCGCGTTCAACATATTCAGCACCTCCATGTTGCCTTTGGCGATCTGGTGCTCAATCAGGTCGTTATAGCGCTTGAGTTTGGCCGCATGGTAGCCGCCCACCGTCTTGTGGTAGTAACTCGGCATCGCCTCGGCAAAGTGCTGATAGTCCATCACGCGGTAATGCGAGGCGGTGTCGGCGAGAATCTGCTCATCGACCGGACGCATGGCGAACTGCTGACGCTGCGAACTGGCGGGGACAAACGAGTCCTCGTTGACGTAGCGGTGGCAGACGCTATACAGGTCACACACGGTGAGCACGGCGAGCGCCGCAACAGTGTAGCGGCCGCGCAGTTTGCCCATGACGGTGAGCGACATCGGCACCAGCGCCACCACAAGGAAGAAGAACGAGCGCCACGCGTCGGCACTCACCATCGAGGCGCGCACGCCCTCCACCGCGGCCGCCACCTCGGGCGTCTCGCGGGCCATCTCCAGCAACTGCCGGTCGGTGTCGCCGCTGTTCCACAAGCCCACCACGCCGGGCCACACGGCAATCACAAGACACACCAGCGCCGTCAGGCCCGTCGTGGCCAGCGCCACCGCGCCCACCCGGGGCTTATTGCCGCCAAGCGGCACGCGACGGCCGGGCCGCGAGATCAACTCGCGCAAGCCCAGCAAGGCCAGCGCCGGCATCGCGACCTCGGCGATGATGAGCGCGCTCGACGGCGACCGGAACTTGTTGTACATGGGCATATGATCTATCAGGAAGTCGGTGAGCCACATCGCGTTGTGACCCCACGCCAGCAGCACGCTCACGATGGTCGACAACAGCAACGCCCACTTGATCGGCCCCTCGACGACAATGCAGCCCAACAGGAACAGCGCCACAATAATCGCGCCCACATACACCGGCCCGTTGGTCATCGGCTGGTCGCCGAAGTACTGCGGCAACTGGTTGAGCAACTGTCCGCGCAGGGCCGAACGCATCTGCGCGTCGCCGGTCACCTCGGCCAGCGCCTTGTCGGCCCCCTTCACCTCGTCAAGCGTGAGGAACTTGTTGCCGCCGCCCTCCGGACGCAGCGTGGCGCCGCCCTTGGCGTTGGGCACCAGCAGCGTCAGCGTCTCGTCGATTCCATAACTCCACGCCGTGATATAGTCCTTGTCGAGGCCGCCGGCCGTGGCATTGTCGCCGGCCGGCTGCGAGAGTTCGCTGTGACCGCCGCGGATGGTCTCGGGCGTGTAGCGGGCTGTCATGTAGAGGTTGGGCAGGTTGGCCGCCACCGCCAGCACGGCGGCGACAATCAGGATCGCCGTGGCCTTGCACCAGCGCGACAACCGCTTCTCTCTCACGGCCGTCACCAGGAAGGCCACCGCCAGCGCCACAACGAGCACGAGCGAGTAGTAGGTCATCTGCACATGGTTGCTGTGCAACTGCATCGCAGCCATCAGCGCAGCCAAGCCCGCGCCCCACAGGTAGCGACCGC
>CAMHQD010000075.1 GCA_946187345.1 uncultured Porphyromonadaceae bacterium | reverse complement strand
AGCCATATGCTAATGATTTTGCCAGTTACTTCGCTACAAAGGTAATCATTATTTCATTAATTAGCAAAAATCTACTTGTTGCCTACTATCGTCACCTGCTTTGCATCCAAGTGCTCGTCGAGGGTCGTGAGTTGTATGAACGGCACATCGACTTTGCAGCCATGCCATCGGTGTTCAGAATGATCACCGAGACACAAAAGGTGAAGTGCTTGAAGTCCTGGCACACACCGAGGAGATACAACGGTCAGGCGTTGCCGAACAAGAAGTACCACGACATGACGAACATCTGCGCACCGTAATAATGTCAGTGAAATAGCCATAAGTTAAGCGGTTGATATACTGCAAAGGTAAACCAACCGCTTGTGCCTATAAAAGACGTTGTTACATTAGTTATTGTCTATTCTGCTGTCTTTCTTGAAACGGGCCATTTCCTCTTTGGAGTCGGTCTTATACCAAACCATCTCGGACTTTGTGAGTTTATGGATGTCACACTCAATAAAAATCTTGGCCTGCCCATTATGTTCCTTGCCGGTGAAGATGTTCATTTGTGCTGTTTCACCAACATTATTTCATTTTCTATTTCTTAAACTTGCATAAATGATAACGGAACGTAATCTCCAAATATTGCTTAGAAAACGGAATTAATAAGTGGCATACTCGCTCAGCGGCTAATAGGAGCGAGTGGACTCGCGCTCTTTGGTGTCGCGATAGACGTTGCTCACCTTCTTGCCGCCGAATGAGTATGAGACACGCAGCGAGACGGCGTGGCTGTGGATGTTATTGCGGGTATAGACGCCATAGTCGTTATACAATGCTGTTGATTTGGTAATGTTCCAACCGAATGGATCGTTCACGGCGGCGGTCAGCGTCAGGCGATTGTCGAGGAGCATATATCGCAGTTCAAGGCCAATCAACGACATTGACTCATATCGCACCAAACGCTCGTGATATGGAAAATAATGGCTGAACCGGACGTTGAGGATAAGTGTCTTGGCGCGATTGAGCATCCATGACGAACTCAACTCAATTTTGCCGCTCCAACTGGTGTCGTCATGCTCACGAAAATCATCAATCTTTGATTTAGCACGTGTGTTGAACACTTCGCCGCCAATGTTCACGTTCCACCGGTCGAAGATTGAGCGGTAGAAGGAGGCGTAAAGCCCCAGTTTGTTGTTGTCGATGCAGTTCTCGGGAATTGAGAATTGCGAGCCGTCGGCATTGAACCGCGTCACATAAGCAATCGCATTGCGATTATAGGAATTATACAACACAGCGTAGAATCCCTTGAAACTATAGTTCAGTTCGGCGTTGTGAGAGATACTGGGGCGGAGATTAGGATTGCCCGACACATAGTCGGTTGTGGTAGTGTGGTAGCGGAAAGGATTAAGGTCGCCGAAGTTTGGCCGTGTGATGCCCATAGAGTAGGATATGGAAAAACGACCTACACTTCGATTGTTCCAACTGAGGTTTAACGAAGGGAACAAATAGCCATAATTATCGTTATGTCTTTCATCGCCTATCGACTGATGCCCTTTCACGTCGGTGTGCTCGTAGCGTAACCCCAGTTTCGCAAAAAAAGAGTCGCTGAAACTCTTTTCGGCACTGGCATAAGCGGCAACAGTGCTCTCGTTGTAATTAAAACTGTTGCTTTGCGAAGGATCACGCACCCACTGTGAATCGTCATAAGTCCCGGCTGTCAATGTCGTTTTGTTGCCAATAGCGGTGAAGGCTACGCCAGTTTCCATCTTGAATGCTTTGAATGGCACAGTGGCATCGAGTTTCACTGAATGGATGTGATACTTGTTGTGCCCGTCATTGGTCAAGCGTGTCGAGCCGCCGTTCCATGTTGTGGTCACATCCGAGAATGACTTGACTGATTTGTTGAACCAGTTGTAGGTGAGGCTTAGCGTCTTGCCTTTTTCGTCAAGTTGCCAATCGGCAAAAGCCGTCAACGTGAGCGCATTGTTGGGGCGAGACGGCGAGTGGTTGCTGGAACTGAAAACATTGCCGTTGTCATTAGTGACATCGCTTAATTTGCTGCTCATTCGGGTGGTGTTGAAATTGGTTATGACACCAGCACTAATTCGGCCTGTGAATTTATACTTGAAAAGCCCGTTAACGCCAAAAGCGCGGTTGGTGAAATGCGTGCTTCGGTTAGAGGTTTTCACATGGTCACCGAAGGTGAATGTGCGGTCAAGGTCATTGATGCCTCGGTTGTCATTCCAGTTTGCGTCAACCGAGAGTTCAACCTTGCGAGTCGTGTGCGACAAGTTGCCTCCGAGCATATAACTGAAGCCCTCACGTGCAATGCCCCGCCCCCAGACGTTGCCACGCGTGCCGAGCGACTCATTGCGTGTGGTGATGCTGATGAAAGCCACATTGGCCCCGGTGGCATATTTGGCTGGTGGTGTGGTGAGCACTTCTATTTTCTCGATGCCCGTTGCCTTCAGGTTCTTCAGTTGCATGGCAATGGCATCATCGGTCATTTCCAACAGCCTCCCATCAACGATGTAGCGCACCGATGCCTTGCCGGCAACAGTCACGGCATCGCCCTCTACCGTCACACGAGGGATGCGGTCTAGCACCTCGATGCCGTTCAGCCCCTTGACGAACTCATCATTCTTGGTGAGATAAACGATGCGGTCGGGTTCTTGCTTGAGCACTGTGCGATGTCCCACCACCACCACTTCGTTAAGTTCCAGCACTTTATCCCAATAGTTGGCAATGGAGTCGATGGATGTTGAATCATTATCTTCTTGCGCAAAAAGAGATGCGGGGAGTAGAGCCATCAAGATGATGGCTTTCAAGAGTTTGTTCATAATGAGTTGTTTATAAGTTATTTGAATGCTTTTTCTTTGCCTTGAATGAAGAAGAATGCTCCGCCATGCTTGTCGCGTTGCAGACCAATGTAGATGATCTCGCCGTAGTTGACTATTTGGAGCGATGTGTATTGCCCGTCAGGCCCATTATAATCGGAGTATTCTTTTGCCCTTGGCACATCTTTAGATATGGTATCGGCAATTCTCTTGACGATACCCGGATTGTTCTTTACTGTCATCCCGCGGTAGTAGTTGCCATTGTTCTTGTAGATCGATATGGTGACACTCTTGTTGTCGTTGTAGCGACCGTCAAACAGGCTCTCGACGTTCAACATCGGCGGGCTGGCATAGACCGCAATGGCAGTGACAATGCACGTTATTATGATGATTAACCGTTTCATTTCTCGATGGATTTATGTTGCATGAATTGACTTACTTTTTCTTGCTCGGCAGCATTTTGGAGGGCTACGGTGCGCATGAATTGCTCCATCCTCGCGACATCGGCTTCGGCTATCGATTGAGCCTCATCGCCACTGGCCTTCTGCCCTGCTACATACACGACGCACTCGCTGCCCCGCGATGATGCGATAGATTGTTTGCCATTGAAAAACATTGCCGCTCCAACCATCAGCACTATGCAGGCGGCAGCCGCGGCACTCCGTAGCCACATCGCGCCGGGGGGCCTGTGGTTGTGGGCAGAGGCGGCGCGGACTCGTTGGCGCAGCGCCGGCGACGCGCCGATTGAGCGTCGTGGCCTCAATAATTCTTTTATGTCTTGATATTCGTCCATATCGGTCATTGATTATTAGTGAAATACTTTTCTCTAAGTTTTTTCATTCCCGAATAAAACCGTGATTTTGCTGTAGATTGTGGCACATTGAGTATGTGACTGATTTCCACAAACGAGAGTTCGTCAACCACATTCATTCTCACAATCTCGGCCTCACAGGGCGGCAAGTCATCCAGCAAGCGGTTGATGCGGTCAATCTCCTCCTGGTCAAGCCTGTTATCCGCTTCATCGGCCATATCAACGGCTTCGAGAGAGATTGTGGAAATCTGTTTATTTCTGAACCTGTCTTGACAAAGGTTGTAAACGATGCGGAACAAGTAGCACTTCACGTCGTTAACCTTCTCGCTATTTTCAAGCAGGCGCAGCACGGCCTCGTACACTATATCCTCGGCCTCGGTTCGGTCGCCGGTGCGGAAATAGGCAAACCGCGTCAGCGAGTCAAGATAAGCGTCTATCTCCCGGTCAATATTTATGCGTCCGCTGTCAAACATAATCTCAAAAACGTCAATTCGGCGTTCCTCTATATAAGACGTAAAAGCACCAAAATCGACGAATGATATCAAGAAAAAATCTCACGTATGCCACAAAAAGACAAGGATTTTGTATCTTTGCAGAAATTTAATGGACTATTAACGATGATACTTCTCTATAAACTCCATTGGCGTAAGTTAAACACCTATAATAAGTTAATAGCCGCTGTCGCTTCTGTTATCTTCGGCATCGAACTGCTGGCAAGTGGAAAGTGTCTCATCGTCCTCAATGAGTTTGAGGATATTATAGGGCATCATGTTGACGATTTGCAGGATTATGACATATTGCTTATCTTTGCACTATCAAACAATTAAATTAAAAGATATGGCAAAAAAAGCAATTCTATTGGTGCGAGTGTCAACTGAACGTCAGTCATTTGACGAGCAAGAACGACAACTTTATAACATGGCGGTAAAGGACGGATATGGCGATGAAGACATCATCCCAATCGCGGAAAAGGAAAGCGGCATTAAACTGACTGAAGAACAACGCAAAGGCCTCAACCGCCTTAAAGAGGTCATTGCCTCTGAAGATGTAGCAATTGTGTATGCGTGGGAGGTATCGCGAATAGCGCGAAAGAAAAAAATATTATTCAGTATTCTTGAACTTTTGGTTTCAAAAAAAATACAACTGAGAATTTTTGAGCCAAGTATCGTATTGCTAAATGAAGACGGTTCAATCAATGAAGCGAGCGAGACCATGTTCACGTTGTTTGCGCAAATGGCGGAAAGCGAAATGCGCAACAAGGCAGCGAGATTTGCAAGAGGTAAAAAGGCAAACGCATTGAAGGCAAAGTATAGTGGTGGTATAAGACCCAAGTTGGGCTACAGACTCGATGCGAACAAATACTACCAAATAGACGAGAAAGAAGCGGCATTTGTAAGGCTTTGCTACAGCGAATACCTCAATAGCGACATGGGCTACAATCGTTTAGCGACTGAGTTGCAAAAACGAGGCTACGCTATAAGTCCTTTCAAATTGCGCGATATACTTAGCGATGAGTGCTACACAGGTAGATGTATTACACGTCATGGCGTTGAAAGAGTCTATCCGGTCATAATTGACCAAAAAACATGGGACGAAGTAGCGCGAAAACGCGCATCAAATGACACATGCGCGAACAAAAGCAGCAAATTTTATTTTGGCTGCAAACTGATAACTTGCCCATCATGTGGCAAACACTTTATGGTATCTTCTACGGGCGTGTACCATTGCCCAAGGCATTACCATCATCAATGCGATAACAAGACAAATGTTGACATCAATGCAATGGACAGCATCTTGTGGGAAGAAGTTAAACTTGACTTCCTAATGACAATGACTTTTGACAAAGCCACTAAAACTGAGGAAATTGAGCAAAAAATAACAATATTAGAGCAAAAAATAGCTATATGCGATAGCCTCATTGAAAAGGTGGGTGAAAAAATGCAGCGCGTTGCCAATACTTACATTAATGGCCTTATAGATGAAGCGACAATGAAAGCACAACGCGATAGGGTAAAAGGTGAAGCACAGCAAGCACAAAATGATAAGGCACAGTATTTGGCAGAAATCAATAATTACCGCGAAATGCTTCAAGCATTAGACCGCGGCCAAAATTTAATTGACCGTTTGAATGCAAACAATGAGGCAATCAGCAAGATGGACAACCTGCAAGAAATGTACAACATCATTCACACATTAATTGCAAATGTGGTGGTAACTGCTAAAGTGCTTGAGGGCAAGCGGTGCACGGAAATTACAATCACCCATGTCAGCGGTCAAATCAGCAAATGGGTTTTCTTTCCTTTTGCTAAGGGTAGCACCAAACTATATAAGAGCAATCACGGCATATTGACTCCAATGACATACGATGAAGAATTTAAGCGCATAGTGCGCATTGAACGTCACCCCAAAGGGCATAAAAGACAAAAGTGTTAAAAAATATAAAACCCCGCGTGAACTATATGCGTTAAAGTCGCAAATCTCAATTGCAGAGGAACAATTAAATGAAATGATAAACACCAAACAACAATTAGAGACTCAAAATGGACAATTAGTTGACGAATTGCAGTTAGCAAAAAAAATACATTTTGAACTCTTAATGCGTATGTCTGCCAAAACACCACATTTGGCACTTCCTTACTATCCCCCAAAAAATTGAAAAAACATGATATTTATATATAAAGGTACGACAAAAAACTCTGTCAACACCTTTCAAAAAGTATGCATATTAAGGAAAAATGGTTGTTTTGCCACACAAATTAATGTGTGGTTTTTTTGTTTTAGAGGCCAGCCCCCCACCATGAAGATATACAGCCACCGCGATACCGCGACCACAGAGTCACAGACAGCAACCACAGCGACCAACAGCAATGACGATAGAGTCACAACCACCGCCACAGCGATAGCGAGCCACAGCCACAGCGATAGCGACAGAGGGAACAACAACAGACACCATGAAGATAGCGAGCCACAGCCACCACAAAGCGACCACAATAGCCATGAAGATAGCCACCGCGATAGAGGGAACAGCGACCATGAAGATAGAGTTACAGAGGGCGACAGAGGGACAGCGATAGAGTTACACCGCCACAGAGCGACAGCCACCGCCATGAAGATAGCGAGCCACAGCCACCACAGACAGCGACCACACTAACAATGCAGCAGGGGCAAATGGACGAAATGGACAAAAATTTAATAAAAAGTTGTAATTATGATTGATATTCAGGCGGTTAAAAAATGGTTGGTGATTTTTTGCCGTTTGTGTAAACAAAAGTTAGGAGCGGTTTGGACGATACGCCACAAAAAAACACCATACCCCCCCCACAAAAAAATATATTTTTCTTAACCATTGAGATACAACGTTTTAACCCATTGTGTTAATGATTTGCCAAAAAAATAGTATATTTGTAACGAAAAATTAAAACCTTTTGAAAAGTTTAGACTATTTATAATAAAAGAGAATAATATGCATAACGTAAAACACACAGACGAGGCCAAGGCCAAAATAAGCGAATCCGTAAAACGCCATTACAGATTAATGGACGAGGACAGCAAGCGACAACGCAACGCCAAAATCGCAGCGAGTAGGCGCAACAAGGAAACAACCTATCGAAACGTTATGGCGAATATAAACGCCATCGCCACCGCCATGATAAAGGCAAATAACGCCACAGAAAACACCGCCAATGGAAAAGGGGAGCCGACCCAAACACCAATGAGTAACAGCGACACGGACGTTAACCAATGACACAGAAATGGGGATTAACGCCATCAAGCGCAAAAGGCGTGAAGTGGTTTTTACTGTCGTTATCCACAATCCCCATTTTTTTACTAAACGACAGATTTTCAATAATAAACAACAAAACGACAGCAAAATGAGTAATTTTAATTTTAAGTTATCATTAACCACACAGCCCATTGAGGACAAGAATGTTAAAGCGAATTGGGCAAATAGTGTGTACCACGAAGTAACTACCACGCCCAATGAATTAATTAACTATCTATCAAAAGGTTATGCGTTTTGCCACCTATTCAGGCACAGCGGTGACACGTTTGACTACAATGAGCGGATTAATGTCAATTTCATTGGTAGTCAAGTAATTGCCATTGACATAGACCACACGGACGTTACATATTGGGGATTTTGCGACATCATGGCCAACAGCAAAATAATGCCTACTATCATTTACACAACGCAAAACAATATGATAAAAGGCAACCGATACAGGGCGTTATATGTACTCGACACAGCCGTGAATGGGGAATTATATAAAAGCCTTTACACCGCCTTGACTGACGATTATAAAAGTCTTTTGGGCATCGACACAGATAATGCCGCCAATAAGTTAAACCAACAATTTGCAGGGAATTGCACAGATAATTTTGAATATAGGCAAGGCCCCACGTACACAGTTGAATCACTGTGCCATCGATACGGCATTAACGCCGCCACGGACGATTATACGACTGTTAATGAAGTATTGCCCAACCATGCAGCGACACCGCAACACGGACGATTACAACGCCATGACCATGACGATACAGACAAAGTGCAAAGCAGTGCAATATATAGCGACAGCGCAAAAGTGCAAAGCAGTTATATAATTAGCGGTGCAGGGATAGCGACCAATGGCGACACCGCCCCATATAGTCAAATGATAAGTAAATCGATAGGCGTGAACAATGCGCATAATGCCATGTACAAAGATACTACCAAGTCAATCGATAACAGATATACCAAGAAGGGCCCCGTACATTATGCCGCGATGAAGAAAGTGCAAAGCAGTTATATAAAAAAGGAAAAGGAACATTATAGTATTGGTTTGCACTTTTTGGAATCAGTTGACAAAAGTAGATTTATCGCTGATTTTGAAGATAGTAAAATGAGTATTGCGGATATTGTAATGAAGTATATACACACTTTTGGAAGTAAGGAAGTAACTGACGTGCCACATGACGTTACATTACCTTATTATGACGTGCCAAGTGATTATATTGCTATTCGCCGCCAATGGGCAATGGCAGAGGAAACAAAACACAATGGCACCACGTATCGACATTGTGTTGCAATAAGGTGCAAGAATGGACAAGGCCGCCGCCATCGACTATTTATTAACCTAATATTGAGGCGTTTTATATGGCCTTCAATATCGTTTGACAATCTGTTATATAATGCTGTTTACGAATTGCACACCTATATTGACAACACGGACGTTAACGACCTTATTACTAAAATGGACGTGGCCAATATCGCAGTAAACGCCTTTTTTGAGGACCTCGACAAATACACCCATTTAGTCGAATCATACAAGCGACCAAAATATAAGATTTGCGGCGAGTTTTGCAGGGACCAAGGAATCAGCAAGCGACAAGTGCAAGCAATGTTATTGAATGATATGGCGAAAAAGCGAAAAGCAGATACCGCCGCCGCCATAGCAAAGTATTATAATGCGGATTGGTCTATTGCTGAAAACGTGCAATACCTTAATGATATGGGAGTGAAGATAAGCAAAAAGACCTTACAGAATTGGAAAAAGGAAAATGGATATACACGGACGTACACCAAGAGGAAAAGCAAGCCACACGACACCGCCAATGGAAAAGGGGAGCCAGTACCCACACCCATAAACACACCAACAGACACCGCCACGGACGTTATAACACAATACACGGACACCGCAAATATAGGCGATTTAAGCGACTGTAAGGCCGTGAATGGCACAATGTACACCAATGACGATACAGCGCAGCAGGGGCAATTATATGACCATATAGACACCTTAAATAAAGGGAATGACACAGACAACACACACAGCAATAACGCCACGGACACAGACGACAACACCGCCCATGATTATAGCGACACACGAACGATGGCAATTGCCAATTAAATGCTACGACCACGCCGCCGCCCACAATCCGCAAAAAAGACCTATAGCTCAATTTGCAGGCTGAAACCTTTCTCAAAGCCTGATAAATACTGG